>JAFIEM010000009.1 GCA_020832555.1 Natronohydrobacter sp. | reverse complement strand
GGATGCGTTCCTTGAATCCTTGCACATACCAGACATCTGCGCCTTCCGCCTCGAAGGCCGCCCTGATCCGCGCGTTGACCTCCGCATCGCGCAACAGGAAATCCGGATCACTCGGCTTCGCACCCTTTTTCACGAAACAGGTCAGCGGCACACCCCAGGCGCGCTGGCGCGAGAGCACCCAGTCGGGCCGCGCCTCGATCATCGAATAGAGCCGGTTGCGCCCGGTTTGCGGCGTCCATTTCACCAATCTGTCGATGCTCTCCAGCGCGCGTGCCCGGATCGTATCGCCATGCGCGCCCATCCCGTCGTCCAGCGGCTTGTCGATGGCCGCGAACCACTGTGGCGTGTTGCGATAGATCAGCGGCGCTTTCGACCGCCAGCTATGCGGGTAGGAATGGCGCAGCTTGCCCTTGGCGAAAAGCGCGCCTGCATAGGCCAGTTGCTTGATCACGGCGACATTCGCGCCGCCTTCCTTGCCATCGGGCTTGATGATCACCTCGCCCCCGAACAGCGGCAGATCGGCGCGGTAGCTGCCATCTTCCAGCACATTATAGGTCATCGGCAGGCCGTGTTTCAGCCCAATCTGGTAGTCGTCATCGCCGTGGCTGGGGGCGGTGTGGACAAAGCCCGTGCCTGCGTCATCGGTGACATGGTCGCCGGGCAGCATGGGCACGTCGAAATCCCATTCGCCCAGCGCGCCTTCGACGCCGCGGAAGGGATGGGCAAGGGTCAGCGCGCCCAGTTCGGAGGCGGACACATCGCGCGTGCGCTCGGCCTTCACTTTCGCCGCGACCAGCGCGCTTTCGGCCAAAGCGTCTGCCAGAACGACAAGCGCGCCGACCTCTTCCTTGCCGCCCTCCAACACCTCAGACACTTCATACAGCCCGTAAGCGATCTCTGGCCCGAAACAGACCGCGCGGTTTTGAGGGATGGTCCAGGGGGTCGTGGTCCAGATCACCACCGACACAGGCTTCATCTTGCCAAAAATACTCAAATCCGACGCCGCATCCCCGAACAACGTGACCGGGAATTTCACCCAGATCGTGTGGCTCGTATGCTCGTGATACTCGACCTCCGCCTCGGCCAGCGCGGTTTTCTCCACGGGCGACCACATCACGGGCTTGGAGCCTTGATACAAAGACCCGTTCATCACGAGTTTCATGAACTCATCCGCGATCACCGCTTCGGCGTGGTAATCCATCGTGAGGTAAGGCTTGTCCCATTTCCCGGTGATGCCCAGACGCTTGAATTCCTCGCGCTGCACATCGATCCAGCCTTCGGCGAAGCGGCGGCATTCCTGGCGGAAATCGACGATATCCACCGCGTCCTTGTCCAGACCCTTGGCGCGGTATTGTTCCTCGATCTTCCATTCGATGGGCAGGCCGTGGCAATCCCAGCCCGGCACATAGCGCGCGTCGCGCCCCAGCATCTGCTGGCTGCGGGTGATGAAGTCCTTCAGCACCTTGTTCAGCGCATGGCCGATATGCAGATGGCCGTTGGCGTAAGGGGGGCCGTCATGCAGGATGAAGGGGCGGCGATCCCCGGCAGTCGCGCGCAGACGGTCATAGATCCCGATCCGCGCCCATCGGGCCAGCCATTCAGGTTCGCGCGCAGGCAGGCCCGCGCGCATCGGGAACTCGGTGCGGGGCAGAAAAACAGTGTCTTTATAGTCAGGTGTCTCGGTCATATCCGGTCTCATTTGGCGAATTCAAGAGAGGGGGCTGGCGCCAAGGCTGGCCCGGCACTCCGGGCGCGTCAGAGTGCCGGGTCGCTAATTCGCAGAATGATCATAAAGCCAGACATGCGCGCCTTATAGGGGGCTATCATTTGGGCGTCCAGTGGGGCGCTGGGGACTGTCGGCTCTCAGTGCGTCCGCAGGGCCGAAAGGTGCGTCAAGGGGGGTGCACCCCCCTTGACAATCCCCGCGGATATTTTTGCAAGACTGAAAGGGAAAGAGGAGTTTGTCCGATGCTGATGCCATTTCATTTCGCCTATCATGTCCGTGATCTGGACGAGGCGCGCGCCTTCTATGGCGGTGTGCTGGGCTGTCGCGAGGGGCGCAGTACCGAGACCTGGGTCGATTTCGATTTCTTCGGCCATCAGATCAGCCTGCATCTGGGCGAGCCCTTCGCCAATGCACCGACCGGCAAGGTGGGGGATCACATGGTGCCGATGCCGCATTTCGGGCTGGTGCTGGATCTCGCGCGCTTTCAGGCCCTTGCGGAACGGTTGCAAGCCGCTGGTGCCAACTTTGTGCTGCCGCCGAACCTGCGCTTCAAGGGCCAGCCGGGCGAGCAATGGACAATGTTCTTCCGCGACCCGTCCGGCAATCCGATCGAGGTCAAGGGCTTCGCGGATCAGTCACAGATTTTCGCGTCCTGAGTCTCGGACGCGATCCAACCGGCCACGCCCGGCCCCATCGCCAGCACCGGCAGCGCCACGATCGCGGGTATCGCGTAGGGGTGATGGGCGCGGATCACCTCGCAGGTGGCATCGAAATTCCGCGCAGGTGTTTTCAGGCGCAACAGGATTTCACTTTCGGAATCAATCTGGCCCTGCCAGCAGAACAGGCTCTCGACCTTGGGCAGAAGATTGGCACAAGCGACCAGACGCGCTTTCAGGCAGGCCGTCGCAATCGCGCGGGCGCTATCCTTGTCAGGGCAGGTGACTTCGACTTCAAAGCACTCCATGCGCGGGCTCCCTCTGGTCTGATCCATGCAGAATGCCAGCGCCGGGCTGTGGCTTCCATGACCTGCGTCAAAGCCTCAGCAATTCGGCACATTCACCGCCAGCCCGCCCAGCGCGGTTTCCTTGTATTTCTCGGACATATCCGCCCCGGTCTGGCGCATCGCCTCGATGCAATTGTCGAGCGGCATGAAATGCGTACCATCGCCGCGCAGCGCGAGGGATGCTGCCGACACGGCCTTGATCGCCCCCAGCCCGTTGCGCTCGATGCAGGGCACCTGCACCAGCCCTTTCACCGGGTCGCAGGTCATGCCAAGGTGATGTTCCAGCGCGATTTCGGCTGCGTTTTCCACTTGTTCGGGCGTGCCGCCCAGCACGGCCGCCAGCCCTGCCGCCGCCATCGCGGCTGCGGACCCCACTTCCGCCTGACAGCCACATTCCGCGCCAGAGATCGAGGCATTGTGCTTGACCAGCCCGCCAATCGCCGCAGCCGTCAGCAGGAACTCGCCCACCTGCGACTCGCGTGCGCCCGGCACATGGTCCAGCCAGTAGCGGATCGTAGCGGGCACCACGCCCGCCGCGCCATTGGTGGGGGCCGTCACGACCTGCCCGCCTGCCGCGTTTTCTTCGTTCACCGCCATCGCATAAGTGCTGATCCAGTCATTGATCACATGCGGTGCTGTCAGGTTTAGGCCCGCCTCGCGCTCCAGCGCCTCGCGGATCGCTTTCGCGCGGCGTTTGACCTTCAGCCCGCCGGGCAGCACCCCATCCGTGACCAACCCCCGGTCGATACAGTCGCGCATCACCTGCCACAGCCGCATCAGACCCTGATCGAGCGTTCCCGGCCCCATCCGCGCCAGTTCATTGGCGCGTTTCATCTGCGCAATGCTCTTGCCGCTTGCGCGCGCCATGTCCAACATCTGTGCCGCAGCGTCGAACGGATAAGGGATGGCCGGGCCGGACTGGACAGGTTCGCGGCCCAGTTCGGCCTCGGTCACGACAAAACCGCCGCCAATGGAATAATAGGTTTCCTGCGCGATCACATCGCCCTGCGCGTCCAGCCCCATCAACCGCATGCCATTGGCGTGGCCGGGCAGAGCCGGACCGTAATCAAAGATCAGGTCGGTCTTGGGCGCGAAGCGCAGATCGCCCAGACCTGCGACACTGACACGGCCCTCGGCCTCGATCTGCGCCAGCATCGCCTCGGCGCGCTCGGCATCATAGGCGTCGGGCGTGAAGCCCGCGAGCCCAAGGATCACCGCGCGATCCGTGGCGTGACCGACCCCGGTAAAGGCCAGCGAACCATGCAGCGACGCCCGCAGTCCCGCCACGCGGAATGAAAGCCCGCGCAGATGGTCCAGAAACCGCGCCGCCGCCACCATCGGCCCCATTGTATGCGACGAGGACGGTCCGATCCCCACCTTGAATATCTCGAAAACCGACAGAAACATGCGCGGTCCCTTCCCTGTTCGCTGGGCCTAATCTAGGTCTGTCGCGCGCAAACACCATCCATCTTGCGACATGCGGGCGGTCAAACAAGACCTGCCCCCTTGGCAGGCGTGATTTTCTGCGGCACTGTGCGCAGATGCGAACTGTTCTTCCCCTTTCCCTTGCCGCCGCTCTCGCGGGCTGTTCCCCCTGGACAAGCCCACAGGCCGGGCGCGCGCTCTATGTCCAGAATTGCGCGGCCTGTCACGGTGCCGACGCGCGCGGCGGCGCGCAGGTGCCTGACCTGACGCAGATCACGGCGCGGGCGGGCGGAACCTACCCGCGGATGCTTATTCTCGACAAGCTCGATGGCTATGCGCAGGGCCAGACCGCCTATGCCGGGGCGGAAATGCCGAATTTCGGCGATCTGCTGACCGGGCGGCTGATGCGCGTGCAAACGCCCTCCGGCTTGTCCCGCCCCCTGCCCGAAAAGATCATCGCACTGGACGCCTACCTGGCCTCGATCCAGCGCTGAGGCAGGTTTCTTCTGTTTTTCGCCTTTCGTCCAAGGGCAGACTCCGCCTATAACACGCGCGAGCCAGACAAAGGGCCTGCGATGACCAGTGACTTGACCCCCATCGACCGCGCCAAATACGCAAGCGCCCATTGCGCCGCCGAATTCGTTCAGGACGGGATGCGCGTGGGCCTGGGCACGGGCTCGACCGCCGCATGGATGGTGCGCCGTCTGGGCGCGCGGGTCCGGCAGGACGGCTTGCGCATCATTGCCGTGCCGACCTCGGCCCGCACGGCGCAGCTTGCCCGCGAAGTGGGAATCAATGTGGTCTCGCTTGATGAAGCGCGCTGGCTCGATCTGACCATTGACGGCGCGGACGAATTCGACGCGGAACTGACGCTGATCAAGGGCGGCGGCGGCGCGCTTTTGCAGGAAAAGATCGTGGCCACGGCCTCGGACCAGATGATCGTGATCACGGATGCGGCCAAGGAAGTCAAAACGCTCGGCGCCTTCCCCCTGCCGATCGAGGTGATCCCTTTCGGCTGGCCCGCCACCAAGGCGCTGGTCGAGGAAGTGCTCGCCTCGATGGATGTGATGGGCCGCCAGTCCAGCCTGCGCATGAATGGCACCCAACCCTATGTCACGGATGAGGGGAATTACATCCTGGATCTTGCGCTGGGGCGGATCGGCAATGCGCGGCAGCTTTCGTTGGTGCTCAATCAGGTGCCGGGCGTGGTCGAAAACGGGCTGTTCGTCGATATCGCCGATCAGGTGGTGATCGGCCATGCCAATGGCACGGTTGAATTGCGCGACCTGACCACGGGCACGCCGGAATCCAGCATAAGACAGGTCGATCTGGATGAGGCCCGCAACATTTTCATGGACCTCTGAGGGCAGCATGGCGTTTGATTTCGATCTTTTCGTGATTGGCGGTGGCTCGGGCGGCGTGCGCGCAGCGCGGATCGCAGCCAGCCAATATGGCGCGCGCGTCGCACTGGCCGAGGAATCACGCATGGGCGGCACCTGCGTCATTCGCGGCTGTGTGCCCAAGAAACTGATGGTCTTTGCGTCCAGCTTTCCCGGTGCGGTGGCCGAAGCACAGGATTACGGCTGGGACGCCCAGATCGGCGATTTCGACTGGCCCGCCTTCCGCACACGGCTGGAAAGCGAATTGTCGCGCCTGGAGGCCGCTTATCGCAGCGGGTTGGACCGTGCGGGCGTCACCATCCATGATTGCCGCGCGACAGTTGACGGCCCGCATGAGGTCCGCCTTGCGGATGGCCAGACCGTCAGCGCCAAACATATCCTGATCGCGACCGGGGGCTGGCCCGTGGTGCCGGAAAAATGGCAGGGGCTGGGGGCGATGACCTCAAACGAGGTGTTCGGGATGGACGCGCTGCCCGGCTCGATCCTGATCGTGGGTGGTGGCTATATCGCGTCGGAATTTTCCTGCATTTTCAACGGGCTGGGTGTGAAAACCACGCAATTCTATCGCGGCGCGCAGATCCTGCGCGGCTTTGACGAGGAAGCGCGCGGCCATATCGCCGATCAGATGTGCGAAAACGGTGTGAAGCTGCATCTGGGCACCGATGTCAAGGACATCACCCGCGACGGCACCGGCTATCTGGTCAAGGCCACCACCGGCCATGATGCCCGCTATGACGCGATCCTTTTTGCGACCGGGCGCAAACCCAACACGGCAGGTCTGGGGCTGGAGGCTCTGGGGATAGACCTGAAGCCCAATGGCGCGATCCCGGTCGATGACTACAGCCAGACCGCGATCCCGTCGATCTTTGCCGTGGGTGATGTGACGGATCGCGCGAATCTGACCCCGGTCGCGATCCGCGAAGGCCATGCCTTTGCCGATACGATCTTCGGCGGCAAACCGACGACATTCGATCACAGCCTGATCCCGACGGCCGTATTCACCCAGCCTGAATTCGGCACTGTCGGGCTGAGCGAGGAAGACGCCCGCGCAGCAGGGCCAGTGCATGTCTATGCCACCGCCTTCCGCCCGATGCGCACCGCCTTCATCGGGCGCGCCGAACGGGTCTTGATGAAACTGATCGTGTGCGCCAGGACCGAGAAGGTGCTAGGGTGTCATATCGTCGCGGATCAGTCGGGCGAAATGATCCAGCTTGCGGCGGTCGCGATTGCGATGGGCGCAACCAAGGCAGATTTCGACCGCACGCTGGCGGTGCATCCGACCATGGCCGAGGAGCTGGTCACAATGCGGACAGTCACCCGCACCCATGACGGATAAGGGTTGATTTCGACGGGCCAAGGCCCAATTTTGAGAGCAAATGACGATAACAAGGATGGAGACCGGATGTCTGGCAACAATGGCGGACCCTGGGGCGGCGGCGGCGGTAATCGCGGCGGTGGCAACCGGGGAAGTGGTGGGGGGAATCGCGGAGACGGACAATCCCAGATCCCTGAAATCGACGAGATCGTCAAAAAGGGCCAGGAACAACTCCGCGTCCTGATGGGCGGCGGCGGCGGCGGCCAGAATGGCCGTGGCACGGGTGGTCCGGGCTTTTCCAAGCGCGGCGTCCTGCTGGGTCTGGTCGCTCTGGTGGCGATGTGGGCTTTTGCATCCTTCTACACCGTGCGCCCCGAAGAGCGCTCGGTCGAACTGCTGTTCGGCCAGTATTACAAGACCGGCAATCCCGGTCTGAACTTCGCGCCCTGGCCTGTGGTGTCGCATGAGGTGGTGCAGGTGACAACGGAACGCGTGACCGAAGTCGGCACTGGCCGTTCGGCGCTTGATACTGGCCTGATGCTGACCCGCGACGAAGCCGTGGTCGATATCGAGTTTCAGGTGGTCTGGAACGTGACCGATCCGGCGCGCCTGCTGTTCAATCTGGCTGACCCGCGCGAAACCGTGCGCGCCGCATCCGAATCCGCGATGCGCGACATTATCGCCCGGACCGAACTTTCCCCGATTCTCAACCGGGATCGTGGTGCCATTGCGGCTGACCTGCGCGCCGCTGTGCAGGAATTGCTCGACAGCTACGAGTCGGGCATCAACGTGATCCGGGTCAACTTCGACAAGGCTGATCCGCCCGAACAGGTGATCAACGCTTTCCGCGACGTGCAGACCGCGCGTCAGGAACGTGACCGACTGGAACGCGAAGCTGACGCCTATGCGAACCGCGTTCTGGCGCAAGCCCGTGGTCAGGCCGCCCAGCTTCAGGAGGAAGCCGAAGCCTACCGCGCTGAAGTCGTCAACAATGCCCAAGGTGAAGCCGCGCGCTTCGTCTCGGTCTATTCCGAATATGTGAACGCGCCGGAAGTGACCCGCCGCCGGATGTATCTGGAAACCATGGAGAAGGTGCTGGGCGGCATGAACCTGACCATTCTCGACAATGTAACCGCGACCGGTGAAGGGGGCAGCAGTGGCGTCCTGCCCTTCCTGCCGCTCGATCAACTGCAACGCCAGCGGGGGGCCAACTGATGAAAAAAGCAGGTTTTCTTCTGCCTGTGCTCGTGGTGGCCGTCGTCACTGCTTTCTCGGCACTCTTCATCGTGGATGAGCGCGAAAACGTTCTGGTGCTGCAATTCGGTCAGGTGAAACAGGAAATCACCGAACCGGGTCTGGGCTTCAAGATCCCCTTCATTCAGGAAGTGGTGCGCTATGACGCGCGGATTCTGGGCCTTCAGACCCAGCCGCTCGAAGTCACGCCGCTCGATGACCGTCGCCTTGTGGTTGACGCCTTCCTGCGCTGGCGTCTGGCCGATGTGCGTCGCTTCCGCGAAGCCGTGGGGGTGGACGGGGTGCGCGCTGCACAGGGCCGGATGGACCGCATCATGAATGCCGCCATCCGCGAAGTGCTGGGTTCGGTCCCCTCGACCACTGTGTTGTCCGAAGACCGGACCGCGCTGATGAACCGCATCCGCGAACTGGCGCGGCGCGAGGCGCTGACGCTGGGGATCGAGGTGATCGACGTGCGCCTGACCCGCACCGACCTGCCGCGCGAGAACCTTGAAGCGACCTTCGCCCGGATGCGCGCCGAACGTGAACGCGAAGCCGCCGACGAGCGTGCGCGCGGGAATGAGGCCGCGCAGCGCGTGCGCGCGCTGGCCGACCGGACGGTGATCGAACTGGTCTCGGCCTCGCGCCGCGAAGCAGAGATCATCCGGGGTGAAGCTGACGCAGAACGCAACCGCGTCTATGCCGAAGCCTTCAACCTTGACCCCGAATTCTTCGCTTTCACCCGCTCGATGCAAAGCTATGAGCGCGCGCTGCGCGGGGATAACGCAACGATGGTGCTGCGCCCGGACAGCGAATTCTTCGCCTTCCTGCGCTCTGACGGGATCGGCGACGATGTGCTGGCCTCGGTCCGCGATGCCGCGCAGCGACTGGCCGAAGACCCGGATATGCTGCTTCAACGCGCGCCCGAGCCGGATTCGTCAGAACCTGACGCGGTGCGCGAACTGGAAGCGATCATTGGCAACTAGGTGAGCGCGCAAACCATCATTCTGGCCCTTGGGCTGGTGCTGATATTCGAGGGGCTGGTCTTTGCACTGGCCCCTCGTCGTCTGGACGATATCCTGCGGATGCTGGCCGAGATGCCCATTGACGCCCGCCGCCTGATCGGGGTTCTTGCACTGGTCGCGGGCGTGCTGCTGATCACGCTCGCGCGGATGCTCGGCAGCCCCTGAAGCCAGAAAACCGCGATGACAGCGTTTCACGTCTGGTTGAGACTGTGTTTCACAAATTGCGTTTGACCAAGGCGCGCATAGATTGGGCACATAAGGGCTGTGCCCGCCCCGCGGGCCACCATGAACAGGAGAGAACAGAAATGTCTTATGCCATTTCCATGCGGCATCCCCGCCCCGATGTCGCGCAGATCATGCGGGTCATGGGCCTGGCACTCGCATTTGCCTTTGCGCTGGTGACAGTTGCACAGGCGCAACCCGCGCGTCCCGAAAGCTTCGCCGATCTGGCCGAACGCGTCAGCCCGGCCGTGGTGAACATCACGACCACAACCACCGTCGCCGCTCGGCTTGACGGCGGCCCCCGCCTGCCCGAAGGCTCGCCTTTCGAAGATTTCTTCCGCGATTTCTTTGACGGACCGCAAGGTGAGCGCCCCAACCGGCCACGCCGCAATCAGGCGCTGGGCTCGGGGTTCGTGATCTCGGAAGACGGGTTCATCGTGACCAATAACCACGTCATCGAGGGCGCGGATGAAATCCGCATCGAATTCTATTCCGGTCTGGAACTGCAGGCCGAACTGATCGGCACCGATCCCGCCACCGATATTGCGCTGCTGAAAGTCACTCATGACAGCCCGCTGCCGCATGTACCATGGGGCGATTCCGAGGCCGCGCGCGTCGGTGACTGGGTTATCGCGGTCGGCAACCCCCTGGGACAGGGCTTCTCGGTCAGCGCCGGGATCATCTCGGCCCGTGGTCGCGCGCTGCAAGGCAATTTCGACGATTACATCCAGACCGACGCCGCCATCAACCGCGGCAATTCCGGCGGCCCGCTGTTCAACATGGCAGGTGAAGTGATCGGCGTGAACACGGCGATCCTGTCGCCCACCGGCGGCTCGATCGGGATCGGCTTTGCCATGTCCTCCGAAGTGGCGACGAATGTCGTGGACCAGCTTCTGACCTATGGCTCGACCCGGCGCGGCTGGCTGGGTGTGCGCATTCAGGACGTGACCGAGGAAATGGCCGAAGCCATCGGGCTTGAGCGCGCCGAGGGGGCCATGGTCACAGATGTCATGGAAGGCCCCTCGCGCGATGCCGGGATGCAGGCAGGTGATGTGATCCTGCGTTTCGACGGTGGTCCGGTGCGCGACACGCGGATGCTGGTGCGGCGCGTGGCCGATGCCGGTGTCGGCGTGGATGTGGATGTCATCGTGTTCCGTGGCGGCGAAGAGATCACCCTGAGCGTAGTGCTCGGTCAGCGCGAACTGGCCGAAGCCGCAGGCTCTCTGGCCCCTGCGCCGAGTGCGGCAACCCCGCCAGAGCCGTCCTCTTTCCTCGGGATGGAACTGCAGCCGCTGAGTGACGCGCTGCGTGAGGAGATGAACCTCGCGCCGGGCATGAACGGCCTTGTCGTGCGTCAGGTCGAGGAAGACAGCGACGCCGCTCGCAAAGGCATCGAGGTCGGCGATCTGATCACCGAAGCCAACCAGCAGCCGGTGGCGACCGTCGCGGATATCGAAGCCCGCGCCGAGGAAGCCCGCGAAGCGGGCCGCCGCTCGCTCCTGATCCTGCTGCGCCGGGGCGGGGATCCGCGTTTCGTGGCCCTTGGCCTCTGATCCGCCCTCCTTTCGCAACAATTGAAAACGCGCGCCCCAACCGGGCGCGCGTCTGCATTTCTACCCGGAATACCACGGAGCAAAACCTCAGCGCCCGTTCAAAGCCTCTCACGCCCGGCTTTGCCGGGCAGCGCCCGCGAATGGCATGGGCGGGCGGGTGGGCCATGAGCGGGCGCTTCTGACATATCAGGCGCGCGCACCCTCCCGGATATCAGTTGCGCGTCACCTCGATCGCGACCAGCCCGAGCCGCTGCGCGGTTTCCAGTGTCAGAATCGGGCTGTTGAACCCATTCGCGCGCTGAAACGCCTGTACGGCGGCGCGGGTCTGCGTATCCGCCATGCCCGTCACCGGCCCTTCAAGAAACCCCCGCGCCATCAGCGCGCGCTGCAGCGTTTCCATGAACGCCTGCCCCATCACCTCGGGACATGGCACGCGAAACGCCACTTCCTCGATCACGCCGCCCCGCGTTTGCCCAGAACCGTTTGCATAACGCGCCCAGCACTGGCGCGCATCGGGCGCGGCAAGCGCGACGCTTGCCAGATCAATTCGGGCGCGGCTGACCGCGTTTGCATCAGCCTGCGCAGTGGCGGCAAAGAAGATTGCCGCCAGCGCAAGGCCAGTTGCACGCGCCATGCGGCTTCGGTCCGGTCCTGCCATGTCATGCCTGCCTGTTTGGGAAACTATCTTGCTCATGCCCGCACCATGCTGCGGGAATCCGGCGAAAAAGGGACCGGTGAATGACCAATCTGCGGTGATTTCCGGCTGTTTTTCGGCTGGTCAATCACCGCGCACTGGCTTATTTCCGCAAGGGCAGGCAGCACCAGCATGAGGATTTCATGGCCAAGATCACCTATGTCGAATTCAACGGGACCGAACATGTCGTCGATGTCGCCCCCGGTCTGACCGTCATGGAAGGCGCGCGCGACAATGGCATCCCCGGTATCGAGGCCGATTGCGGTGGCGCCTGCGCCTGCTCGACCTGCCATGTCTATGTCGCCGAGGAGTGGGTGGAAAAACTGCCCGCCAAGGATCCGATGGAAGACGATATGCTCGATTTCGCCTATCAGCCCGACGCCACGCGCTCGCGCCTGACCTGCCAGATCAAGGTCACCGATGCGCTGGAAGGGCTGGTCGTGCATATGCCCGAAAAGCAGATCTGAGCACCGGGCGCGGGGATGACAGCATCACCCCCGGCCATCAGCATCATCCTGCCCTGCCACAACCTCGCCGCTGAGATCGGCGCGGCCATTGCCTCGCTCACGACGCAGGATTTCACCGATTTCGAAGCGCTGGTCATCGATGACGGCTCGACCGATGACAGCCTCACGGCGATCCGGCAGGCCATAGCGGATGACCCGCGCTTCAGGGTAATCCGCCAGCCGCATCAGGGTCTGTCCGCCGCGCGCAATACCGGGATCGAGGCGGCACGCGCCGCGGTCATCGGATTTCTGGACGGGGACGACCAGTTCGCGCCTGGTTTCCTGAGCGCACATTACAACGCGCTGATCCAAAGCGGCGCTGACTGGACGGCCTGCGCCGTCACCCTTGTCTGGCCCGATGGGCGCCGCGTCGATCACCCCGCCATCCATGGCGCAAAGCTGGAAAACGACCGCGCGCGCTGGATCGACCTGACCGACGCCCGCGAGATTGCGCGTCTCTTTCCCTCTGCCTGGAACAAGCTCTATCGCCGCGACTTTATCGAAACGACCCGCTTCATCCCCGGCGCACTCTATGAAGATCACCCGTTTTTCTGGACCCTTGCCTGCAAATCCGGGCGCATCCGCTATCTGCCGCAGCCACTCTATGACTACCGGCGCGGGCGGGCGGGCCAGATCACCGACCGCGCGGACCGTGCGATCTTCCAGCAACTCGACCGCCTGCGAGAGGTCGCCCGGATCGCCCGCGCCAGCCCCTTGCGCCACACCGATCAGGGCCTGTCGCAACTGGCCACGCGGCTGATCCATGAACGGCTGGAACCACCCGCCCCTGATGACCTGAAAACCGGTTTCGTGACCGAAGCCGCCCACCTTATGGCAGAGGCAGGGCTGGTCTGGGACCGGGCCGGCACGCAGGACATCGCCCCCACGCCCGCGCCCCGCCTCGACCCGAGGATGCGCCTGAGCACCCTGATCCTCGCCCCCCCCGGCACGGATGCCGGGCCGACCCTGCAAGCACTTGATGCGCAACAGCTGCCGGTCTGGGAACGCCACGTCCTGACGACGGGTCAGGCCATCGACGCCCTGCTGACCCGCGAGGACACCCAGTCAGGCCAATGGATTGCCGTGCTACGTGCAGGCGACTGCCCCGCCCCGGACTGGGCGCTGCGCTGTCTGGAAGCCGGTCATGCGGATCAGGCGGATGGCGTGATCGCCTCTGCGCGTCACGATAGCGGGGTGCAGCAGTTGAACGCAGCTTCCATGCCTCCGACCCAACTCCACGCCGCTCCTGACCCCGCAATGCTGGTGCTGCGCCGGTCTGCCCTGCATGAATTGCCAGACGACCTGCGCCGCCTGCCCGATCTCGTGGCGGCACTCTACCTGTCCGCCCTGCTGCACAGCGTGACCCGGATCGGGCCAGACCCCGCCCTGACCCTTGCAGCGCGCCCGGTCATCCCGCTTCTCACACTGGCCCGCAGCCTCGCCGAAGCACCCGCAACCCTCTGCCCCCTGCCACCCTCTGCCCGCGCCGCAGCATTCGCGCATCTGGCGCAGATCCATATGGCCTGCGCCCCCACCCGCCTGCGCAGGCTGCGCATTGCCCTGATGGCCGGACTGGCCCGCCGCCGCGCAGGCCTGCCGCCGCCAGTTTGCGGACCCGAGATCGGGCCGATCCTGCACGCCTGTCTCGGTGGCAGACGTGTCTAGAACAGCACTTGACGCTCAGGAAAATACCGCTTGCGGATTTTCTCATTATCCATCTGATTTCGCGCCATAATTTCCGCACGCTGCGCCTGCGACAGTGCCAGCCGCCCCGCCCGCCCCCGGATCAGCGGCCCCAAGCGATGCAATGCCATCCGGTATAGCGGGTGTAACTGCCCGTCCCGCCCCAGCACCGGCAATACCCGATTCAACCGCCGTCGCAGCGCGATTTCCGCAGCGCTCAGCGCTTCATTCACACGCGGCGGACGGATCAGCCCGCTTTCGTCGATCTGCGCTGCCTTGCAGAAATCACTCAGCAAATCCCCTTCTGCCAACGCATCAGGGCTGGTCAGGCGCAGTTCCAACCGCGCCCGGCCAATGACATGATGCCAGAGCTTCAACCGCGACCAGTGACTCAGCCGCATATGCCGCGCCAGATAGGTCTCGAAATCCTGTCCCTCGCCACGGCGCACGGCCTCGGAATAGCTCGACAGGATCAGCTCATCCTGTGGGCGCAGATACAGCAGATAGCGCACCTCGCTGAACCGCGCGCAAAGAAACCGGTCCAGCGCGGCGATTTGTTCAGGCGTCGCCAGCCAGGCATGGATATGCTCACTCGACCCGATGAACCGCAGGGCACCCGCCCCGGCCAATACCTGGTCAAGAAACGCGCGATAGGCCGCGACATAGGCGCGCTGGTCGGCACGGTCGGCGAATCCCAGACGGCGGCGCTCCAGTTCCGGCCCGATACTCGCGCCACATGCCTCAAGCGCGGTGACTGCGAATTCGAACTGGCTGCCGAATTGCGGGTTGAACGGCGCATAAAGCAGCCCCTGCGCCGCCAGAGCATCGCGGTTCAGGCCCAGATAGGCCTGGATCGACGAGGTGCCGGATTTCGGAATTCCGATGTGAATCAGGGCTTTCATTCTCATCCTTCATGATATCGGCATAGATGTCGCATAATTCCTGCGCATGGGCAGACATATCGCGCGGCACCAGAGCGCCCGCCCAATAGGCGCCCGGATCAACCTTGCCGCGCAGCAGTCGCGCGATCAGCGCCACAAAGGCCGGTATATCGCCCGCCGGAAATGTCAGATCGGATGTGCCACCCAGTTCCTGCGCCCCCCCCCGGTCAGAGGTCAGCAGCGGAATATGCCGGCAGTGCATTTCCAGCGCCACTTGCGGCAGGTTATCTTCCCAAAGCGGTGGCACAATCCCGCAATCGACCTGCGCCAGAATCGCCTTCAGATCGCTGCGCGCATAACCATCATGCCAGTCCAACCCCGCAAGGTGCGGGCGCAGCGCCGCGATGCGTGCCATCTGCGCCCCGGTCCCGGCACGCGCGGCAAGCGTCAGATGCAGCCGCGCGGCGTCATCCTTCGGCAGTTCCTCCAGCGCGTCCAACAGGAAATCGAACCCCTTGTCACGGCGCATATAGCCCAGATAGGCCAGTCGCAGCGGGCGGTCCGGCGACGGCTGTGCAGGCAAGGGGCGCGGGCGCGTGCTGGCCCAGTATGCGGCATGTTCCGTACCGATCTGGCAGGTCTGGACGGCATGCAGTCCGAAGCCCAGCGCCAGCCCCCCCGTGCGCCGCGAAACTGCCAGCACCCGGTCGCAATGCGTATTGATCAGGGACACCATCTGCTCGCGGCGCGCGCGAAACCGCGCTGATGCATGCCGATCGGGCGGTGTCTTCATGGCCGGGCGATATCGCAGGCGTTTCACGATCTGCCAGCTGCCCTGCATCAGCGGTTGCCAGACCCGGCGAAACACCCCCGTGCCCGGCCCCATGCCGAAGCGGGCGAGCAGGGTTTCCACCCCGTAGATGCGCCGTAGCAAGCGCGGGTTCGGCACGACTGGCAGGCAGCTGGTGCAGGCGCGGCCCTGATCGAAATCGGCGCAATGCCGATCCTCACGCTGCCAGAGATTCACCTGCGGACAGAAGGGGTGATAATTGTGCAGGCTCAGCACCACCCGCGTATCCGGCATCTGCCGCATCTGCGCCAGCACCCCTGCGGGAAGCCCTTCAAGCGAATGGAAATGCACCACATCATAGGGGCCGGTCTCCTGCAGGAACCGGACAAAAGCGGCCTCGGTCTCGGCATCGCACAGTTGCGCAGCGGTTGCGAAACCCGCATGGGACGGCGCAAGACAGGCGGAATTGACGATCTCATAATGCCCCGCGCGCCGCTTTCGCCAACGCGGTCCCGTGCCACGCAGATCATGCGCCAAGCCTGCGGCAAGCGTGCGCACCTCCCAGCCCGGAAGGTCCCGCTGCGCCGCCAGGAGCGCGCGCAGATAGATCCGCACCCCGCCCCCGCGCGCTGCCGGATCGTCAGGGTCAGCCCAATAGTAGTGCAGCACTTTCATCGCGGTGCCCCCGGCGCAGGATCACGTTGTGACATATGAAAGCTCCTGATGCAGCGCGATGGCCTCCTCGATCCGGTCGAAATACCAGAGCTGGCCCTCATGCAGCACCAGCCCCGCATCGCAGAACTTGCGCAATTCCTGCATGTTATGGCTGACCATGATCCCGCTCGCCTGTTTCATCCGGGCGCGGAACAGCGACTTGCTCTTCTGCTTGAAACGCGCATCCCCGACAGAGGTCGCCTCGTCGATCAGATACAGATCAAACGGCAGCCCCATCGAGGCCCCGAAGCCCAGCCGCGCGCGCATCCCTGCCGAATAGGTGCGCAGCGGATGGTGAAACTGCGCGCCCAGCTCGGCGAAATCCGCGACGAAATCGACCAGCGCTTCGGGGTCCACACCGTAAACCCGCGCCAGAAATCGGATATTTTGCGCCCCGCTCAGGTCGCGGTGAAATCCGGCCGAGAATCCGACCGGAAACGACACCTCGCCCCCGCGCAGGATGCGCCCCTGATCAGGGCGCAGATTGCCCGCAACCAGATCCATCAGCGTGGTCTTGCCCGCCCCGTTGCGCCCCAGAAGCGCCAGCGCGCGCCCGCGCGGCAGCGAGAGTGTCAGCCCCCGGATCACCGGACGCCATGCGCCATCGACCCAGAAGCCCTTGACCAGATTCTCAAAACTCAGGATCGTCTGCATCCCCCGCCCCCTCAGTTCCGGTCGCGCAGCGATTGCCAGGCCAGCACGCCAAAGGCCCAGATCAGCAGGGCAAACAGCGCCGTCAGGCCCAAGAGAAGCGCGCGGCGCGGATGGCCCGGCTCTTCCGAGAGCGTCGGCGGAATGAACAGCGCCAGATACAGGCTCTGGCGTTCGGCATGGGTGCGCGCCATGTCATGCGCCCGGATCGCGGCGGCATACCCTTGTTCGGCCATCTCCTGTTCCGCGCGCAGGCTCTCGTAGCGCGCGATCAGGCGCGGGTAATCCGTCTCTGCCACAGTGGTATCTTCATGGGCAAAGGTCTGGCGCTCCTCACTGATGCGGGCGCGAATCACCTCTATCCGGCGCTGCGCCTGCCGCAGGCGCGGGTCATTGGGGTCCGTGATCATGGCCAGCAGATCATGTTCGACCAACCCCTGCGCCAGTTGCTGTTGCAGGTTGTTCAGAACCCCCATCCGCCCCTGAATATCGGCGTCAGGGTCAACCATCTGCGTGGTCGCGCGAAACGTGGCCAGGGCTTCGCGCGCGGCGCGCAACCGCGCTTCTGCCGCCATCAGATCGGCGCTGGCCATCTGCATCCGGTCGCGCCGGGCCTGCGCGTTCAACTGGTTGATCATGCGCTCGCTTTCTTCCACCACGGCGCGGGCCAGGGTGCGGGCAAATTCCGGGTCATTGGCACGAATATCCAGCAATAACAGACCGGTATTGCGATCAAATGACACGCGCAGCACCTGTTGCCAGAATCGGGTCAACTGATCGACCGATCCCTCTGGCGGCAGCGAAAACAGCGGATCGCGCTCCCAGGTCCGGGCATAATGCGCGCGCAGGCCGAACCGGTCCTCCAGCCGCAAGACCAGATCCTGACTGCGCAGATATTCGAACAGCAGATCGGCATGGCCTGCGCCCCCTCCCCCCAGAAGCTGCGACATCCCCCCCAGCAGGTCCGAGGCCGCGCCCCCTTCTTCCTGCCGGATGGTGAACCCGGCCTGCGAGGCATAGCGATCCTGCGCGGCAAAAAACAGATAGGCCGCAGCCAGCAGGCAGGGCAGCAGCACGACCAGCAGGAAAGACCGCATCAGCGCGCGCGCCCCCCGCGCGCCGGTGGCGGTGATGACAGGCGGCGCAATATAGGGTGCGGCCTGCTGCGGCGCGGGGCCGGTCCAGTCGCGCAAGCGCGCAGGTTTGTCATCCTTGGGGGCTGGCCGCGCGGGAACCTGACGGTGCGGACGCTCGGAAACAAGTGCAGACATACGACGGCCTTTCTCGCGGGGATGCGAGGAATTCACATCCGGTTGCGTTAAGCCTTGGCTAGCAAATTCAGGTTAAGACTCGGTAAGCATGTCAGGAGAGAACCGACCGATGACAGACCAATCCATCCTGTGGCGCGCGACAGCCCTGCGCTCGGTCACGGCGCTGATACTGCGCGAAATGGCCAGCCGCTACGGACGCACGCCAGGGGGCTATCTCTGGGCGCTTCTGCACCCGTTGGGCGTGATCGTGATGCTGGCCTATGCCTTTGCCCTGCTTCAGAAAACCCCCTCGCTCGGCACATCATTCCTGCTGTTCAAGGCCACCGGCTTCCTGATGGTGCGGCAGTTCACCGTGCTGGGCGCGGCGACCGGTCATGCGCTGGGCTATTCGCGCAGCCTGCTGCTTTATCCGCGCGTGGCCTGGATCGACGCGGTGCTGGCGCGATTCGTGCTGAACGGGCTGGTCGTCACCGGGGTCGCGATTGTGATTATCGCTGGCATTTTCCTCTATGACGGGGTGCAGACCTTCATCGACTGGCCGCTTCTGTTGCTGGCCTGGGGTCTGGGCGCGGCGCTGGGGCTGTCGATAGGTATGCTCAACTGCTACCTGTTTCACCGATTCGAGATGTGGCAACAGATCTGGACGATCCTGACCGCGCCGCTATTCCTGATCTCGGGCGTGATCCTGCTGTTCGAGGATATGCCGCGCGCCGCACAAGGCGTGCTATGGTATAATCCGCTGTTGCATCTGACGGGTCTCATGCGCGCCGCGTTTTATCCGGTCTACCGGCCCGATTATGTCTCGCTGGTCTATATCGGGCTGTGGTGTCTGGTGCCGCTGGTGCTGGGGATCATGCTGATGCATCTCTATCACCGTGACCTGATTGCACGACAGAAATAGCGCGGGCGCGGTGATATGACACCATTCTGGAAGCGCGCAGGTCGACTGCAAGCGGGTCGCGGTGGGTTTGATGGATCAGGACGTGTCAGAGGCGACACCCTGCGCCGCCGCCCTGCCCGAGCAGAGACCGCCTGTCGCTGGACCGTTCATCGCCTGCGAAACCTTCGCGCAGAAACGGACAGTCCGGCTGGTGCAACCGGACAGTAACACGCCTTTGCACTCGGGAACACGCCTTTGCACATCGCACAGGCGTTGTCGCAAGCCTGGCTTGCCCTGTCGCGCGCGGCTGGACGCTCCCGAAAGCGCCGTTGCTGCCGCCGGCGCAAATCCGGACCTGCCACGCCCGGGCGCAAGCTGATCGCTTCACGAACCGCGCACCCGGACAGTCATGGCTTCGCATGGCATTCACCGAATGACAGGACAAACGCCCTGTTTCACCTGTCCCCGGACGATGTGGTGCCTCGCCCGCGCTGGCACGGCCCTGCGTGACAGAGACCGGGCAGCATGGCATTCAACCGATCCCGCGCGCACCCGTCCGGCAATATGGGCGGCCTCTGTTCTCTGCACCTCATCGGGTTCAGCCACCGCCTGTAGGGAGATGATGCGATGCGGCACGCACGCGGCCCAGAGCGGCCAGATGGCACACAAGGCTCAGCGCAGGCCACCCGCCCATTTCAGAACCGTGTCATGCGCCGTGCAGGTTTTGCGCCGCAATCCATGCCAGACACCGCGTAGAAACAGCGCCATGAACCTTTGGCGCTGCCCCGGATAAGCGCGAATCCGCAAGGCCCAGCGCGGGATGACCAGCAGGCAGATGGGCCAGAACAGCCAGCCTGCCGCATGGCGATACAGGATCAGCGCATTGCGATGCTGGTAATAGACCTTCCACATCGGTTTGCCGATCTGGGCGTTCTCTGCCGAGGGGTGATCATGCTCGAACCGCACTTGCGGCAAAAAGACGATCCGCCCCCCCGCCCGCGACAGCCGCAATGTCTGCAGCGCATCGTCCCCATAGACGAACAGCCGCGCATCCGGCAGCCCGCCCAGTGCCAGCCCACGCCGCGACAGGAACAGCCCCACGAAAGACGCCCCGTCAATCGCCACAGGCGCGCATCCTGCGTAGTCTTTCGGCGCCAGGTGAAACCCCTCGCGTCCCGCCCGCACAGTGCGCAGGAATTTCACGAGCGAGGCAAAAGGATCATGGGTCGGTCGGTTGATATCACAAATCCTGCCCGCCGGATCATAGACCGCACTGGCCACGGCATCGCAGCCGCGCAGATCGCTGCCATGAAAGCGCGCCAGCGCATCGGGCATGGGCCGGGCATCATCATCCATGATCAGATACCAGTCAGGATCGAATCGCGCGCGGGCATGATCCAGACCTGCAGCAAAGCCGCCCGCCCCACCGCTATTGCGCGGCAGCCGCAGGACATGCAGGCGCGGATCACAGATACTGCCCAGAAACGCCGCTGTCCCGTCATCAGAGGCATTGTCCACCACCACGATCGCCGCCAGATGCAGCACTGGTGTCGCCAGAAGCTGCACCAATGTCCGGCGCAACTGCCCAAGCCGGTTATGCGTGGTGATCACCGCGACGACACGTCCCGCGCTCCGGTCAGGATCGGCAGCGCCGTCCGGTCCTGTCGTGTGCATCAGCGTGCCATGCTGAAAGATGCGGGGTGTTGCTTGAATGTTCATATCACCGAGTGAAGCATGAAAGCTCTAACCCAGGGTTAATCAGACCTCTCGCACTTCGATTGTATTCGACAGAAACGCCCAGATTTCGCCAGACTCCTGCCGCCTGACCTGCATGGGTCTGCCTGCATGCTCGCTGGTGGTGGAATCAAGGGTGTGGATATGTGGCTCAATCTGGGTGGCGTCTATCGCAGTGGTACGGAATTCTTGGATCTGGGGATCAGTGACAGCCTGTTGGTGACAACAGCGCAGGGCACATTTCTGGTTGTCACAACAGGGACTTATGGCGGGATTTCCGTCTATCGTATCGGAGCGGATGGCACGCTCAGCCTGACCGGCAGTTTTGTCATTCCCGACACGCTGCAACTGCGCACCGGGTTCGAGATCACGGCCGCCGAAATCAACGGTCAGACGATCATCTTCTTCGGCGCAACGGCCAATACCATGACCGGGGTCAGGCTTAATCCCGATGGCAGCCTGGGTCCGGTGCGTCATGTCAGCATGGCCGATATCGAGGCCGCGCATCTGGCGGGTGCCGAGGGCGCGCTTTTCAGCCAGACCAAACTTTCGGACCTGCCAACCGGGCATCTGCCGCAGGCCGACTGGTATGACACGACTGTTGCCGTCTATCAGATCACGCTGGAGGGGCGCACCTATACCGTCGCGCTCGGGGCGCTGGACGAACAGGTAACAGTCTATCGCCAGACGAATAGCGGCCGCTGGGTCGAAACCGGGTCACTTGGCGCGGAAAACGGGCTCGGGATCGCCGCCCCCAGTGCGATGGAAATGGTCACGGTCCAGGGTCAGACCTATCTGCTGGTCGCCTCCTCGGCCGGGTCCAGCATCAGCGTGCTGCGGCTGAACCCCGACGGGTCACTCGACGCCATACAGCATATCATCGACACGGCCAGCACGCGATTCGCCAATGTGCAGGATCTGTCCATCGCGCAGCATGGCGATCATGTCTTCGTCTTTGCCGTGGGCGCGGATCACGGGGTCAGCATGTTCCGCCTGCTGCCCGACGGGCAGTTGATCCATATGGAAACATGGCCCGATGGCGCGGGCGGCGGTCTGCATACACCGCAGACCATCACGAGTTTCGTCGATGGCAATACCCTGCATGTCATGATCGGGGCGCAGAACTCCGAAGGCGTCACGCATTTCACGGTCGATCTTGCGAATATGGGCGTTGTGCGCAGCGCATCCGAGACCAGGGCCGAAAGCCTGAGCGGCACCAGTGGTCATGATGTCCTGATCGGCGGCAGCGACAATGACACGCTGATCGGGGGCGGCGGGCATGATACGCTGATTTCGGGTCCGGGTCGCACCACCATGACCGGGGGATCGGGGGCCGATACATTCGTCATCCGCGCCAATAGCAGCACCGTCCGGATCACCGATTTCCGCGCCGGTCAGGACATGCTCGATCTGACCGACCTGCCGATGCTGCGCAGCGTCGATCAGCTGCAGTTCACGACCACCGAAACCGGAATCATCATGACCTATCGCGGGGTCACGATCATCCTCAATTCGCATAACGGCAGATCCCTCAGCATCGAGGATGTCTTTCCCGGCGGGTTGCCGGGCCCGGATTCACTGCCCATCCAACTCGAAGAAATCCCCCCCCGCTCCGAGCCGATCGGCTCTCCGCTCTATCCGTGGCCCGCCCCCCCGCTGATGCCAGTCGAGCCTGCGCCCCCCGCGCGCGAAGCCGTGCCCGGGCGCTGGATCATCGGCACCGACGGGCGCGACACGCTGACCGGCGGGAATGGCCGTGACTTTATCTATGGTGGCAATGGCGCGGACCTGATCCGGGGCGGGCGGGGCAATGACACGCTGTTCGGCGGCGCGGGACATGACACCATCTTCGGAGGCGATGGCCATGACCTGATCGTGGGCGGCCCTGGCAATGACCGCATGTGGGGCGAGGACGGCAATGACACGATCTTCGGCAGTTCCGGCAATAACCGTTTCGGCGGCGGGCCGGGAAATGATCTGCTGGTAGGCGGCACCGGCAATGACACGATCTATGGGGGCACAGGCAATGACACGATCTTCGGCAATGCAGGCAACAATGCGCTTTGGGGAATGCAAGGCGATGACCTGATCGTGGGCGGGCCGCGCAGTGACCGCCTTGGCGGCGGGCGTGGCAATGACACGATCTTTGGCGGCGGCGGCAATAACACGATCTTCGGCGGCATGGGCGATGACCTGATCATCGGCGGCCCCGGCAATGACGTGATCTGGGGCATGGATGATAATGACACGATCTTCGGTGGGGCCGGAAATGATTACATCCATGGCGGGCGCGGCGATGATGTGCTCTCGGGCGGTCCCGGCAATGATACGCTGCGCGGCGGGCCGGGGGCGGATGTATTCATCTTCAACGAAGGCCACGAGCGCCTGCTGATCGAGGATTTCACCTTCTCGGACAATGACCGTCTGCAACTCGACGAAAACCTCTGGGGCGGCGGCCTGACCGCAGAGGAAGTGGTCGAGGCTTACGGAAGGGTTTCGAATGGCCGGATCATTCTGGATTTCGGCGATGGCGACAGGATTACCCTTGCAGATCTGACCGACATTGGCCGACTGCCGGACTATATCGACATCGTATAGCCCCCCCGGCGCGCGTTTCGCAGACCACGGCATCCGCGCGCGGGACAACAGGTCATGTCGCAGCGTCGCGCTCGCTTTCGGCCAGTTCGGCAGACCAGATCGCCGCAGCTTCGACCGCGACAGGCGAGGCTGTGGGCAAGACACTCAGATAGCTGTCGGTCTCTGCCGCAGGCACCGCGGCGCGCTGGGTCATCCGGTAAAGCGCATAAAGCGCGATTGCGGCGAAACTCACGCTCAGGACCAGCCAGAAGGAAAACGGGCCGAAACCCTGCATCGCCCAGCCTGTCACCAGCGGGCCAAGAATTGCCCCCAGCCCGAAGGTGAAGATCAGCCCGCCCGAGGCCGCTGGCATATCCTCTGCCGCCAGCGTGTCATTGGTATAGGCCAGAAACAGCGCATATAGCGGGGTTGTCACACCGCCCGCGAAAAAGGCTGAAACCATCAGAAATTCGACCCCTCCGGCCGTCACCCAGCCCAGCGCGCAAAACACCATGCCCACGACCGAGGCCCCGAAAATCAGCTTGCGCCGGTCCATCCGATCCGACAGCCAGCCAATCGGATATTGCAGGACCAGCGCCCCGGCGAACAGCATCGCGACAAAGAGCGCGATCTGTGCGGCACTCATGCCGATCTGCGTGCCGAACACCGCGCCCATGCCCGATTGCGTCGCATAGACACTGCCCAGCAGGAAAATCCCCACAGTCCCCAAAGGCGACCCGGTAAAGAGTTTGCGCAAGGGCATCGCCCGTGTGACCTCTGCCGCCGGAACGGGCGTGGCCGAGAGCAGGATCGGCGCGAAAGAGATCGAGACAAGGATCGAGGCGCAGATGAAGAGCACCGAACTTGCCGCATCGCCCAGCGTCAGCAATCCCTGCGCGCCGATAATCCCCAGCGTCTGCGCAATCATATAGGCCGACAGAACCTTGCCGCGCGTCTCATTCGTCGCCGCGTTGTTCAGCCAGCTTTCAGCGGCCACATAAATCCCCGACATGCAGAACCCGATCAGCACACGCAGGATCGTCCAGGCCCAGGGCTCGGTCAGCACCGGAAAGGCGATCAGCCCGGCAGACATGAAACTGCCCAGCGCCGCAAAGACGCGCACATGCCCGACACTGCGGATCATGACAGGCGTGAATCGCGCCCCGGACAGGAAGCCAAGGAAATAGGCCGAGGTCACGACCGCCAGTTCCGCCGCTGAAAACCCCTCGATCCCGCCGCGCAGACCGATCAGGGTGAAATGCATGCCATTGCCCAGCATGATCAGCAGGATGCCCAGCATCAAAGGCCATACGCCGGAAAATACCTTGATCATCGGTCCGTTCCTTCCGACAGGTTGCGCGCTTGGGCGTCCTATCGGTCTCACGGCCCGCTCCGGGCTTCCGCCCCTGTTGCGCCGCATTGCAGCACAGAAACGACAGGTTCGGGAAAACCCGGTCCGCGCGCTAGAGGGCGTTGCGCTCATTGCATGCGCGCCATGCCCTCTATCCTTCTGAATTCGCATGTTCGAGGTGCTCAGAACCGGAAACCACTTCTGAGCAACATGCTTTAGCTCCGCATCTCGCGGCTCAGTCGCGCCCGCATATGGCGAATCATGTAATCCGCGAAAAGCCGGATTTTCGGGTCTTGCTGGCGGCGATGCGGATAGAGGCAGGCCAGAATCGCAGGCTGGGGCGGGGTCTCGGGCAGCACCTCGACCAGCGTTCCGGCCGCCAGATGCGGGGCCAGTTCAAAGCGCGGGCGATTGACGATCCCGGCCCCGGACAGCGCCCAGTCGACCAGCACCCCCGCCTCGTCACAATCCAGCGGCCCGGTCAGATCCAGCCGCAGCGGCCCCTCAGAGGTCTGCAATGTCCAGAAATATTCGGGCGAGCGCGGATAGCGCAAAAGCAGGCAATCATGCGCCTTCAGATCTTCGGGCAGGTCTGGCACACCGCGCCGCGCCAGATAGTCAGGACTGGCCGCCAGGGCGCGCGGCGCATCCAGTATCTTGCGCTGTTTCAACGAGGATTCGGGCAGATCGCCCAGCACGAAGGCCATGTCGATCTGATCTTCCAGAATATCCACCCGCCGGTCCGACAGTCGCAGATTCAGCCGGATCTCGGGAAATTCCTGGGTGAATTCCTGCGCCAGCGGTGCGATGACGCGCCGCCCCACGCCAATCGGGGCCGTCAGCCGGATCGTGCCGCGCGGACGTCCCGACAGGCCCGCCACCGCCGCCTCGGCATCGTCCAGCGCCGAAATCACCCGCCGCGCATGGTCGTAGAAATCCCGCCCGATCTCGGTCTGGGTCAGCTTGCGCGTGGTGCGGTTGAACAGCCGCACGCCCAGCCGGGCCTCCAACTCCTTGATCCGCTTGCTGGCCACCGCAGGCGTCAGCCGCAGATCGCGCCCCCCCGAGGTGATGGACCCCAGTTCCGACACCCGCACAAAGACCCGCAGCGATTCCAGATAAGACATGACAGCCCCTCCTCCGCGCTCCTGATTATGCACAGGATCGCGGCAAGATTACCAATGATCTGTTGAAACACTATGGCTTTATTTCATCTGGCATTGAAAATCAGCTTGCGGCAGATTTTGCTATACTAGCCCAGGCAATCCCGAGGAGTTCCCGATGGCACCGCGCCGGATGATCCGTTTCCTGCTGAATGATCGCCCCGTCACCCTGAGTGATCTGGGGGCGAATGACATGCTTCTCGATCACCTGCGCCTTGACCAGCGCCTGCGCGGCACCAAAGAGGGCTGCGCCGAAGGCGATTGCGGCGCCTGCACCGTGCTGGTGGGGCGCATGGGCGCCGATGGGCTGGTCTATGAGCCGGTCAATGCCTGTATCCGCCCCTTGGTCACGGTCGATACCTGCCATGTCGTGACCGTCGAACATCTGCGTGGCCAGGATGGCGGTTTGCACCCGGTGCAACAGGCGATGGTGGATCATCACGGCGCGCAATGCGGCTTCTGCACGCCCGGCATCGTCATGGCGCTCTATGCGCTCTGGATGGAGGTGCCCCACCCCACCGGCGCACAGGTCGAGCGCGCGTTACAAGGCAATCTCTGCCGCTGCACGGGCTATGCCCCGATCATCCGCGCCGCCCTCAGCATGGGCGATCATGGCACGACGGACCCGCTGCTGGAAGAACGCACAGAGGTCGCGGACACCCTGCGCGGCTGGCAGGATGGCACGCGGGTCGAGGTCGCCAAGGCGGGCAGCCGCGCGATCCTTCCAGCCTCGGTCGATGATCTGGCCGCGATCCTGACCGAACACCCCGATGCACGCATCGTCGCGGGCGCAACCGATGTCGGCCTCTGGATCACGAAATTCCTGCGCGACTTGCCGCTGGCGGTGTTCATCAGCCATCTGGACGAATTGCGCGCGACCACCCTGCACGGCGACACGCTGCAGATCGGCGCATTGGCCAGCTATGAGAGCGCCCGCGCGCCGCTGCTGGCAGAATACCCGCATCTCGCCCGCTACTGGGACCGCATCGCCGGTTGGCAGGTGCGCAGCATGGGCACAATCGGCGGAAATATCGCCAATGGCTCGCCCATCGGCGACACCCCGCCCCCGTTTATTGCGATGGGCGCGCGTCTGGTGCTGCGTCAGGGCGCAACCCGCCGTGAAATCGCTTTGGAAGATTACTTCCTCGATTACGGCAAACAGGACCGCCGCCCCGGTGAATTTGTCGAAACCATCCTGCTGCCGAAAGCCGCGCCCGACACATTGCACGCCGCCTACAAGCTCTCGAAACGCCGGGATGAGGATATCTCTTCCGTCGCCGCCGGTTTCGCGATCACTGTCGCGGATGGCATGATCACGGACGCGCGCCTTGCATTTGGCGGCATGGCCGCAACCCCCAAACGCGCCAGCCAAACTGAGGCCGCCCTGACCGGCCAGCCCTTCACGCTGGAAACCCTGCAAGCGGCAGCAGAAGCGCTGGCAAAGGACTTCACACCGCTGACCGACATGCGCGCCAGCGCCGCTTATCGCATGACCGCCGCCCGGAACCTGCTCACCCGGTTCTGGCATGAAACCCAAGGCACGACCGCCACGCTGGAGGAGGCAGTATGAAAGACGAACCTCGCATCCGTGGTGCCGCCCATGACAACCTGATCCATGACAGTGCGATCAAGCATGTCACCGGCCGCGCCGAATATACCGACGACATTGCCGAACCGGCGGGCACGCTGCATGCCTATATCGGCGGTGCCCCCATTGCGCATGGCCGCATCACGGCGCTCGATCTCTCTGCCGTGGCGCAGGCTCCCGGTGTGGTCGCCGTGCTGACCGCCCGCGACATTCCCGGCGAAAACGATGTCTCGCCTACGGGCCTGCATGACGAACCGATCCTGACCGATGAGCTGATCCAGTATCACGGCCAGCCGGTATTCGCGGTCGTGGCCGAAACCCGCGATCAGGCCCGCCGCGCCTGCACGCTTGCGCAGTTTGAAACCGAAGCCCTGCCCCATGTCACCGATATCGACGGTGCAGAGGCCGCAGGCTATCCCGATGTGACCGCGCCCCTGACCCTGCAACGCGGCGACCCCATGACCGTACTGGAAACCGCCCCGCACCGGATCAAGGGCCGGATGCGCGTCGGTGGACAGGATCACATGTATCTCGAAGGCCATATCGCAATGGCCATTCCGGGCGAGGATGATGAGATCGTGGTGTTCTCCTCGACCCAGCACCCGTCCGAGGCGCAGCATATGGTCGCCCATGCGCTTGGCGTGCCTGCCAATGCCGTTGTGGTCAATGTCCGGCGCATGGGCGGAGGCTTTGGCGGCAAGGAGACGCAGATGAACCTCTTCTGCGCGCTGGCGGCGATTGCCGCGAAGAAGCTGGGCCGCGCGGTCAAGCTGCGCCCCGACCGTGATCAGGATATGGAAATCACCGGCAAACGGCATGATTTCCGTATCGACTATGATCTGGGCTTTGACGATCAGGGCCGGATTCTGGCCGTGGATGGCGTCTTTGCCGCGCGCTGTGGCTGGTCCTCGGACCTGTCCGGCCCCGTCACCGACCGCGCGCTGTTCCATGCGGATAATGCCTATTTCTACCCCGATGTGCGGCTGCGCTCGCGCCCGCTCAAGACCAACACGGTCAGCAACACCGCTTTTCGCGGCTTTGGTGGCCCGCAAGGCGTGATCGCCGCCGAACGCATGATCGAGGAAGTAGCCTATGCGCTGGGCCGCGATCCGCTGGAAATCCGCCGCGCGAATTTCTACCGCGAGGGCTGCGACATCACCCCCTATCACCAGCAGGTCACGGACAATATCCTGAACCGTCTGGTGGATGAGCTGGAGACGAGCGCCGGGTATCAGGCCCGCCGCCGCAAGGTGCTGGAGTTCAACGAGAAAAATGGGATCATCCGCAAGGGTATCGCGCTGACGCCGGTCAAGTTCGGGATCAGCTTCACCGCGACCTGGTACAATCAGGCCGGTGCCCTGGTGCATGTCTATAGCGACGGCTCGATCCACCTGAACCATGGTGGCACCGAGATGGGTCAGGGGCTGTATACCAAGGTCGCGCAGGTCGTGGCCGAGGCGTTCCAATGCGATATCGACCGTATCAAGATCACCAAGACGACCACGGAAAAGGTGCCCAACACCTCTGCCACAGCGGCCAGTTCCGGCAGCGACCTCAATGGCATGGCCGCGCTGGATGCCTGCGAGCAGATCAAGGCCCGGCTCGTGGCATTTGCTGCTGAGCACTGGAATGTCGCGCCTGAAACCGTGCAATTCCTGCCCGGTCGGGTGGCGGTCGGGACGCAGATGATCCCCTTCAACGATTTCATCCGTGCCGCCTATGTGGCGCGGGTGCAATTGTCGGCGGCGGGCTTCTACAAGACGCCCGAAATCCACTGGGACCGCGCGACCGGTCGTGGCCAGCCCTTCTATTACTACTCCTATGGTGCCGCCTGCGCCGAGGTCAGCATCGACACTTTGACCGGCGAAACCCGCGTGGACCGGGTGGATGTGCTGCATGATGTGGGCCGTTCGCTGAACCCGGTTCTGGATCTGGGTCAGGTCGAAGGGGCCTTTGTGCAGGGGATGGGGTGGCTTACGTCCGAGGAATTGGTATGGGATAACAAGGGCATACTCAAGACCCACGCACCATCGACCTACAAGATCCCGCTCGCCTCTGACCGGCCAAAGATCTTCAACGTCAAGCTGGCCGAGTGGTCCGAGAATACCAAACCCACGATCAAACGCTCGAAAGCCGTGGGCGAGCCGCCTTTCATGCTGCCGATCTGCGTGTTCGAGGCCATCGGCATGGCCGTGGCCTCGGTCGCGGACTACCGCGAATGCCCGCGTCTGGAAGCCCCTGCCACGCCCGAGCGCGTCCTGATGGCCGTCGAGCGGCTGCGCAGATGATTGGCGCGCGCGACGTTCTGACCGGCAGCGCGGCGGTGATCCATGCTGTGATCACAAAGGTCAAAGGCTCCAGTCCGCGCGAGGTGGGCGCCGGGATGTATGTGACCGCAAGCGCGCTGTCCGGCACGATTGGCGGCGGGCAGGCCGAGTGGCATGCCATCCAGCGCGCCCGCGAGATGCTGGCCGCGGGCGAGATGCGCGCGCGTATCGAGATCGCGCTGGGGCCAGAGATCGGGCAATGCTGCGGCGGACGGATTACTGTTGAATTCCTGCGCCTTGGCGAAAGCCAGCGCGCCGCGCATCTGCAGCGGCTGGAGGATATCGCCCTGCCCCATCTGCTGATCCTTGGCGCGGGCCATGTCGGACGGGCGCTTGCGCGGGTCGCGCTGACCCTGCCCTGGCGCGTGGTGCTGGTCGATACCCGCGCCGAGGAACTGGCGCTTGCGCCCCAAGGGGTCGAGACCCGCCTGACGCCGCTGCCGGAAGCCGATATCGCAGAGGCACCGCCCGCCAGCGCCTATGTGATCACAACCCATGATCACGGGCTGGATTTCCTGCTGACACTGGCCGCGCTGCGGCGCGGCGATGCCGCCTATGTCGGGCTGATCGGGTCGGAAACCAAGAAATCACGGTTCAAACGCTTCGCGCGCGAGACCGGCGATGTGCCAAGTGCGCAACTGGTCTGCCCCATCGGCGCGGCGGGTCTGGGCGACAAACGGCCCGAGATTATCGCGCTGATGACCGCGCAGGAAATCCATGCGGCCTTTGCAGATGCGGCTTGCACAAATCGAACATCTTGCACAAATCCAACCTCGGGCAAGACCGCCCGAAACTGAAAGCGTTTTTCATGGAACGAAAAATCATCCGCGCGCGGTTGCTCAGCTTCTTGCGCGAACCCCAGACCCCCGAGGACACGGACAGCTTCCGCTATATCGAAGATGGCGGGCTCTTGATTGAAGACGGGATTATCAAGGCGTTCGATGAATTTACCACTCTCGACGCGGCCGGGGCCGAAGTGATCGACCACCGCCCGCATCTTGTGATGCCGGGGTTCATCGACACGCATCTGCATTTCCCGCAAACGCAGGTGATCGCAAGCTGGGCGGCGCAGCTTCTGGACTGGCTGAATGACTACACTTTCCCCGAAGAAACCCGCTACAGCGACCCGGCATTCTGCGCGGTCATGGCGCGGGCGTTTCTGGACCTGCTGACCGCGCATGGCACGACAACGGCGGTGGCTTATGCTTCGGTCCATGCAGCTTCGGCAGAGGCATTGTTCGCCGAAGCGCTGGCGCGCAACATGCGGCTGTTGACCGGCAAGGTGATGATGGACCGCAACGCGCCTGATGGTCTGCGCGACACGGCGCAATCGGGCTATGATGACACGAAGGCGCTGATCGCGCGCTGGCATGGCAAGGGGCGGCTGGGCTATGTGATCACACCGCGTTTCGCGATCACCTCTAGCCCCGCGCAGATGGACGCGACGCAGGCTTTGGCGGCAGAGCACCCGGACTGCCACATCCAGACCCATCTGAGCGAGAACCACGCCGAAATCGCTTTGTCCTGCGAGCTATACCCGGATGCGGTGGATTACACCGATATCTATGCGCGCTACGGGTTGTTGCGCGAGAATACGCTGCTGGGCCATGCGATCCACCTGAACGACCGCGAAATCGGTGCGCTGGCAGAGGCAGGGGCGAAACCGGTGTTTTGCCCGACCTCGAATCTCTATCTGGGGTCGGGGCTGTTCAATGACGCGAAGCTGCGGGCTGCGGGGCTGGTGAACGGGATCGCCACGGATATCGGCGGCGGGACCAGCTATTCCATGCTCACGACGCTGGCCGAGGGCTATAAGGTGCTGCAATTGCAGGGCCAGCGCATGCACCCCTACCGCGCCTTTCACTGGATCACGCGCGGCAATGCCGTGGCGCTGGGGCTGGAGGGGCGCATCGGCACGCTGGAGGTGGGAAGCGAGGCGGATCTGGTGGTACTGGATGCGCAGGCCACGCCCGCGATGGCGCTGCGCATGGCGCGGGCGCGGGGGCTGATGGATGAGTTATTCACGCTGCAGGTGATGGGCTGCGACCGCGCGGTGGTGCAGACCTATGTGGCGGGTGTTGGGCGGAAGTGAGGGGGCAGTCGTGACGGGCGGCTAAGCGGACCAAGCGTCACCTCACAGGTGAGCAGGTCAAAACCTTTCAAAGAAGCTTACCATCGTTGACGATTTGCCCGCCTATCATGCCCGATAATTTGACGGTAGCTCCTCGTTCAATAATCAAATCACCTCCGACCATTCCAGAAAAATCGACGTTCGCCCCTGTCTTTACAATAGCGTTCCCACGGATCATTCCGTCAAAGGACTCTGTCGTTCGGAACGTGTGGTCTCCATTTATCATTGGCTTCGACACAGTAGGCTCCTTCGAGGTCGTGCTTGTGCTTGTGCTTGTGCTTGTGCTTGTGTGATACCGTGGATGGCTTTGGTAGCAAAGGGCTCTTCTCGACGCACCACGCCCCCCTACTTCCCCTGCCCCAACTGCTCTGCCGCCTCTGCCATCAGCTTGTCCGATGCCTCTTCAACCACTTGCTCCAATTCCGCCAGAAAGGCGCGTGGCTCGCGTCCGGCGGGGATGGTGGGCAGGAATTCGACCACCGCCAGCCCCGGCTTGCGATAGAGGCTGTGGCGCGGCCAGAACATGCCGACATTGGTCGCCACCGGCACACAATCCTGACCAAGCTCCTGATAGAGCGCCGCTGTGCCCGCCTTGTAGGGTTTGACCACACCGGGCGCGACGCGGGTGCCCTGCGGGTAGATGATCAACTGCCCCGGTTCCTGCTTGCCAGCCTTGACGCGCGCGACCATCGCCTTGATCGCCTGACCACGCTTGCCGCGATCCACCGGCACACAGCCGATGCGCAGCCCGTACCAGCCAAGGATCGGGGCCCAGACGAGTTGTTTCTTCATGATGAACCGCCCGCGCGGCAGCGCGCCGAAGATCATGATGATATCGAGGAAGGACTGATGTTTCGCCGCGATCAGGACGCCACCGGAGGGAACCGGGCCGCGCACTTCGCTGCGCAGCCCAACCATCCATGCGGCGGACCAGCAGACATAGCGGCAATAATCCTGACAGGCCCGCAGCGCGCCATCTCGGTGCCACAGCGCATAGGGCAGATAGACCACGCCGACGACCAGCATCGCGACATACATCTGCCCGATGAACACCACCGAGCGCAGCCATTGCAGGGCGTATCGCATCAGGTCACTCCTCTGAGAACGCGGAAGGCAGTGGCCATGCTGGCGGCCCAGGCGAGGATCGCCGTCAGCGGCGGGATGGCCAGTGGCAAGGCCCATGTCCAGCCCTGAAAGCCAAGCCCTGCCAGCACCGGCACTGCGCTGCCGGCCTGTGGCAATGCGAGCAGGGCCAGCATCGCCACGGCGGTTCCCGCTGCGGCACCATAAAGCGCGCGGCGCGAGATCCGGCGTACGAAGGCGAGCGCAATGAAGCGGTCACGCGCGCCGACCAGCCGCAAGACGCGGATCACCTGTCCGTTGGAGGACAGCGCAGCACTGGCGGCCAGCGCGATCATCGCGGCGGTTACGGCCCCGATCAGCACAAGCGAGACCAGCGCGAAGCTTTGCAGGCGGGTGGCGGCCTGCACCAGCGGTCTGCGCCAGCGGGTGTGGTCGTCATAGATCGCGCCGGGCGCTTCGGCGGCCAGACGCAGGCGCAGGCCCTGACGGTCGGGGCCCTCTGGCGTCTCGGTCAGCTCGATCAGGCGCGGCAGCGGCAGCGCATCAAGCGGCAGGTCAGGGCCAAGCCAGGCTTCCAGCAGCGCGGCCTGTTCGTCGGGCACCATGACGCGCGCTTCGGCAATGCCGGGGGTGGTGCGCAGCACGTCGAGCACCAGCGCGGTCTGGCTGTCCATTTCCTCGGGCGGGGCCGAAATGCGCACGGTCGCGGTCTGCGCCAGCGCATCGGACCATGTGGCGGCCAGTCGGGCAGAAGTGACGGAAAGCGCCAGCGCGAAGACCGCGAGAAAGGCCATCGCGGCGGAGGAGAGCGTGACCAGCCAGACGCTCTGGCCGCGACCGGGCACGACAAGGCTGGAGATGGCGCGCGCGCTCACAGTTCCGCCCCCGCCAGTTGCAGCTTGCGCCCTGATATGCGCATCACCCGCGCCTGCACCTGCGCTTTCGCGAAACGGATCAGGTTCAGGTCATGGGTTGCGATCAGGACAGCCGTTCCCATGCGATTGAGTTCGATCAGCAGCATCATCAGGCGCTGCGACATCTCCCAGTCCAGATTTCCGGTCGGTTCATCCGCGATCAGAACATTCGGCGCGCCGATGATGGCGCGCGCAAGTGCCGCGCGCTGGCGTTCGCCGCCTGAAAGCGTGGGCGGCAGGGCATCGGCGCGCGCGCCCAGCCCCACCCAGCCCAAAAGGTCACTCACATCACTCTCGCGCAGCGGGCGGTCGGTCGCGGTCAGCGGCAGGCCGACATTCTGCTCGACGGTCAGGTGATCGAGAAACTGGCAATCCTGATGGACCACGCCGATGCGTTCGCGGGTTTCGGCCAGTTGGTCGCGGGTCATCTCGCGCAGGTCGCGGTTCAGCAGCGTGACCTTGCCGGAGCTTGGCAGCAATTCGCCGTAGCAGAGCTTGAGAAAGGTGCTTTTGCCCGCGCCCGATGGGCCGGTCAGGAAATGGAAACTGCCCTGTTCCAGCCGCACGGTCACGTCCCGAAACAGCGGTCCCCCGCCATAATCATGCGCGACATCCTCGAACACGATCATCGCGGCGTCCTTTGCGGGGGCAGGCGGTGCCGGATCGGTCTGACCATTGTTTCCGTTCCTTGAACAGACACTCTAATAAACTTGGCGTTTGCGTTCATGCTTGCTACAACATCTGTAAATCAAGGCCAATGCCCGTTTGAGGCTTCGAGCAAGGTTCCGTGATGCGCATTACCTGTCCGAGTTGCAAAGCTCAGTATGAAATCGACGATGACCTGCTGCCCGAGGAGGGGCGCGAGGTGCAATGCTCGGCCTGCGGGACAGTCTGGTTTCAGGATCATCCCGCTGCGCTGATGCTGCGCAATCCCGAACCCGCCCCGGTGGCGCCTGACGCAGAGGTGGAACCTGAGCTTGAGCCAGAGCCTGAACCTGAGAGCGCGGCTTCGCCCGATGCCGCCGACGACGGTGACGGTGACGACAGCGCGGAGGGTGCGGCCATCGCGGGGGATCTGAAACCCAAGCCGGTGGATGAGACCATTCTGGATATCCTGCGCGAAGAGGCCGCGTTCGAGGCCGAACAGCGCGCGCGGGACGCGGTCGGGCTGGAAACGCAACCCGATCTGGGGCTTTCCGGCCCCGCGCCCTGGCCCAGCAAGACCAGCGACGACAGTGCCACGGAAGCCCCCAAGACCACGCAAGCCCCGGAGGCCAAGGCGCAGCCTTTTCCGGATATCGAGGATATCAGCGCCTCGCTGGAGCCGATCAAGGGCGGGCGGGGGCGCGGGGGCAGCGCGACCGAGACCGTGGCCGTGCCGCCGACGAGTGCCGAGCGCAACAGCAGTTTCATCCGGGGCCTGACCCTGCCGCTGGCAGTGGCGGTGATCCTTGTGGCGCTCTACCTTGTCGCCCCGATGGTCGGAGGCGCGGTGCCTGCGCTTGCCCCTGTGGCCGAGGGATATGTCGGGGCGGTGGATGGTCTGCGCGGCACGGTTGCGGGGCTGCTGGGGCGGTAAGAGGTGCGGGTGCTCGCCGCTTGACAAGCGGTGGCCTTCTGCTTGGTGCCTTCGGGGTCGGCGGGCGGCTGTCGTGAGATTGCGGAAATCTTCTGACAGTCGACACGCCCAAACTTGTCAGAATCTCCGTTGGTCGTTTTTTTGGTCTATTCATTGAGTGCGCCATGCCTTTATCGCGCCCAAACGGCTTGCGGAACAGATTGCGCCGACATAGCAATCCCTGATGCCCAAAGTCGTGTCATCGGTGGTGCAACAATGCGCTATTGGTCTTCCACAAATGTTAGTTTACCACATTCGGAAAGCTCCAACGTGAGTCCACTCCAGTCGCCTTTGTCAAGTAGAGCGCGCTCACAGTAATTCTCATTGCGTCCGTAAACACAAAAGACTAATCCAGAGTCACCCAAATCTTTCTGCTGGTTCCTCGGTACGCTGGCAATCTCAGCAAAAACCCACACACTTCCGTATTGTACCGGGTGCGGGTTATCAGGAGGATTTGGAGGTGTTGGGCCACTTCGATTTGCTTTCAGATGGTATTCGTTCCCACCCGACTTGATCGTTGAGCGGTGCAGCTGTGAGATAATGAACGCTCCAATCGGAGCCTCCAAGCGGGCAACTGCATCACTATCATTTTCTGTGGCCAATCCGCTTTTCAATAGCGTCATCCATAGGTCGCTCATTAGTTCCGCCATTTCGAACGCAGTGTGAGTAATCGGATGCCTATCATTCAAAAATAGAAGTACAGATCGATCTCGATCGACAAATTGAGACTTAACGTTGAAGGAATAAGTGCCGTCTTTTTGTTTCCTTAAGCGCCTTATCGCTGCGTTCGCCTCTTGACATAGCTGACTGTAATTCGTGAATCGCGGTGGCTCGGGAAAATGCGACGGCAATGGAATTTGTGCGTAAGCGTTCAACACTTCATCATTCATCCCTCGCAAGTTTCGCTGCAATGCTGCGATCCAATCACCATTCATAGACGGCGCACCGTCGTTCATTATCCGAACAACCCAAGCTTTCGCTGCTAAAGTGTCTTGTAAGCGAGAAACAGATCGACCTTTATCACGCTCCTCGGGGTGAGCAATCAAGTCGCCGATTTCGCGGACCACCGATTCTCGGTCAGCCGTAGAGCGCAAGAATCGGAATAAATCGGTTATGTCGCCCGATGAGTATTTCCCTGACAGAAGCCGCCGAAATCGAGGACGAAAGACAGCTAATGGTCGGCTCAGCGTGAAGTCCGATTTCACGTATCCCTCCTACCGGCCTAAGCTTCAATCTCACTATCGGGCATCTAGCCTCCGATGACAAGCTGGATGGATTGGCGTGTCGCAGTGGGCTTTTGATGTTTTTACAGCTTCCGGCCTTCGCGCCGAACCCTCAGTTCCCGCCAAAAATCGAGCCCAGAATCCCGCGGATCGCGTCGTCGAGCGACCCGCCGCCCTGTGCCGCCGGGGCTTGCGGGACGGGTTGGACCGGGGCCTCGGTCCGGGGCGGTTCCAGAACCGGGCGTTCGGGTTCGATCATCGGCAGGGGCCGGGGCGAGAGGCCGCGATGCACGCGCTCCATCGTCTCGCGCCAGATTTCGGCGGGCAGGCCGCCGCCGGTGACGCCGGTCAGGGGCGAGTTGTCGTCATAGCCCATCCAGACGCCCGCGACATAATCCGCCGTGAAGCCGATGAACCAGGCATCGCGCGCGGCCTGTGTGGTGCCGGTCTTGGCCGCGACCTGCCAGCCCGGCAGGCGCGCGCGGGTGCCGGTGCCCTCGGCCACGACGCGGGTCATCATCCAGGTCAGAACCTGCGCCGAGCGTTCCGAGATCACGCGCTCGCCGATCCCGCTTGAGGCCCCGAACAAAGGCGTCGGGTCGCCCAGCAGCGAGAGTTGTTCAATGCCATAGGGGCGCACGGCGCTGCCGCCGTTCAGAATGCCCGCATAGGCGGCGGTCATTTCCAGCAGATTGGCCTCGGACGCGCCCAGCGCGAGCGCGGGGCCTTCGGCAAGGTCGCTGTGCAGGCCGAATTTATTGGCGACTTCGCGCACGCGGGCGCGGCCCATCGCTTCGGAAATGCGCACGGCGGGGGTGTTGTGGGATTTCGCCAGCGCTTCGGTCAGGGTGACGAAACCGTGGAAGCGGTTGTCGTAATTGCGCGGCGACCAGGGGCCGGAGCCGGGAATGTTGATCGTGAGCGGTGCATCCTCGACGATATCGAAGGGTTCGAACCCGTTTTCCAGCGCGGCGGCAAAGAGGAAAGGTTTGAACGAGGATCCGGTTTGGCGCATGGCTTGTGTGGCGCGGTTGAAGCCCCCCACCGAGGGCGAGCGCCCGCCCACCATGCCGCGCACAGCCCCGTCGGCGGACATGACGACCACCGCGACCTCGGCCTGCGAGCCTTCGCGCACGCGATTGCTGAACACCTCTGCCACGGCATCCTCGATTGCGGTCTGGATGCGCGGGTTGAAGGTGGTGCGCATGATCACGTCTTCGGTGGTGTTGCGCGTCAGGTAAGACGGGCCGGACTGCATGAGCCAGTCGGCGAAATGGATGCCGCGCTGCGCCTCGGCCTGCCGCGAGAGAGTGGCGGGGTAGGACCGGGCTTCGGCCACTTCATAGTCGCTGAGATAGCCCTGTTCCGCCATCAGCGTGATCACCACATTGGCCCGCGCCTGTGCGCGTTCCAGATTGCGGGTCGGGGCCAGCAGCGAGGGGGCAGGCAGAAGCCCTGCCAGCATCGCGGCCTCGGCGGGGCCGACTTCGGCGGCGCTGCGCCCGAAATAGCGCTGTGCGGCAGCTTCGAACCCGCGTGCGCCCGCGCCGAGGAAGGCGCGGTTCATGTAGATCGTGAGGATCTCGTCCTTGCTGAATTTCGCTTCCAGCGCGAAGGCATAGGGCACTTCCTTGATCTTGCGCCAGACCGTGCCGCGACGGCAGTCATCTTCATAGGCGGATTCCGAGGGCCATTGGGCGGCATCGAACGGCACGCCAAGGCACAGGAGTTTCGCGACCTGCTGCGTGATGGTGGAGCCGCCTGCGCCCGAAAAGGCGCTGCGCCCGGATTGCATGTTCGAGCGGATCGCACCGGCAATGCCGCGCGGGCTGAGACCGAAATGCGAATAGAAGCGCCGGTCCTCGACCGCGATGATGGCGTTGCGCAGATGCGGCGAGACGGTCTGCGCTGTGATCGCGCCTCCGAAGGTTTCGCCGCGCCATGCGAAGACGCTGCCATCGGCGTCCATCATGGTGACGGAGCCGCGCGCGCGGGCATCCAGAAGATCGTCGAGCGGTGGCAGGGTGCTGTAGAAATAGGCCGTGGCCAGGGCCACGATTGTCGCGACCGTCGCACCAAGGCGCCATGTCACGCCCCAGATGATCCGCCAGATGAAGGACACCAGACCTGTGATCAGACGCACGAAGATATTGCCGCGGCGCACCTTCGCGGCTCCGCGCTTGCGGCTGCTGGGCTTCGGCGTTGCGGCTTTCGCCTTTGCGGGCGGCGTCGCGCGCCGGTCCGCCACAAGCCTGCGCCCGTTTCCACCTGTCCTGCTCATGTCTCGGTCCTGAAAATTGCCTGCATCGCGTTATGCAACCGTTGTAATGCGTCTTGGTCGTAAATGACATTGCAGGCGAGAGAATACCACCGACTTCGCGAGAAGTTGTAACGCAGAAGACTCACCATCCCGGTCCCATTTTTGCCCATTAATTAGGCACTGACTTAATTTTGTGCACATATTTTTCGATTCTCGCGTCAGCGCCCTGCCGCGCTGCGGCAAAAGATTGAGACTCTCGCGCAGGAAACCCCTGATGACGGCGTGCGGTCTGAGATGACTCTCGCTCTGAAGAAAGGGGACAACCTGTGAAATACATCATAGCGGCAATTAAACCGTTCAAGCTCGAGGAAGTCCGCGAAGCCCTGACTGCCATCGGGGTACGCGGAATGATGGTCACTGAAATCAAGGGGTTCGGTGCACAGTCCGGCCATACCGAGATCTATCGTGGCGCAGAATATGCGGTGAACTTCGTGCCCAAGCTGCGGCTGGAGATCGGCGTGTCGGATGCGATGGTCGATCAGGTGGTCGAAACCCTGCAGAAGACGGCGCGCACCGACAAGATCGGTGACGGCAAGATCTTCGTGCTGGATCTGGAAGCGGCGACGCGCGTGCGGACGGGGGAAACCGGTGATGACGCGCTCTGAAACCCTGGCGGGACAAACTCAAGAAGGACAAATGCTGATGCAACTCAAGAAGATACTTCCGCTTGCGGCCCTTGCAGTGGCGCTGCCCGCGTTGGGGATGGCGCAAGAGGCTGAGGCCGTGGCCGATGCGGCCCCGGATGTTCTGGAGGCCGTGGCCGCGCTGAACACCGAAATGGTGTTCATCATGAACTCGCTCCTGTTCCTGATCGGGGGCTTTCTGGTGTTCTTCATGGCCGCCGGGTTCTGCATGCTGGAAACGGGTCTGGTGCGCTCGAAGAACGCGACCATGCAGGCCACCAAGAACGTGGCGCTCTTCTCGCTGGCCGGGATTGCCTATTTCATTGTCGGCTTTAACCTGATGTATCCGGGCGACTGGGTGATCGAGGGCTGGCTGGGGGGCATTTCGCCGACCGTGCTGGAGCCTGTGGGCGTTGAACTGGCCGATGTCGATGATGTCGAATATGCCTCGATCGGGTCGGATTTCATCTTCCAGCTGATGTTCTGTGCGGCGGTCGCCTCGATCGTGTCGGGCGCTGTGGCCGAGCGTATCAAGCTCTGGCCTTTCCTGATCTTTGTCGTGATCCTGACCGGTATCATCTACCCGATCCAGGCCTCCTGGTCCTGGGGTGAGGGCTTCCTTGACGAGATGGGCTTCTCTGACTTCGCTGGCTCGTCCATCGTGCATGCCGCTGGTGGCTGGGCTGCATTGGCCGGGGTGCTGGTGCTGGGCGCGCGCTATGGCAAATATGGCAAGGATGGCAAGATCAATGTCATGCCGGGTTCGAACCTGCCGCTGGCGACGCTGGGCATGTTCATCCTGTGGCTGGGCTGGTTCGGCTTCAATGGCGGCTCGCAGCTGGCCATGGGCACGATTTCGGATGTGGCCGATGTCAGCCGGATTTTCGCCAACACCAACACGGCTGCATCGGGTGGGGCTGTTGCTGCACTGATCCTGTCGACGATCCTCTACAAGAAGCCTGACCTGACGATGGTGCTGAACGGCGCGCTGGCCGGTCTGGTGTCGATCACGGCAGAGCCGCTGACGCCAAGCCTGGGCGCTGCAACGCTGATCGGGGCTGTGGGTGGTGTGATCGTGGTCTTTACCGTGCCGCTCTTGGACAAGTTCAAGATCGATGATGTGGTCGGTGCGATCCCGGTGCACCTGTTTGCAGGGCTCTGGGGCACGATGGCTGTGCCGCTGACCAATAGCGATGCCAGCTTCGGCACGCAGTTTGTCGGCATGGCGCTGATCGGGGCATTCATGTTCGTGGCCTCGCTGGTGGTCTGGGTGATCCTGAAAGCGGTCATGGGCATCCGTGTCAGCGACGAGGATCAGGTTACGGGTCTGGACAAGACCGAAATGGGGATGGAAGCATACCCTGAGTTCGGCAACTCCTGATCTGCCTCTGGACAGAGTATCGGAAGGCCCCGCGCGCGCGGGGCCTTTTGCTATTGGGCGCAAGCTGTGTGGCGCAGGTAAGGTGCGTGGTGACCACGCACCCTACGCCCCCGCTCAGCGCAGCGCGCGGCCCTTGATTACGGCATCGGGGCCAAAGCGGGCGCGCAGGCGGTCCATCGCCTGTTCGGCCTCGGCCCGGCGCGCAGCCTGCGGGTCGAGCAGATCGGGGCTATAGCCGGGACCGGATTCAGCGCTGAGTTCCGAAAGACCCACGCCGATCAATCGGAACGGTGCGGAGGGCATGGACTGCACCAGAAGCGGTTGCGCGCTGCGCCAGATCACATCCGCAAGGGCCGTCGGCGCATCGAGCGCACGGCGGCGGGTCAGGATGCGATGATCGCCGCGCTTGAGTTTCAGCGTCACAACCCGCCCTGCAAGCCCCTTGGCCTTGGCCCGTGCAGAAACCTGATCTGCAAGGCGCCACAGATGACCTTCGAGCAGATCCGGCTCCGTCAGATCCGAATTGAAGGTGGTTTCCTTCGAGATGGATTTCACGCTACGGTCCGGGGCCACAGGGCGCGTGTCCTGTCCCCGCGCCAGATGCCAGAGCCGCGTGCCCATGCTGCCGAACCGCGCCACCAGTTCGGACTGGTCCCAGCGCAGCAGATCATCGATCACGCGGATGCCTGCGGCTTCCAGATGCGCGCGGCTCGCCGCGCCCACGCCCCAGATCAGGCTGACCGGCTTGCCCTGCAGAAAGGCGGCTGTGCCTGCACGGTTTATGACGGAAAACCCGCGCGGTTTGTCGAGATCCGAGGCGATCTTGGCCAGAAACTTGTTATGCGACAGTCCCACCGAGCCGGAAAGCCGCAATTCGCGCTCCATCCGCTGCACCAGCCGTGCCAGCATCACGGCGGGGGGCGCATGGTGCAGGCGCGCGGTGCCGGAAAGATCCAGAAAGGCCTCGTCCAGCGAGAGGGGTTCGATGGCCGGGGTCATTTCTTCCATCATCGCGCGGATCTCGCGCGAGGCGGCGACATAGGCCTCGAAGCGGGGTTTCACCACCACGGCTTCGGGGCAGAGTTGCAGCGCCTTGAACATGGGCATGGCGGATCGCACACCATGGATGCGCGCGATATAGCAGGCGGTCGTGACCACGCCGCGACGCCCGCCGCCCACGATCACCGGCTTGTCGCGCAGGTCCGGGTTGTCGCGTTTCTCGACGCTGGCATAGAAGGCGTCGCAATCCATATGCGCGATGGACAGGTCAAAGAGTTCGCTATCTGCCACAACGCGGGGCGAGTGGCAGGCGGGGCAACGCGGCCCGGCGGGAAATTGGGTCAGGCAGTCACGACAGAGTGCAGGCATGGCGCGGTGATAGCGCGACTGCCCCCGCTCTGGCTATCGCTTTCAGGGATGCGCCACTGCGCAATCCATCGCCCGCGCCGACAGCCGCAGGCAGGCGCGTTCGGCCTCAGATTGGGTGAGGCCTGCGAAACTGGCCTCGAACCGCCCGCTGGTCTGGCGGATGCGGCTGACACCATTCCCGAGGGACGCGGCTTCGGCCATCTTGACCGTGATCAGGCTGCGCTCGGCGGCGGCGCGGGAATTGAACTGACCCAGTGACACGCCCCAGAGCCGCCCGCCATCCGAGGTCGAGAGGCTGATGACACGCCCGGCGCTGTCGACATGGGCTTCAACCACAGCGGCGATGGCCTGACGTTCGGCACTGTCCGGGGTCGCCAAGTCCTTGCTGGTCAGGATGATGCCGGGATTGGCCGCCGGGGCTGCGGGTTTCTCGGCGGGAACCGACAGGCTGGCGGGCAGCACTTGTGCCAGTTCAGTCGTGTTTTCGGGATCAGGCCCGTCTTCGAGCGGGGTCGCAAGGTCGATATGTGTCTCGCCAGGCTGCGGCTCGCCAAGGATCGTTTCGGCGGACCCGATCCAGGTCATCTCTTCGTCGGCGGCGGTTGCGTCGCTGGTTGCGGCGTCCGTGGCTTGCGCCAGGGCCAGCGTGGTTTCCGTGTCCGAGACTTTGGGCGCTTCAGGTGAGGCCTGCGCGATCACGGTCTCCGGCGCAGCGGGTGATTCAGCGAGCGCACCCGGTGGCGGGGTCAGGGTGTCGGGGCGCGGCATGGGCGTCACGCGGGCGAGTTCCGTCGCTGGTTCGAAAGCAGGTTCCGTGGCAGGTGTGGCGTCAGTCTCGGCGAGGGCCTCGGCAATGGCCTCTGCGACGGTTTCGACTGCGGCTTCGGCAGTGGTCTCGGTTGCGGCCTCGTCAGGCTCAGCGATCGCGGCGAGCTCTTCCGGCGCGACCACGGAGAAGCCTGCGGCCATGGCAAGGTCGAGTTGCTGTTCAGCGGTTGGCTCTGGCGTGGGCAGCGCTGCGGTTTCGCGGGGCGGGGGTGTGACCGGAAGCACTTCGGGCGCTTGTGGGGCTTCTGGCTCGGATACGGCCAGAGCGGCCACGGTCGTATCGACGCTTTCGCGCACCGCGAGCAGCAATTCTTCTGCGGGCGCGCGCACCGGGCGCGGGGCCGGACGCGGGCTTTTGCGCACTGCCATCTGCAGGCGGATGGTCTTGGCCGCCCCGCCGGTTTCGGCGTGGCTGGCATTGGCGTTGACATTCGAGCTGGAAGGGGCAGGCGCGGCGGCCACGGCCACGGCACCGCGTCCCTGATAGCCCGGTGTGCGTGGCGCGCGGGTGGCCACACGGTTGGGCGCGCGGCTGAAACCGATATCCATGAGTTCCGCGACATGGGAATTGCGTGCCGCTGCCGAGGTGCCGCCGAACATGGTTGCGATGATATGCTTGCCACCGCGCTTGGCCGAGGCGGTCAGGTTGAACCCTGCGGCATTCGTGAAGCCGGTCTTGATGCCATCAGCGCCCTGATAGGCGTCCAGAAACCGGCGGTTGGTGTTGGGCACATGGGCGACGCCCGCATCGTCGCTGCGGCGGGAGAACATGTTGTAATATTGCGGATAGTCGAAATAGAGCTGGCGCCCTAGGATGCTCATGTCGCGCGCGGTCGACAGATGCCCCGCCTGCGTCAGACCGTGGGGGTTGCGGAAGGTCGTGTTCGACATGCCCATCGCGCGGGCGGTGCGGGTCATGCGTTCGGCGAAAGCCTCGACCGAGCCGGAAATGCCTTCGGCGATGACGACGCTGGCATCATTGGCCGAGCGCAGGGCGGCGGCGCGCAGCAGATAGCGCAGCGAGATACGCTGACCGGGACGCAAGCCAAGGCAAACGCAAGGGGTGCCTGTGGCCCGGCGGCTGACGGTGAATTGCGTGTCGAGCGTGACTTCGCCATGCTTGATCGCCTCGAAGGCGACATAGAGCGTCATCATCTTGGTCAGCGAGGCGGGGTGGAGTTTCGTGTCATGGTTGCGCGCGAAGATCACTTCGCCATTGCGGGCGTCCATCACGAAGGCCGCATAGGGTGCCGCCTGCGCCGTGCCTGCAAGGGCCACTGCGCAGAACATCACAAATATCGCCAAGGCATGGCGAATCGCTCGCATGGGGTGCGCCTGCATTCCGTGCCTCTGTCCTTGCCCGCTGGTTTTTTGGTGCGGGTCAACTGCTCAACCGTAAGGTAGCATGAGAGACCCTTTAGGAAAAGCATGAATTTTCAGCGAGTTTTAGAGGTTTCTTCATGCGGTTTGGCGCAAGTTCTAGCGTTGATCCTGCGGGCTGACCACCAGATACGCACGGCGGCAGTTGACGCAAGCGCCGCAAGATGCCCGCGCGCTGAGTCGCAGCCCTGACCGGTTACGGAGGATGTGCCGGAAGGGCCTGTTCTACGGCATGCATGGTGGCGGTGTTGCGGTCAGTCAGAAAAAGGTTGATTTTTATTGATTGATCAATCAATCAACTTAAACACCCGGCAGGCGCATGGTGGAGGAGGGCCGATATCGGCCGGTGCGACAAGGGTGATGACCAACAGGCAAAGAAATGCCTGAACAGATGAATTCGATGGGGAGGAGACCCGGATGACATTGATCATAACCATTGCCTATCTCAGCGTTCTGGCCTGCGCGCTGCTGGTTTTACTGCGATGGCCGCGACTGGAGGTGCAGGGAGACACGCCTGTTGGGCTGCTGACGCTGATCGCGCTGTTGTTCACGGCGGGTCTGGATATGGGTCTGGTGATGCTGCCCCTGTCCGAGTTCCCGGTCTATGAGGGCGATCCGGTCTATGATTTCTCCAATGCGCTGGCCATCGAGTTCGGCATGTGGGGGCCGCTGGTCTGGCTGATGTATTTCGTGACGACCGTCTATTTCGTCGCGCTGGAGCCACGCCTGAGGCTGTTCGAGATCGGCGTGATCAAATGGGTCTACAATCTGACGATCATCGCGACCTGCGCCTTTACCTGCTATCTGTTCATGATCAACCTGCCCGGCTATGCGCCCGATATGTCGCAGGGAATGATCTGGCTGCTCGCAATCGGGGTGATTGCCTTTGCTGTCACCTCATCGGGTGATCTGCGGGTGATGAAATGGCTGGCCATCATCTCGACCTATGGTTTCGGCGTGCTGGCTTTCACGGCGCTGGCGGTCGTGGCCTTTGCCTATAGTGGAATCGGATTCGATGCGCTCTTTGTCAATCTGGGTCTGCTGAGCAACTATTTCGCGCATCTGCCGCGTTTCGCCACGCCGATTTCGGATTACCACGAATTCTATCTCTTCTGGTGGTTCGCCTGGAGCCTGATGATCGGGCAGTTCGTGGCGCGCTTTGTCAGCCGGATGCCGCTCTGGCAACTGGGGCTGGCCATGGTGTTTTTGCCCGCCATCCCTATCGGTCTGTGGTTCAGTGTGCTGTTCATCTATCACCAGAACACGATTGAAATCCCGGTCTGGCTGAACTGGTTCATGATCAGCGTGGGGATCGTCTTTGTGATCAATTCGCTGGACAGTCTGATCCGGCTCTATTCGGCCAATCTGGGCTGGACCCGCGCCACGCTGGGGGATCGCGGCTATTACCCGCTGCATTTCACGCTGCAACTGGCGCTGGTGGGGGCCTATTTCTTCACCCCGTTCGAGATCCAGTGGGTCGGGCTGGTTGTCGTGGCGATCTATGCCGCGGCCTATGCGCTGATCGTGATGCGCCGCCAGCGGTTGGCTGGTCTGTAGCGCGGAAGCTGCGAAGCCGGGACTGCCCCGAACCGGGCAGTCCCAAGCTGCGGCACTCCCCTTGCGCGTCTTAGCTGCCGTCGATCCAGCCGATCAGGTCGGGCAATTCGCCCAGATCGGTCAATTTGCGGAAGCGCGGATGCTCGACCGGGGCTTCGGCCTGTTCGATTTCCCATTCCAGCCCATGGGGCACATGCACGCCCCAGCCGCCCGCCATGATCGGCGGGATCACGTCCGAGCGCATGGAATTGCCCACCATCAGCGCCGCCTCCGGCCCTTCGCCGTGGCGCGCGAAGATCCCGGCATAGACGGGCGGGGTCTTGTCCGAGACGATCTCGACCGCATCGAACATCTCGCCCAGACCCGATTGCGCGAGTTTGCGTTCCTGGTCCAGCAGATCGCCCTTGGTGATCAGCACCAGCCGGTGCGAGGGGGCAAGCGCCGCAATCGCGTCGCGCGCATGGGGCAGCAATTCGATCGGGTGGCGCAGCATCTCTTGCCCTGCGGCGAGCAGTTCGGCGATGACGCTTGCGGGCACGCGCTCTTCCGTCACCTCGATGGCGGTTTCGATCATCGAGAGGACAAAGCCCTTCACGCCGAAGCCGTACTGCCCCAGATTGCGCCGCTCGGCATCGAGGAGGCGGGCCATGAGCGTGTCGCGGTCGGTATAGTCGGCCAGCAGGGTCGCGAAATGGTCCTGGGTCATGCGAAAGAAGCGCTCATTGTGCCAGAGCGTGTCATCTGCATCGAAGCCGATGGTGGTGATGCGGGTCATGGGCGGGCTTTCGCGGGTTTCTGGGTACAGACAGGTCTTTTCAGGCGGGCGAGTTACGCTATATTGCACACATGCTTGCAGTTCCAGCCGCAGAAACCGAGTCCATGACACGCATCCTGACCGCACCCAGCCTGTCTGACCGTGACCCCAAGGGTCCGGAGAATGATGGCGCGGTCGTCACCAAGACCAAAACCCGCACGCAGCGCCCGCCGATGTACAAGGTGATGCTGCTGAATGACGATTACACGCCGATGGAATTCGTCGTGCATGTGCTGGAGCGGTTTTTCGGCATGTCGCATGCGATGGCCTTCGACATCATGCTGACGGTGCACAAGAAAGGGGTGGCTGTTGTCGGCGTCTTCTCGTATGAGGTCGCCGAAACCAAGGTCGCGCAGGTGATGGATTTTGCGCGCCGCCATCAACATCCGCTGCAATGCACGCTGGAAAAGGAATAGGCGCGAGCGCCTCCCATGACCCCGATGACCGTGATCTATCATGACCCCGCCCCGCGCGCGGCGCGGCTTGCACTGGCCTTTGAGGCCGGGCTGGTGCTGCCAGACGACGGGCCGATTGCCGTCTACCGTCCGCGCGCGGGCGAGGATTTCTCGTTGCTCGACCCCGGCCGCGTGCAGATGGTGCAGGGGTTTCGCCCGGATCATGACGCTTTGGCGCTGGCGGGCTGGCAGGTGGCCACGGCCCCTGCCCCGGCACCTGTGGCAGTGATCTGCCTGCCGCGCGCCAAGGCCGAGGGACTGGCGCTGATCGCGCAGGCTGTCGCGCAGGGGGCGCGGCTGGTGCTGGTGGACGGGCAGAAAACCGACGGGGTCGAGGCCGTACTGAAAGCGCTGCGCGCGCGGGTGGATGTCGCGGAGCCGGTGTCGAAAGCGCATGGCAAGTTGTTCTGGTTCGCGCCCGGAGAGGTCGATTTCAGCGACTGGGCGGCCGTTGCGGTGACACTCACCGATCCTGATCTGGGGGCGTTCCGGACCCTGCCGGGGGTGTTTTCCGCCGATGGGGTCGATCCCGGTTCGGCGCTTCTGGCGCGCGCCCTGCCCGAGACCCTGCCCGAGCGCATGGGCGATCTGGGCGCGGGCTGGGGGTATCTGTCGGCGGCCTGTCTGGCGCGCAAGGGCGTGGGCGAGATGCATCTGGTCGAGGCCGAGGCGCAGGCGCTGGATCTGGCGCGCGGGAATATCGCGGATGCGCGGGCGCAGTTTCACTGGGCGGACGCGACAAGCTGCGTGCTGCCTGTGTCCCTGGGCGGGATCGTGATGAACCCGCCCTTTCATACCGGGCGCAGCCCGCAACCGGCTCTGGGGCTGGCCTTTATCGCCAATGCCGCGCGGATGCTGGGGGTGCGCGGCACGCTCTGGATGGTGGCCAATCGGCATCTGCCCTATGCTGACGCTCTGGCGCGGCAGTTCGCGCGGGTCGATGTGCTGGCCGAAACACCGGCGTTCCGCGTCTGGCAGGCCAGTGGACCGCGCAAATCCCCGCAAACCGTGACCCGGACCCGAAGGTAAGGACAGGCGAGATGAGTTATTCCATCGCAGGCAAGACCGCTATCGTGACCGGGGCCGCCAATGGCGTGGGGCTGGCGATTGCGCGGCATTTCGTGGCGCAGGGTGCCAATGTGGTGCTGGCGGATCGCGACGAATCCAAGCTGAAATCAGAGGTGGCGACGCTCTCGGGGCCAGAGGAGCACGCAACCTTCTTCGCCGGCGATCTGCGCGAGCGGCTGACGGTTGCCAATCTTCTCTCGGCAACGGTCGATGCCTATGACAGTGTGGATATTCTGGTGAATGCGACGCGCTCCTGCATCGTGTCGGACCCGCTGGATGACCAGAGCGATGCGGTGCATGACGCGTTGCAGCAGAATCTGCTGAGCAGTCTGAAATTGTCGCAGGCGGTGGCGAAGCGGATGATTTCGCAGGCCGAGGGCTCGGATGAACGGCGCAATGCCATCGGCTCGATCATCAACCTGTCCTCGATTGCGGCGCGGCGCACACAGCCTGAGCTGATGGCCTATTCGATTGCCTCGGCGGCGCTGGACCAGATGACGCGCTCGATGGCCGTGGCCTTTGCGAAACACCGTATCCGTATCAATGGCGTGGCGCTGGGTTCGGTGATGAGCGCCAATCTGAAGGATCAGATGCAAACCCATGACGATTACCGCGAGATGATCCTGCGCCAGACGCCCATGGGGCGGATCGGGGCGGCGTCGGAAGCCGCGGAAGCGGTGCAGTTTCTGGCGTCCGATGCGGCGGCTTTCATGACCGGGCAGATCATCACGATTGATGGCGGGCGCACGCTTCTGGACCCGGTGGCCGTGCCTGCGCATTGAAGGGACAGGTAGGGTGCGTGCTCAGCACGCACCTTACGCGGGACAGGCCGCGATCCGGTCCGCTGTCACCGCGACAAGCCGTGCGCGTTCGCGGCGCAACTCCAGAAGGCGGGCTTCTTCGGCGGCGGGCAGCACATCGGTCCGCGTCGCGCGGGTGCCCGGTGTGTGGGTGGTGCAGAACAGCACCGGATCGCGGGGCCAGGCGCAGATATTGAGCGTGGTGCGCCCCTCACGCGCCTGCGTCACGCGGTAGCCGCGCCGCAATGCGTCCTCGCTTTCGGCAATCTGTGCGTCGATGGCCCGCAGATCGGCCTGAGCCGCACGGATGCAGGATTGCTGCGGGCTGGCACAGGCCGCGAGCACGAGCAGGACTGGCAGGGCGATCAGGCGCATAGGCGGGCTTCAGCGCGGCGAGCGTTTGGCGAGGATGCGTTGCAGCGTGCGGCGGTGCATCGACAGGCGGCGCGCGGTCTCGGATACGTTGCGGTCGCATTGCTCGAACACGCGCTGGATATGTTCCCAACGCACGCGGTCGGCGGACATCGGGTTTTCGGGTGGCTCTGGCAGCGCGTCAGCGTCATTCGAGAGCAGCGCGCGCACCACATCCTCGGCATCGGCGGGTTTCGAGATATAGTCGGTGGCTCCGATCTTCACCGCGGCCACGGCAGTTGCAATCGCGCCATATCCGGTCAGCACCACGATGCGGGCATCTTCGCGCGCCGCGCGCAGGGTTTCGACAACATCCAGCCCGTTGCCATCTTCGAGCCGCAGGTCGATTACGGCATAGGCGGGCGGGCGGGCCTTGGCGATGGCATTGCCGGCTGTGACCGAGGACGCGGTTTCCACTGAAAATCCGCGCCGTTCCATTGCGCGGGCGAGGCGTTTGAGAAACACCTCGTCATCATCGACCAGCAGGAGCGAGGGGTCAGGGCCAAGATCGGGAAGCGGTTCGGTGTCCATCTGCGCACTCTCTTTCATGTCTGATAGGTAGAGCGCGATGCGGCAAAGGTCAATTTGACATTCGTCTCAGGCGTTGTTGATGAAACAGGCCAGCGTGTCGGCCACCGCTTCGGGCGGCTGGTCGCGGCGGATGACATCGACGAAACCGTGTTCGGGCAGCAGGAAATAGCTGAAGGTGGAATGGTCGATCAGGAAGAAGCGGTCATCGCTTTCCTGCCGCGCGAAATAGACGCGATAGGCTTGCGCGGCCTTGAGGATCTGCTCTTCGGTGCCGGTCAGGCCGATCATCTCGGGGTGCATGAAGCGGACGAATTCGGCCAGCGCCTCTTGCGTGTCGCGCTCGTGATCGACCGAGACGAAGACCGGGGTCACGTTCAGACCGCGCTCGGCCAGCAGATCGACGGCCTGTGCATTGCGCGCGGTATCCAGTGGGCAGACATCGGGGCAGAAGGTATAGCCGAAATAGAGCAGCACCGGGCGGTCGGCGAAATCGGCCTCGGTCACGGTGCGGCCTGTGTGATCCACCAGTTCGAACGGCCCACCGATGGCCCCAGCCCCGCCAGAGATCGAGGTGCCGCGGCATTGCGCGAAATCACCCGATTGCTGACCCTGAAACACCATATAGCCCAAGCCCCCCAGAAGGGCCGCGATGAAGCCGAGCGCCAGAATTGAATAGAGCCGAATCATGCTGTTCTCACCGGTTGCGCAGATGCGGCCTTGATGCCGCAAGGGTCGCGCCCTAACAATCCCGTATAGCGCAACTGTGACAACTCGTCCCTATGGGCCAGACGGAGTGCCACGCGAATGACCATGCCTGCCTTCGGCGAAATCTCGCAGGACCATCGCGGCGACTGGGTGCGGCTGCGCACGATGACCTATGTGCGGTTGCTGGCGCTGAGCGGGCAGGTCGCGGCCCTTTTGGTCGCGCATTTTCATTTCGGTTTGCGCTTTGATGTGGCGTTGGTGGGGCTGGTCGTGGGGGCTGCGGGGCTGTCCATCCTGTCCTCGCTGATGCTGTTTCCCCAGACCAAGCGGCTGTCCGAGGCCGAGGCCTTTCTGACCTTTCTCTTTGATATCGCGCTTCTGGTCTGTCTGCTTTATCTGACTGGCGGGATCACCAATCCGTTCAGTCTGCTGATCCTTGCGCCGGTCGCGGTGTCGGCGATGGCGCTGCGTCCGCGCTCGACGCTGATCCTGTCCTTGATCGCGATTGCGCTGGTGACGCTGATCGCCTTCAGCCACCAGCCGTTACGCTTTGCCGATGGCACGGTGCTGACGGTGCCGCCCTTGTTTGCCTTCGGTTTCTGGGCGGCCATCGTGATCGGGATTCTGTTTCAGGCCTTTTATGCGCATCGGGTGGCCGCCGAGGGCACATCGCTGGCCAATGCGCTGCTGGCCGCGCAGATGGCGCTTTCGCGCGAGCAGAAACTGACCGATCTGGGCGGCGTGGTGGCGGCAGCGGCGCATGAGCTGGGCACACCGCTGGCCACGATCAAGCTGATTGCCTCGGAACTGGCGGAAGAGGTCAAGGACCGGCCCGACCTGGCCGAGGATGCGCGCATCCTGCGCGAGCAGGCGGATCGGTGCCGCGATATCCTGCGGTCGATGGGGCGGGCGGGCAAGGATGACCTGCATCTGCGCCGCGCCCCTGTCGAGGCGGTGCTGCAAGAGGCGGCCGAGCCGCATCTGGCGCGGGGCAAGACGGTGAAGTTCCGCATTGCACCGGGGCCGGGCGGAGCGGAGGAGCAACCTGTGATCCTGCGCCGCCCCGAGATCATCCACGGGCTGCGCAACCTGATCCAGAATGCGGTCGATTTCGCGCAGGCCGAGGTTTCGGTGCAGGCGCGCTGGAGTGACAAACATCTGAGCCTGCGCATCAGCGATGACGGGGCGGGATTTCCGCCGCAGATCATCGGCTATATCGGCGAGCCCTTCATCCGGCGGCGGCGCGATCCGACGGGCACGCCGCGGCGTCCGGGCTATGAAGGCATGGGGTTGGGGTTGTTCATTGCCAAGACGCTGCTGGAACGCTCGGGCGCGGTGCTGGATTTCAGCAATGCGGACGCGCCTGGCGTGGAGGGTCGCGACCCGGAGGCACTGACCGGGGCGCAGATCACCGTGGTCTGGCCACTCGCACGCATTGCGGTCGATCCGACCGCCGCGCTGGGAGAGAACCTGCCGCTGCCCTTGTGACCTGCGCGCCCCTGCGCAAAGGTGAATGGACAATTGGCCGGGCTTTGCTATCCTTTGTGGAACTCAACTCTTGCGCGAGGCAGACAATATGGCCCTTCCCCTTGCCCCGATTGCCGTGATGGCGGCGAAATATGGTGCGGTCGCGCTTGCAGGCTATGCGCTTGCGCGCCAGATCCAGCCGGGACGCACCGATCAGCAGGTCGAGGATGCTTTCGACGAGATGACCGAGGGGTTGAGCATAAACCGGCCGCGCGACCGTGAGCAGGTGAACGGGGCGATGCGCTTTCGCCGTGTGGTGCGTCTGGGCACCAACGGGCCGGGGATCGAGATTGACGCGAGCGCTTTGGGGCGGCTGCGGATGCGGCGCGTATGAGCGGGCTGACGCTTTATCACACCCATAGTTCGCCCTATGTCCGCAAGGTGATGGTGCTGGCGCATGAGGCGGGGATTCTGGACCAGATCACGATAGTCGAGAATTCCTCTGGCACGCCGCTGGATGCGGGCGCGGCCCCGATTGCAGCCAATCCGCTGGGCAAGGTGCCGACATTGACGCGGGGCGATGGCTCAGCGCTCTATGACAGCCGGGTGATCTGTCAGTATCTGGATGCGCGGGCCGGGTCGGGCTTTTACCCTGATGGCGCGCGGCGCTGGGATGCGCTGGTGCTGGAAGCCACTGCGGACGGGGTGCTCGATGCCGCGCTGCTGATGGTCTATGAGGCGCGGCTGCGGCCTGAGGAGATCCGTTTCGCGCCGTTTGTCGAGGGGCAATGGGCGAAGATTGCGCGCAGTCTTGATGTGATCGAAGAGCGATGGATGGCCTATCTGGCCGGGCCGCTCTGCATCGGGCAGATCGCGCTGGCCTGTGCGCTGGGCTATCTGGACCTGCGCCACGGGGTGCGGGACTGGCGGGCGACGCGCCCGGCCCTTGCGGCATGGTTTGCAAAGATGGACGCACGCGACAGCCTGCGCGAGACCCGCCCCCCTGCTGCGTGACGCTTGTTTGCGCTGACGCCGCTGCAATGCGGCAAAAGACGCTGAAACCAGCGGAATTTATGGCGAACTGCGACACCTTATCCCGGATTCGCGGCTAGACGGGCATGGCTTTCCCCGCTAAATACCCGCGTTGAGAGGCTGCGGTTTTCCGTGGCCGGATCACCAATTGCAGCCTCGTACCCACTGAAAAGGGAGAATGCTCGTGTCCCACACTGAAGACCACGACGCCACCCGCAGGGATTTCATCTATTATGCCACAGCCGGTGCCGGTGTGGTCACGGCTGGCGCCGCTGTCTGGCCGCTGGTCAATCAGATGAATCCCTCGGCCGATGTTCAGGCGCTGTCATCGATCTTTGTCGATGTCGCCGGGCTGGAGCCGGGCGGCCAGTTGACTGTGAACTTCCTCGGCAAACCGGTCTTCATCCGTCGCCGCACGGCCGAAGAGATCGAGGATGCCCGTTCTGTCAGCCTGTCGGATCTGAGCATTGACCGCGACTCGCGCAACCCCAACAAGCCGGGCACGGACGCATTGGACGAGAACCGCACGCTGGACGACGAAGGCGAATGGCTGGTCATGATCGGCGTGTGCACCCATCTGGGCTGCGTGCCGCTGGGCAATGGCGCGGGCGATTTCGACGCCTGGTTCTGCCCCTGCCACGGGTCGCATTATGACACGGCGGGCCGTATCCGTCGCGGTCCTGCGCCCGAGAACATGCATATTCCGGTCGCGGCCTTTGTCGACGACACCACGATTCAGCTCGGTTAAGGGAGGCGCGTTATATGTCTGGTATTCCTCACGATCATTACGAGCCCAAGACCAACGCTGAAAAGTGGGTCCATCGCCGGCTGCCGATTGTCGGTCTGATCTATGACACGATCATGATTCCGACGCCGAAGAACCTGAACTGGATGTGGATCTGGGGCATCGTGCTGATGTTCTGTCTGATCCTGCAAATCGTCACCGGGATTGTTCTGGTGATGCATTACACCCCCGATGCGAGCATGGCCTTCGCCAGCGTCGAGCATATCATGCGCAATGTGAATGGCGGGCATATGCTGCGCTATCTGCACCAGAACGGCGCGATGCTGTTCTTTGCCGCTGTCTATATCCATATCTTCCGGGGTCTCTATTACGGCAGCTACAAGTCGCCGCGCGAGATCACATGGATCATCGGGATGCTGATTTACCTGCTGATGATGGCGACGGCATTCATGGGCTATGTGTTGCCCTGGGGTCAGATGTCCTTCTGGGGTGCGACCGTGATCACCGGCCTGTTCGGGGCGATCCCCGGTATCGGTGAGCCGCTGCAAACCTGGCTGCTGGGCGGGCCCGCGGTGGGTAACGCCACGCTGACGCGCTTCTTCTCGCTGCATTATCTGCTGCCCTTCGTGATTCTGGGTCTGACGATCCTGCATGTCTGGGCCTTCCACACCACCGGCAACAACAACCCGACCGGGGTGGATGTGCGTCGCACGTCCAAGGAAGAAGCTGCGAAAGACACCCTGCCCTTCTGGCCCTATTTCGTGATCAAGGATCTGTTCGCGCTGGCGCTGATCCTGGCCGGTTTCTGGGCGCTGGTGGGCTTCATGCCCGGCTATCTGGGCCATGCCGACAACTATATCGAGGCGAACCCGCTGGTCACGCCGTCGCATATTGTTCCGGAATGGTACTTCCTGCCCTTCTATGCGATCCTGCGCGCCTTCACTGCCGATGTCTGGGTCGTGATCGCGGTCAACTGGCTGTCCTTCGGGATCATTGACGCGGCCTTCTTCGGGGTTCTGGCGATGTTTGCGTCGATCTTCGTGATGGCGCTGGTGCCCTGGCTGGATACGTCCTCGGTGCGTTCGGGCCGGTATCGCCCGATGTTCAAATGGTGGTTCTGGCTTCTGGTGGTGGATTTCTTCGTCCTGATGTGGGCGGGCGCCATGCCTGCGGAAGGGATCTACACCACCATCGCGCTGATCGGCACGGCCTATTGGTTCGCATATTTCCTGATCATCCTGCCGGTGCTGGGCGTGATCGAGAAGCCGCTGCCGCAGCCTGCGACGATCGAGGAGGACTTCAAGGCCAGCCTAAAGAAGAAATCCTCGGGCGGCGATGGCCCCTCGGCAGAGCCGATCCCGGCTGAGTGAACACGGAAAACAGGAGAGACATGATGTTCAGAAAACTCGCTGCTTCCGCACTCACGGCGGCAACCCTCGCAGCTACCCCGGCCATGTCGGCCGGGGGATTGGGCGAGATCACCGATTTCCGCTTCTCGTTTGAAGGCCCTTTCGGCACCTATGACCGCAACCAGCTTCAGCGCGGGTTGCAGGTCTATCACGAGGTCTGCGCGTCCTGCCACGGGCTGCAATTCGTGCCCTTCCGCACGCTGAGCGACCGCAATGGACCGGCGCTGCCCGAAGACCAGATGCGCGCTTTTGCGGAAATGTATGAAGTCTGGGACAATGAGCTGCGCGACTGGCGCACCGCGACCGGCCCCGACCATTTCCCCGAATCGGGCTTCGAGGGCGCACCGGATCTGAGCCTGATGGCGAAGGCCCGCGTGGGCTTTGAAGGCCCTTATGGTCTGGGGATCAACCAGCTTTTCCGTGGTCTTGGCGGGGCGGAGTATATCGCGTCCTTCCTGCTGGGCTATACGGGCGAGGAAGAGTTCCAGGCCGGATCGACCTTCTATTACAACAAGGCCTATGATGGCTGGGTCTCGATGAACCCGGTGCTGTTCGATGATATGGTGGTCTATGCCGACGGCACACCCGCCACGGAAGAGCAGATGGCCAAGGATGTCGCGGCTTTCCTGATGTGGACCGCCGAGCCCAAGATGATGGAGCGCAAGCGCGCGGGCTTCGTGGGCGTGATCTTCCTGTCGGTTCTGGCAGCATTGCTCTATCTGACCAACAAGCAGCTTTGGGCACCCATCAAGGCGGCAGCCAAGAAAGACTGATCTGGTTCGAAATCTGGATTGGAAAGCGCGCCCCCAACCGGGGGCGCGTTTTGCGTTTAAAAGGGCAGCGCTCACGGTAAGACAGCGG
>JAFIEM010000101.1 GCA_020832555.1 Natronohydrobacter sp. | reverse complement strand
AGACCCGGCGGCCTACCAGATGATAGTCCAGAACCTCGTAATTCTCGATATCCACGACGGCGATCCGGTTGGCCGGGCCAAGCGCCACATAAGCGCGGGTCATGTCGCGGGTCAGCTTGAAGCCCACAGGCTGCACATCATGCGGGTGCACATCGGGGATCTCGAACCGGATTTCGGCCAGTTCCTCATAGGTCTCGGTGTCGAACACATGCAAGCCTCCGCCGATTTCTGCACTGACGAACAGGCGCTTGTCATCACTGGTGAATTCGGCATGGCGCGGGCGCGAGCCGACCAGCGAGTTCTGGATAATCTGATGCGTTTCCGTGTCGATCCAATGCGCCATATTGGTCGTTTCCGACGTGGTGATGGCAATGGTGCCTGCGTGGTTGATCGCCTTGCCCTCTGGCTCCACGCCCACCGGGATCTGCGCCACGATCACACGGTCCACCACATCGAGGACCGAGGTGATGTTGTCATCTTCGTTGGAAATCCAGATATGCCGGTTGTCCGGGTGCAGCGCGAAGGTTTCGGGGTTCTCGCCCGAGGGCAGATTGTGCAGGATCTGCCGCGTGGCCACATCGATCACCTGAATCGTGCTGTCGTCAGAGGCGCAGAGATAGGCCACCGAATGATCATGACTGAACATGATCCCGCGCGGGCGTGCGCCCACCTTGATGGTCTCGACCACCTCCATCGTGGGCACGTCAATGATGCTGATCGTGTTGTCACGCTCATTCGAGATCCAGACTTCCTGTGCCAGCGCAGGGGCGGCCATCACCCCCAACAGGGCGAGCGTCGAAACTGTGTTGCGGATCATCGGTTCAGTCCTTTCAGTCAAAGGCCGTGCAGGCCGTTTCGGGGCGGTCACGCCCCAGCGTATCGAGTGTGCTGATCTCGTGCAGAAAGCCCGGCATGGGCGTCATGGCCACAAGCGCCGTGCGCGTGGCAATCGGCATGGGCTGTCGCATCTGCCCGTTCCAGTCGCGATAGGTGATCGCTGCGCCCTTGAAGGCCGCCAGTTCAAACTTGTCGCCGAGGATATAGTCGCGCAGCACGCCCGCGTCATTGCTGCCGGTGCGCGTGACCGCTTCCCCCACGGACCGGACCGCCGCCCAGGCGGCATAGTCCACAGCGCCCATAGGCCGGTCGGCAAGACGTTTGAACCGCAGTTGCAACTGCGCGGCGCCATAGGCTTCGACCCGGTCCGACCAGGCATCGGGGCGCGCGCCTGCCGATCCGGCAACCGGGCGCGGTTCCCAGGCATTGAATTCCAGATAGGGGCCGAAATCACCGGCCTCATCGGCCACAAGCATCACATGATGGCTGGGGAAATCCTGCGTGAAGACCGGAAATTCCTGCCCGATATTGCGACGCATGTCCGAAGACATGTCCCATTCCTTCTCGGACCGTATGCGCGCGCCGAATTTGGTGGCGGAATTTCGCAAAGCTGTTGCGAATTCCACATCCGCCGGGCGCTGCCCGGTGATCATCACCAGATCCGTCCAGCGTTTCGTGACCAGAAACTGCATCAGCGCGTCGGCGCGCATGGCGTAGCTGGGCATCGTGTGCAACACATTGGCGCGGCAATCCGCCTCGCGCAGCGCCTCCGTTTCGGCGCTGGCGTTGAAGATCAGCGCACCCTCGGCCTCTGGCAGATCGGCAAGCGCCAGAAGGGCCTCGGCGGGGGCGTTCACCACCACGATACGATGCGCGGCCAGCACCTCGCGCGCGGCCTCCAGCCAGTCCTCGCCCAGGGGCACCACCACATCGGTCACGCTGTAATCATGCCCCATGAACCCGCCTGTGGTGGCATTGTCCGCAAGCCCCAGCGCGGCGCCCATGCGGCCCAGATCATCAGGGATGGGGTCAAGATTGGTCAGCACCGGCGGGCGCTCGACCTCCATCTCCAGATAGGCAATCGGGATGTCGATAGTGGCCAGTGCCGTGCTTGCACAGAGGCTGGCGAAGATGGACGACAAGATCAGGTTTGAGTGTGTCATGCGGCCTCCTCCCAAAGGCTGCTTGAAGGCTAGCCCGAGACTGCGCTGCGCCGAAATAAGACCTTGGTTGCATAGACAATGGTCGTATTCCCAAGCCCTGCGGGTGCTGCCTAGGCTGGCGCGATCATGCTTATTGAGGAGACAGACATGACACGCATCGCGACACTTGCTGCGGCTTCGGCCCTTGCCTTGGGCACCTTGGGCAGCGCCGCCTTTGCCGCTGGTGGCGATCTTGCGACCCAGCCAATCGAGCTGGAGGCCCTGCAGGTCGGCACCGGGGATAATGGCTTCGGGATGGAGCCAAACGAATTTCACATGCAGACCGGCCAGGCGTATCGCCTGAAGATTCAGGCCGTGGGCTGGCACGAATGCAATTGGCAGGCCCCGCGCTTTTTCCAGAACGCCTGGCTGCGCAAGATCGAGGCCGGGAATATGGAAATCAAGGTGGCGCAGCTCAATGAGCTTGAGATGGACATGGATGGCGAAGTGGAATTGTTCTTCGTCCCCATCCGGCCCGGCACCTATCAGTTCGGTTGCCGTGGACTGGAAGATCGCGGCATGACCGGCAGTTTCATCGTTGAATGAGGCAGTGATCTTGCACCCGCCATGTCACGGAATGGCGGGTGCAGAATATGTGTTTCCGGGCTGAATCTTATCCCTTCGTCGCATAGCCCATGGTCGAATAGCGCGGGGGAAATGGCTTCGATAGGGTCATGACAAGCCTGAGATACCGGAGGAGAGATGATGAAGACGCCCCAGAAAACCCTGCCAGCCGCAGCCCTTGCCCTGTGCCTGTCAAGCTCCCTTGCGCTTGCCCATGGCGATGTCGCGCCGCAGCCCGTGAACACCGAAGGGCTGCCTGAACTGACTGGCGGGTGGGAGTTTGAAAACCCGTTTCGTGACCCGGATGGCGATTACTGGGAACGCGCGCTGCGCATCGGTGACAGTGCCTATAACCAGAACTGCGCGCGCTGCCATGGTCTCGAAGTTGTTTCGGGCGGTCTGGCCCCCGACCTGCGCTTTCTGATGGCCGAGGAAATGGACGATGAATGGTATATGGAGCGTATCCGCCGCGGATCGGGCGATCGCATGCCCGCCTATGAGGATCTGATGAACCAGCAGGCGATGTGGGCAATCCGCACCTATATTGAAACCCGGCCCGACCCGGATGGCATTGCCGAATTCATGCCCCGTCTGCGCGATATCCGTGACGGGCTGCGCGAGAAGCAGGAAGCCATTGCCGCAGGCACGTCAGCCGAGGAAGATTTTGCTGACGAAATCGCCGCGCTCCATGTCGAGTTGATGGAAATTGCTGTTGCGGTCCCGACCATGTCGGGCGCACCCAAGGCCGATAGTATTGCCCGCCGCGCGGCCGTCATTCTGGAACGCGGTGGCGAGCGCGCCTTGCGCGAAGCGGATGAAACCCTGACCATCGGGCTGTCTGTCGCGCGCTGAGGCGAAACTGGACGGAGATGTGAATGAGACTGAGAACCTCCCTGTCAGCACTGGTGCTGATGACTGTCCTGACCCTCGCCGGGTCAGGACTTTTTGCGCGTGAGTTTCCGTCGGATGATAGCGGACGCGACCGGGTGGGCATTGATTACGATGCCATCATGGAGCGCGGCTATATCGAGATCGGGGTCTATGAGGATTTCGCGCCCTATTCGTGGCGTGACACGTCCGGGCAACTTGTGGGGGTCGATGTGGCGCTGGCGCGTCTCATTGCGGATGAACTGGGCGTCGATCTGCGCCTGATCGACCTGCCTGCGGATGAAGATGTGGACACGGATCTGCGCAACTATATCTGGCGTGGGCATTACATGGGGCGGCGGATCGTCAATGTGCTGATGCGCGTGCCCTATAACCGCGAACTGGATTACCGCAATGAACTGGCGGCGCTGACCGGGCGCTATGCGCAGGAGCGCATCGCGATCGCCTACCGTGTGTCCGAGTATCCGGACGAGCCGCCCTGGCCGGGCAGTTTCACGGTGAAAACCGTGGCTGTGGAAAACCACTCGCTTGCTGATTTCTATCTGACCGGGCTGCAACAGGGCGCGCTGATCCGCAACATGACCCGCCGCCGAACCTTGCCCGAGACGATTGATCTCTTGCGCGCGGGCGAGGTGAGCGCCGTCATGGGGATCCGCGCCCGTCTGGAGCACTATGTGCGCGATGACCCGGATTTCGCGGTTGAAAGCGGGCCATTGCCGGGATTGTCCATCGGGTCATGGCCCATTGGGATTGCGACTGCCTTCTACACGGCCCGGATGCTCAGCTACGAGGTGGATGATATTCTGACTGCAGCGGTGCGCGATGGTCGGGTCGCGGCGATCTATCGCGAGCATGGATTGACCTGGGAAGAGCCGGGGCGCTAAGCTTTGGGAGGTAAGGTACGTGCTCAGCACGCACCCTACGGGGCGCGCGTCAGGGTGTCTCAGGCAAGTGCCTGCGCCGCAAGCACCATCTGCCGCGTTGCCAGACGATCCGCCTCATTCTGCGCATGGGTGACAAAAACAGTCGCAGGCCGCTGTTCTGCAATCACGCTTTCCGTCAGTGCCAGCATATCCGCGACCAGCGCCTGATCAAGCGACACGAAAGGTTCGTCCAAGAGCAGGATATCGGGTTTCGCCGCATAGGCGCGCGCCAGTGACAGCCGCCGCTGCTGGCCGAGCGACAACTGCCCCGGAAAAAGCGCCCCCTTGCCCGCCAGTCCGACGCGGGACAGCGCGGCCTCTGCCTGTTGCGCAGTCACGCCTGTCGTCAGCCGCAGATTGTCCAGCGCCGACCGCCAGGGCATCAGCGTCGGTTCCTGAAACACCATCGCCAGCCGCCCCTCGCGCCGGACCTGCCCCTCAAAGCCTGTGTCCAGCCCCGCGATGATGCGCAGGAGCGTCGATTTCCCCACGCCCGAGGGACCAAGCACGGCCAGAACCTCGCCGCGCGCGACCTGAAAGACCAGATCGCGCAACACCTCTGTCGGCCCGAAGCGCTTGGCGCGAATGGCAACCTGCAGGCTCATGCGTCTCTCCAGCGGCGCGCGCGCCGCTCCAGTGGTTGCAGGATCAGCGTCTCGATGGCCAGCATGACAGCAATGAAGCTCAGCGCATAGACCATCACCATGGTCACATCGAACATCTGGAAATGCAGGTGGATCTTGAAGCCGACCCCCTGTCCGCGCCCCAGAAATTCGACCACCAGCACGATCTTCCAGATCAGGCTCAGACCCGAGCGTGCCGTGGCTGCCAGATGCGGGGCCAATTGCGGCAGCAGGATATGGCGAAGTCGCGCGAGGGGGGACATGCCGAAAACCTGCGCCATGTCGGAAAGCTGTCCATTCAACGCCCTTGCGCCTTCGCGCATCATTGCTGTCACCAGCGGGATCTTGTTGATCGCAACCGCGACGATTGCTGCTGTTTCATTCAGCCCGATCCAGAGGAAGCACAGCACGATGACCACCAGCGCGGGCAGGTTCAGGAAGAACACCAGCCAGGGGTCCAGCCAACGGTTCAGCCGCGGCAACAGACCCATCAGCACCCCCAGCACCAGACCCAGCGACATCGCCGCGACAAAGGCCTGCGCCACCCGCCAGAGCGTTGCGCCCAGATGATGCCAGAGCGCGCCCGACATGGCCTCTGCGCCAAGGCGCGGCAGCACAGTCTGTGGTCCGGGCAGCACCATCGGGTCCGCTTTGGCCCAGGCCAGCACCCACCAGAAAGCCAGAAGCCCCGAGAGCGACAGCACCCGCACTGCCCATTCGGGCAGCGGGCGCGGCACCGCATTGGTGCCGCGCCCGTCTGCGCGTTGCGTCTCGTTACTCAGCGCCACGCCGCTCACGAGCCAAGCGGCACGAACACACCTTCGGGCAATTCGGTTGCGGTGCCGACCAGTTCCTCGCCGCCAAGCTCCACCATCAGGCGGAACATGGTGCGGGCAGATGTCTCGTCAATCGGCCCGTCGCCCGGAATCCCGGCCCGGAACCCGGCGATCAGCGCCTCGAATTCCGCATCATCGGCCGCATTCATCATCGGGCGCAGGCGGGCCCATTCCTCGGCAGAGGTTTCCAGCAGCACCTTGGCATCGCGCGAGGCGCTTGCGAAAGCTGCGACCAGTTCCGGCCGCTCGGCAACCATCGCCGATTGAACGACATATCCCAGAAGCGGCATGTCAGGGTCCATTCCCAGCGCGCGAGCCGCATCCGCGACTGAAATCAGATGGCGCATGCCTGCAGCTTCCTGCTTGGCCATGAAATGCCAGAAATTGATCGCGCCACTCAGTTCGCCAGAACGCGCGGTCTGGAAGATCAGGGGCGGGGCACCATAAACCTGCTCGGTCTCGGCCAGCAGATCGAACCCCTGTTGCGCGGCGTAGGCGCGCAGGATGATCCAGCTTTTGTCATTCGGACCCCCGGCAATGCCGATCTTCGCACCCGCCAGATCCTGCAAGCTCTGCGCGGCACTCCCTGCGGGCACCATCACACCGCCCACTGCGCGGCTATAGGGAACGAACGCGATATCCTGCCCGGCCGCACGCTGTCGTGCGACCCAGATCCAGTCATCGACGATCACATCCGCCTCGCCGCCCTGAAAAGCGATCTGTCCTGCCGGTTTGCCCGCGACTTCCAAGATCTCCAGCCGGAAGCCGTTTGCTTCGTCCAGACCGTGATGGCGGATCGTGTCCAGTTCCCAGGCGACAGTTCCCCCAGCCTGACTGGCGATCGTCAGCACTGGCAGATCGGCAAGGGCAGGGGCCGCCGCCATGCTCAGCGCAAGGGCCGCGTGCCTGATATGTGTGAAAATGGTCATGCGCTTTCCTCCCGGCATATCGGTCACAGCCTATGCCTTAGCGCGCGCGCAGCCTATTCGACCAAAGGCCAAGTGACGGGTTTTACCTTCGCACAAAGGTCGTAAGACCATTGGCCAATTTCGCGCTTTTCACGCTTTCGCGATACTCTCTTGCACTGATCTTGCCGCGCCTTGCCGATCCCCGGTCAAGCCCGGCCCTTTGGGAGGAAGAAGGATGAACAGATTTCTGCTGGCCGTTTGCGCCGGCCTTATGGCCGCACCCATGGCTGTCGCGCAGGTCACTGAAGCCGATCTTGCCAGCGATGATGTGGTAACGACGAGCGTGCTGACCAATGGCATGGGCCGTCACATGCAGCGCTATAGCCCGCTGGACCAGATCAACAAGGAAAGCGTGCAGAACCTGTTTCCGGCATGGTCCTTCAGCTTCGGCGGCGAGCGCCAGCGCGGTCAGGAAAGCCAGCCGCTGGTCTATGACGGAGTGATGTATGTGACCGGCTCTTACAGCCGGGTCTTTGCGCTGGATGTGGCGACGGGCCGTAAGCTCTGGCAATACGATGCGCGTCTGCCGGAAGGGATTCTACCCTGCTGCGACGTGATCAACCGCGGCGCGGCCATCTATGGTGACAATATCTATTTCGGCACGCTTGATGCGCGCATCGTGGCCCTGAACCGCCACACGGGCGCGGTGGTCTGGAACCAGCGCTTCGCCGATTACCGCGAAGGCTACAGCTACACGGCGGCCCCCCTGATCGTGAACGGTCTGGTCATCACTGGCAATTCCGGCGGTGAATTCGGGATCGTCGGCGCGGTCGAGGCGCGCAATGCCGAGAATGGCGAACTGGTCTGGCGCCGTCCGGTGATCGAGGGCCATATGGGCATGCTCAATGGCGAGGACTCGACCATGACCGGCACGCTGAATGCCAGCTGGCCGGGCGACATGTGGCAGACCGGCGGCGGCGCGACCTGGCTGGGCGGCACCTATGATGCGGAAACCGACACGCTGATCTTCGGCACCGGCAACCCCGCGCCCTGGAACAGCCATCTGCGCGAAGGCGACAACCTTTATGCGGCTTCGCGCATCGGGCTGGACCCGGCGACCGGGGAGATCAAATGGTATTTCCAGACAACCCCTTGGGAAGGCTGGGATTATGACGGTGTGAACGAAGTCATTCCCTTCACCGATGCCGAAGGTAACGGGCGTCTGGCAACGGCTGACCGCAACGGCTTCTTCTACATCCTGAACCGCGAAGATGGCAGCTTTGTCGATGCTATGCCCTTTGTCGAGGAAATCAGCTGGGCCAGCGGCATTGACGAGACCGGCCGCCCGATCTTCAACCCGGAAAACCGTCCGGGCGATCCGGCAGAGTCCGCAGATGGCCAGCGCGGTGAAGTGGTCTGGGCCGTGCCGGGCTTCCTGGGTGGCAAGAACTGGCAGCACATGGCCTATTCGCAGCGCACCGGCTATTTCTATGTGCCCGCGAATGAATGGGGCATGGATATCTGGAACGAGCCGATCACCTATCGTCAGGGTGCGGCTTACCTTGGCGCAGGCTTCACCATCAAACCCCTGTTCGAGGACCATATCGGCGCGATGAAGGCGATTGACCCGAATACGATGGAGATCAAGTTCCAGGTCAACAACCCCGCACCGCTCTGGTCTTCGGCGATGGCGACGGCAGGCGGGCTGGTGTTCTACGGCACGCCAGAGGGCTATATCAAGGCCATTGATGACGAGACCGGCGAGGTGCTTTGGCAGTTCCAGACAGGTTCAGGCGTGGTCGGCCAGCCGATCACATGGGATGATGAGAACGGCGTGCAATGGCTGTCGGTCGTATCCGGTTGGGGCGGGGCTGTGCCGCTCTGGGGGGGCGAGGTTGCCCAGCAGGTCGCCTATCTGAATCAGGGCGGTTCGGTCTGGACCTTCCGCATCCCTGATGCGCTGCTGGCTTCGGCCAACTAAGTCGGACCCACGACAGATGAACACGGAAGAACCCGGCCTCGCGCCGGGTTCCTTCATTCACACACCATAGGCGAAAGTCGCATAGGCGCGCGCTCTTGGCCTGCTTATCCTGCGTTTCATGCACATGATTCTTCGCCTTGTTGTCTTGTATGTTCTGCTGGCCTTGCCCGTCCGCGCGCAGGTGCTGACACCACAGGAAATGATCGCCTATGTGCCGCCACCCTTCGGGCTGGGCGAGGCCCTGAATGACAAGGGTCTCTATCAGGTCGTGAATTCTGGCGGCGCGCCTGCCGGGTTTGCCTTCACCACCCAGCCCTATGCGCCGCTGCCGGGTTTCGCCGGGGCACCCGTCAATGCGCTTGTGGTGCTGGACCGCGACGGAACTTTTGTGACGGTGCGGCTGGTCCACCATAATGAGCCGATCTTCATTTCCGGCATGGGCGAGGCCCCGTTTCTGGCGTTTTTTGAACAATATGCCGGGAAATCCATCTGGTCGCCCATGACCATCGGCACGCCCTATGGCGGCGCGGATGCCGGATCGTCGCTGGTCAATCTTGACGGGATCACCAAGGCGACAGCATCGGTCAGGATTGCGCATGAATCGATCATGGCCGCCGCCCATTCGGTCGCGCGCGAACATATGCAGGGCCGTGTTGCTGCCCCTGCCGCGCGCCCGGACCCGGACCATGACGAGGCGCTTACCTGGGCCGATCTGGTCGATCAGGGGCTGGTCGGGCATTTGCGCGTCAGCAATGCCGAGATCGACGCGGCCTTTCAGGGCACGCGCTGGGCCTATTCCGACCCCGACGCGCAGGCCGACCCCGACGGGGCCTATCTGGACCTCTGGCTGCTGGACGTGACGCCCCCGGCACTGGCGCGCGCGGCGTTGGACCCTTCGACCATCGCCCAGATGGTGCGGTTTCAGGGCGTAGCACCGACCGACGAATTTCTGCTGCTGATCGATGCCGGTCGACACGGGCTGGTCAGCGAGACTTTCGTTCGCAATACCTCGCCCGATCTGATCAAGGCCGAACAGGGCGGCTTTCCCATTGCGTTGCGGGATGCGGATTTTCTGGTCGATCTGGCCCCCGGCGTGCCCGACGGCACCGCGATGATCCTTCGCACGGATCGCAGGCTTGGCTTCAACCCGGCAGAGCCTTTCACCCTGATCATCGAGGCCGTGCGCGAACATGGTTTCATCACGCCCGAAATCGGACGGGTGGAACTGGAACTGGAGCATCAGACCGATGAACGCTTCTTCCTGCGCGAGCGGGTGATCACCCCGATGCCGCCCTGGCTGGAGGCACTCTATAACCGCCAGATTGACCTGATCGTGCTGGCGCTGGGGCTCGGCGCGCTGGTCTGGGCCTTGGGTGCAAGGATGAACCGGTTTGCAGGGTGGCGTCACTTCACCCCGGCGCGGCTGGTGATTCTGGCCGTGATGACAGGCTTTGTGGGCTTCTGGGGGCAGGGGCAGTTGTCGATTGTCACGCCGCTGGGCGTGTTGCGCACGGCACTTGAGGGCGGCAGCTATGTGTTCCTGCTCTATGATCCGTTCTCGCTGATGATCTGGGCCGCGGCGATCCTGGGTTTCGTGCTCTGGGGCAGGGGGCTGTTCTGCGGCTGGCTATGTCCTTTCGGCGCGCTTCAGGAATTCGCGCATCATCTGGGCCGCCTGTTGCGCCTGCCACAGATTGAGCCTTCGGCCCAATGGGACAAACGCCTGAAATCCCTGAAATACATCGCACTTGGCGGGTTGGTGGCATTGGTCGCCTTCGCCCCACAACATGTCGATACCGCCGCCGAGATCGAGCCGTTCAAGACCGCGATCACGGTGTTTTTCGTCCGCGAATGGTACTTTGTGGCCTATGCCGTGTTCTGGCTCGTGCTCGGCATGGTGCTGTTCAAGGGGTTTTGCCGCTACCTTTGCCCGCTGGGTGCGGTCATGGCCATCGGCGGGCTGATCCGGGGCCGCGACTGGATTGCGCGGCGCGCGGAATGCGGTAGCCCCTGCCAGCTTTGCCGTGTGAAATGCAGTTACGGCGCGATCGAGAAAAGCG
>JAFIEM010000100.1 GCA_020832555.1 Natronohydrobacter sp. | reverse complement strand
GTGGAGAGGGAAGCATGGCACTGCTCAGCTTCGAACGAAAATACCGCGTGCCGGGAGGCACGCTTGTCGGCGGGAACCTGTTCGACTTTTGGGTTGGGCCATTCTACGTCGGCTTCTTCGGTGTAACGACGGTTTTCTTTGCCGTTCTCGGAACACTTCTGATCTTCTGGGGGGCCGTGCTGCAAGGCACTTGGAATCCCTGGCTGATCTCGATCAACCCGCCGCCCCTGTCCTATGGGCTGGGCCCGGCACCGCTGCTGGAAGGTGGCCTGTGGCAAATCATCACGATCTGCGCCATCGGGGCTTTTGTGTCCTGGGCGCTGCGCGAAGTTGAAATCGCCCGCAAACTTGGCATGGGCATGCATGTGCCTTTCGCCTTTGGCGTGGCGATCTTTGCCTATCTCACGTTGGTCGTTATCCGGCCTGTGCTGATGGGCGCTTGGGGGCATGCCTTCCCCTATGGCATCTGGACGCATCTCGATTGGGTGTCCAATGTCGGCTATACCTACGGCAATTTTCATTACAACCCGGCCCATATGATCGCGGTGAGCTTCTTCTTCACCACGACACTGGCGCTGGCATTGCATGGCGCGCTGGTTCTGTCCGCCGCCAACCCCAAGAAGGGCGAAGTGATGAAAACGCCCGACCATGAAGACACGTTCTTCCGCGATCTGATCGGCTATTCGGTCGGCACGCTGGGGATTCACCGTCTTGGCCTGCTGCTGGCGCTCAATGCCGGGTTCTGGTCGGCGGTCTGTATCGTGATTTCAGGCACGATCTGGTTCGACCAGTGGGTGTTCTGGTGGGATTGGTGGCTCGATCTGCCCTGGTGGCGCGATATCGCAGGAGGCGTCAATGGCTGAGTATCAGAATATCTTTACCCAGGTGCAGGTGCGCGCCGCCCCGGAAATGGGCATGGTTGAAGGCGTCGAGCTGGAAAACCGCACCAAATCGGCCAGCTTCTCCAATCTTGCAGGCTGGTTCGGCAATGCGCAGCTTGGCCCGGTCTATCTTGGCGCGATGGGCGTTCTCAGCCTTGCGGCGGGGACAATCTGGTTTGTCATGGTCGGCCTGTGGTTCTGGGATCAGGCGGGTTATAACCCGGCAGTGTTCCTGCGCGACCTGTTCTGGCTGTCGCTCGATCCGCCCAGCCCTGAATATGGGCTGAGCATCCCGCCGATGCGCGAAGGGGGCTATTTCCTGATCGCAAGCTTCTTCCTGCTCATCTCCGTGATGGCCTGGTGGGTGCGCACATGGCTCAGGGCAGAGGCGCTTGGCATGGGCAAACATGTCTCCTGGGCGTTCCTGTCGGCAATCTGGCTGTTCCTTGTGCTGGGCCTGTTCCGGCCGCTCTTGATGGGATCATGGTCTGAAGCTGTCCCCTACGGCATCTTCACGCATCTGGACTGGACCAACCTGTTCAGCTTGCGCTACGGCAACCTCTTCTATAATCCGTTCCACGCGCTTTCGATCGTGTTCCTTTATGGCTCGGCCCTGCTGTTCGCCATGCATGGGGCAACCATTCTGGCCGTGTCCCGCTTCGGTGGCGACCGCGAGCTGGAGCAGATCGTGGACCGTGGCACGGCATCGGAACGCGCCGCCCTGTTCTGGCGCTGGACGATGGGCTTCAATGCCACGATGGAAGGGATTCACCGTTGGGCCTGGTGGTTTGCGGTGCTCTGCACCCTGACTGGCGGCATCGGCATCCTGCTCACCGGGACTGTGGTCGATAACTGGGCCGTCTGGGCCGAGGAACGCGGCTTCCGTCCGACCTACGATTAAGGAGCGACTTATCATGGCTGAACATGAGTATATCCAGGACACGCCCGTTCAACGGCTGCGCAACTGGGTGCTGTCGGAGATGGTGCGCGGTGCGGGTTACGCCCTGGCTTTCCTGCTGTTCATCGGCGTGGTCTACGGCGTGATCTGGGGGATCGGGCAGTTGCTGCCCTCAGAGAGCAAGAACGCCCCGCCCCCCATGCCCTACTCGGCACTCGAAGCGCCGCTTGTGGTGGCAAAGGCATGAGACTTGGGGCAGGCGGGCGCGCCCTGCCTGCCCCCACCAAGGTTCGGACCACTTAGCCGGTCCGGATGCGGGCTTGTGACGCCCGGTTCCCTTTCCTGTTGGCGACAGGAAACTGGTGCCGTGCGGGGCAACCCCACGGCACCTTTTTTACAATCTGAAATCGTTTTTCGGATGATGAAAAAAGGCACAACTAAAATCGCATTGCTTTTTTCGCATGATGAAAAAGGCTTTCATAATCAGGGGAACGCCATGGACCAGTCACACACACCTTTTCTTGACCGCGTGGCCGGCCCTGCCGACCTGCGCGATTTCTCGGACAGCGCGCTGGAAGCGCTGGCCCATGAGCTGCGGCAAGAGACCATCGAGACGGTCAGCCGCACCGGCGGGCATCTCGGCTCCAGTCTTGGCGTCGTGGAACTGACCGTAGCGCTGCATGCCGTGTTCCGCACTCCGTTTGACAAATTGATCTGGGACGTGTCGCACCAGTGCTACCCCCACAAGATCCTGACCGGCCGTCGTGACCGGATGCACACTCTGCGGCAGGGCGGGGGGCTTTCGGGTTTCACCAAGCGCACGGAATCGGTGTTCGATCCGTTCGGCGCGGCGCATAGCTCGACCAGCATTTCCGCAGCACTTGGTTTCACCATTGGCCGCGACATGGGCCAGCCCACCGGGGATGCGATTGCCGTGATCGGGGATGGGTCGATCACCGCGGGCATGGCCTATGAGGCGCTGAACAACGCGGGAAGCGAAGGGCGGCGGTTGTTCGTGATCCTGAATGACAATGATATGTCCATTGCCCCCCCTGTCGGCGCGATGAATACTTATCTGAACCGGCTGAACATGCCCCATGCCAGCCTGTCCGAGGTGGCGCAGGGCTTCATCGCTGCGCTGCCGCAATCCTTGCGCGAACAGGCGCTTGCCGCGCGCACCCGCGCCTGTGGCGGTCCGCCCGATGCGACGATGTTCGAGCATCTGGGCTTTACCTATATCGGCCCGATCGATGGCCATTCCATGCCGGATCTGCTGGCCACATTGCGCGTGGCCCATGCCCGCGCCGAAGGGCCGGTGTTGATCCATGTGCGCACCGTCAAGGGCAAGGGCTATGCGCCTGCCGAGGCCTCGGAGTGCTGCTATCATGGCGTGGCGAAATTCGATGTGGCCTCTGGCGCGCAGTCGAAATCGAAGCCCAACGCACCAAGCTATACGGCGGTCTTTGGCCGGGCGCTGACGGATGAGGCAAGCCGCGATCCGACCATCGTTGCCGTAACTGCCGCCATGCCGAATGGCACGGGCGTCGATATCATGGGCAAGCGCTTTGCGCGTCGGGTGTTCGATGTGGGGATCGCGGAACAACATGCGGTGACATTCGCCGCCGGGATGGCGGCCAGCGGCCTCAAGCCATTCTGCGCGATCTATTCGACCTTTCTTCAGCGTGGCTATGATCAGATCGTGCATGATGTAGCCCTGCAAAACCTGCCCGTGCGCTTCGCGATTGACCGTGCAGGGCTGGTTGGCGCGGATGGCGCGACCCATGCAGGCAGTTTCGATGTGGCCTATCTGGCGAACCTGCCCAATATGGTCGTGATGGCCGCAGGCGACGAGGCGGAACTTGTGCATATGGTCGCGACAGCGGCGGCGCATGACGCAGGCCCTATCGCCTTCCGCTATCCGCGCGGCGAAGGGATGGGGGTGGAGTTGCCGGAGCGTGGCAAGCCGCTGGAGATCGGCAAGGGCCGAGTGCTGCGCGAAGGGTCGATGGTGGCGCTTCTGTCCTTCGGGGCGCATCTGGCGGAAGTGATGCTGGCCGCCGAGGCGCTGGAGGCGCGCGGTGTGACCTGCACGATTGCCGATGCGCGCTTTGCCAAGCCGCTTGATACTGATCTGATCCGGCAACTGGCCAGCCATCACCAGGCGCTGATCACAGTGGAACAGGGCGCGCAGGGCGGTTTCGGCGCACATGTGTTGCATTACATGGCGAATGAGGGGTTGTTGGAACGGCGTCTGGCCGTGCGCACCCTGACCTTGCCGGACCGGTTCATCGAGCAGGCCAGCCCGGCGCAGATGTATGCTGATGCAGAATTGAGCGCAGACCATATCGCCCGTGCGGCCTTGAACGCGCTGGGGATCGAAACGCTTTCCAGACAGGAGAAGCGCGCTATCCTTTGAAACACCAAAACAACACAGGGAGTTACAGAATGGCACAATCCGAGATGAAGAACGCGCCCCCCTTGTATGGCTGGATCATCGCGGCGGCGGCCGGGGCAGTGGCCACGGCGGTCTCGCTGTTGCTGGTCGGAATCGAAGGCAATGGGTCGGTTGCAATCGGTGCTGTGGTCGCGCTTGTGGTGGGAATTGTCTTCACGATTGCCGAAAGCCCGCCAAAACCTGCGATGAAGGCCGGCAGCGTTGGGCAGGTCACAGCGGCAGCCCGGAAGCCCACCAGCAATGCCGAGAAACGTGCGGCAGACTCGGAACCTGTGGTGGCCCCGGTCATGGCTTCGGCGGTGGCTCAACCCGCCGCGCAGGAGACTGCGGCGGAAGAAGGCACGAAGCCCGAGATGCTGCAAGCGCCGGTCGGCACGCCGGATGATCTGAAGCAGATCAGCGGTGTTGGTCCGGTTCTGGAGGGCAAGCTGAACGATCTGGGCGTCTATCATTTCTGGCAGATCGCCCGCTGGACGCCGGCAGAGGTTGCCTGGGTGGATGGGTTCCTGAATTTCAAGGGCAGGATCGAACGCGACGAATGGATCCGGCAGGCGGGGGTCCTGGCGCAGTCCAGCGCGTCAAAACCACCGGCCTGATCGCAGCGCGAAGGGGGCGGCCCTGCTTCGTGACGCGGGACGGGCTGGTGCCGGGACGCGGGAGTGGGGTCAGAACCTGCGGTCGTAGGGCTGGACGATGGCCAGCACAGCGGGCGCGCTGCCCTGGCCGATTTCCAGCCGGGCCATGCGGATGTCGCACATCAGATAACTGTCGGGCGTCTTGTCGATCAGGCTGACGGCTTTCACATCTGCCGCGCTGCCCTGTTTGCAATCCGCAAGCCCGAGCGAGATTCGGTCCTGATCAAAACGGTTCTCGCCCAGATGGCGCAGGTAATGCACGCCGCTGGTATCGCCGAAACGCTTGGGGAAAAGCTTGCGCAGCTTGTGATTCTCGGCGGAAACCGACCCGGATTCCAGATCGACCAGCAGGGCGGCAACCGGCATGTCGTGAAAGATGATCTCGAATTTGCGACGCTCCGCTTCGAGCGCTTCATTGGCCTGACGCAATTGCTCGACCTGCACTTCGATCTCGACCTGATGGGTCAGCAGATCCAGCGCCAGTTCGTCGATGCTGACATCTTCACGCTGAAGCATCGCTTTCAGCGATGGTAATCTGCCATTGCGCAGCAATTCCTCGATGCGCCTGCGCGCATGGTCTTCATGACCGTGGATTTGCTCGTTGGGCCGTGTCATAGCGTGCTTTCTTCACCCGCAGGAATGTCCAGATTTGAAATATCCAGATGTGTTACCACGCACCCCCCCTCACGCAAAGGCGACGCATGCATCAGGAACCAACGCTTCTGTGTGGGGGAATGGCAGGGATATATCAAGGAAAAATGTGACACTTCGCCTGCAAGCAACTCGCGCAACCCGTCCAGCGCGCGCCGCGCGGTCGGGTCTTTGAGGGCCGCATCTTCGAGAGTGCGCAGGTAATTGACCTTCTGGCCGCGCGCGAGCGCAACGGGTCCGCCATTCTCTTCTGCAAAGGCGCGCCATGCGGCGTTCACCAGTTTGATCCGTCCTGTCGCATCGAGAACGGCCATGTTCTGCGGGGCCGCGTCGATGACCGATTGCAGATAGCGCATGGCCTGCACGCTGGACACGTCGATGAAGGACAGCACCATGCGCGATTCCACAGAAGAGCGCCCGGCGAAAGGCTGGATCGAGACAAGCCAACTGCGGTTCTCGCGGTCGATCACTTCCTGCTGCGCCGTCGAGCCGCGTTCCTGCGCCTCGGTGATGGCCTTTTCGAGGTCGAAACCGTCGAGCGAGTGATTGATGTCCAGCAGCGGGCGGCCAATATCATTCTCGCGCAGGCGGAAAATATCGGTCGCCTGCGCCGAGAAGCGCGTGATCCGCCCATAGCCATCAAGGAAGATCAGCGGGATTCGCGCGGCGCGCGACAGCCCTTCGAGATCGGCATAGGCCTCATTCAGTTGCAGGATCTTTTCCTGCAATTCGGCGTTGACCGTGTGCAGTTCTTCGTTGACGGATTGCAGTTCTTCATTGGTGCTCTGCAATTCCTCGTTCGAGGCCATCAGCTCTTCATTGCTGGCCTGCAATTCCTCATTGGCGCTGCCCAGTTCCTCGACCGTGGTTTTCAGGGTCGCGCGCACCTGATCGAGTTCGGATTCCAGTTCCGCCGCACGACTGGCAGTCAGGCTGGCCAGTTCCTGATTCTGCCCGTCGCCGGACTGCGTGTGCTGCATGTGGAGTTTCTCGAAACTCACGATCAACTGCCCCGGCGCATCCTGACCGGGCACCTGCACCGGGCGGATCTCGATACGCACGGGCATGTCGAAGCCGAATTCGTCGTCATCATCGGGATGCAGGATCACGGATTTCGTCAGCGTGCGGTCGCGCAGGGCCGAATAGATCAGCGTCGAGACAATCGCGGCGACCTTGAAAGGCAGCAGGCTGACCAGATCGAGCGAGGCATCACCGGGTCGCAGGCGCAGGAAAGACATGACATCGCCATAGACATGACGGATCTCGCGGTTGCCATCAATCACCACGGCTGGCGGCACGAATGCCTTGATCAGACAGTTGGTCGCAGGGGCCAGCGCCTGTGCCGCATCGCTCAGGGGGCTGACAGTTGACGGATGCTTGTGGTAATTCGCGGCGGGTCGACGTTGCGCTGCGGTGAGCAGGAAATCTTCGGCCGAGAGATGGCGCAATTCGCCGCGCAGACGGAAGATCTTGCTGCGGGCGGAGACTGTATCGAGCAGCGGGGCCAGCTTGCCCGGTGCCTCGGACCCGCCCATGAACAGTGTGCCGGAGCCTTTCAGCCCGAACAGCATGCGGCGCAATGCGCGTTCCTGCGGTTCGGGTTGCAGGTAGATGATCATGTTGCGGCACGAGATCAGGTTGATGTTCAGAAATGGCGGATCGCGCAGGATATCATGGCGTGAAAAGACGATGCAGCGGCGCAGGCGCGGGATGACCTGAAAATTATCTTCCTCGATCTGGGTGAAATAGCGTTCGCGCAATTCCGGCTCGATCGATTGCAGCATCCGCGCCGGGTAGATCCCGGTGGACGCCTGCGCGATATAGCTGGATTCGATATCGGTCGCAAAAACCTTGAGTTCGACATCAATCCCGAGTTCGCGGATCGCCTCCAGCGCGAGGATCGTCAGCGAATAGACTTCCTGCCCCGTCGAACAGCCGATGGACCACATCCGGTAATGCGTCTGCGGCTGGCCCTTAAGGGCCAGCAGGTCCGGTTTGATCACATGCTGGGCGAGATCCTCGAAAGCCTCTTTGTCGCGGAAGAAGGACGTGACCGGGATCATCATCTCGCGACGCAGGCGCTCGGTTTCATCCTGGGCTTCCTGCAGAAGCTCCAGATAGCCACGGATTTCATGATGGCCGGTGGCCAGCATGCGACGCTCCAGCCGTCGCACCATCGTATGCGGCTTGTAATTGGTCAGATCGATGTCGATCAGCGTCCCAATGCGCGCCAGCGTTTCGGCGACGGGTGTATCCTCGACATTCTCCAGCCTGATCAGATTGGGTGCGCGTTTTTCCTCGATCACGGTCTCGACGAATTTCGCAAGCTCTTCGGGGGTGCCGCTCTCATGCGCGAGCCCGGTTGCCAGCGCGTTCAGGGGCATGCCGTCAAAGCTTGCGCTGGTTGGCGATTGGACCAGTGCCCAGCCGCCGGCATCGACGATGGAGTGCAGACCCTCGGACCCGTCCGACCCGGTGCCGGACAGGACCACGCCCATGATCCGGTCGCAGCCTGCCGAACCGAGAGAGTGGAAAAACGCATTGATCGGAAAGGTCAGGCCAGTGATCGGGCGCGGATCAAGATGCAGCTTCCGGTCAAATAGTGTCATCGTCATGCCGGAGGGAATGACATAGACATGCCCCGATTCCAGCACATCACCTTCGGCCGCGACCTTGACCGACATCGAGGTGTTGCGCGCCAGCAGGCTGTCCATCATCGTCTTGTGGTTTGGGGCGAGGTGCTGGATGACCACGAAGGCGGCATCCAGATCAGGCGCGATGGACGAGAAGAAGCGGTCAAGAGCCTCAAGCCCGCCTGCGGATGCGCCAAGGGCCACCACGGTTTCGACCGGGCGGGGGCTGGCACTGTCCGTAGGGCTGCTGTCGCGCATGGTATCCTGTCTGCGGAAATCCGCGTGATCATAAGGGAGTGCAGGTCACAATTCAACAAGGCTCGGACCAGTGTGTATTGCGCTGTCAGGGGCTCTGGTCCAGAAGCGCGATCAGGGTTGCGAGCGTGTCAGCGTCCCGTGCAGATTTGTCATCGCGGATGCGGGCGATCCGGGGAAATCGCATGGCGATCCCCGATTTGTGCCGGGGCGAGCGGTTCAGCCCTTCGAAGGCGACTTCGACCACTTTCTCGGGTTTGACTGCGCGGACCGGACCGAAACGGTCGGTGGTATTGTTGCGCACGAAACGGTCGAGATCCTTGAGTTCGGCATCGGTGAAGCCGAAATAGGCTTTGCCGACTGGCACAAGCTGCCCATTGTCCCAAAGACCGAAAGTGAAATCCGAGTAATAGCCGGACCGCTTGCCATGGCCGCGTTGGGCATAGATCAGCACGGCATCAACGCGCATCGGATCGCGTTTCCATTTGAACCAATGGCCCTTGATCCGGCCTGCCAGATAGCGGCTGTCCTTGTGTTTTATCATCAGCCCTTCGATCACCGGGTCAGGGGGTGTATCGCGCAGCTTTGCCAGATCGGTCCATGTGGTGAAGGGCAGAAGCGGTGACAGGTCGATACGGGCGGGGTCCAGCGTGGCGATGCACGAGTCCAGCGCCGCGCGGCGGGCGCTGAGCGGCTGGTCGCGCAGATCCTGGCCCTGCCAGAGGAGCAGGTCATAGGCGCGCAGTGCGGCGGGGTGAGACTCGCGCAGTCTGGCGCTGACCTGTTTGCGGCCAAGGCGGGTTTGCAGGTCGTTGAAGGGGCCGACCTGATCCCCGCGCCGGACGAGAAGTTCGCCATCAATCACACCGTCGAAATCGAGTGCATCGAGTAGATCGGGGAAGGCGCGCGAGATGTCGTCGCCGGTGCGGGAATAGAGCCGCCTTGTGCCCTGATCGCTGACCGCCTGCACGCGGATGCCGTCCCATTTCCATTCGGCGATGTAGTCGGCGGGGTTGAGCGCGCCCAATGCCTGCGCGTCGGTGGGGGTGGACAGCATGACCGGGCGGAATGGCGCGCGGGCGGCGCTGACGGGTTTGGGGCCTTTTTCCGCCCAGTGAAAAAGGCTTTCATAGGGGGGCGTCAATCCGTGCCAGAGTTCCTCGATCTCGGTCAGCTCCAATCCGCCATAATCCGCGACCGCCTGCCGGGCCAGCCGGGCCGAGACACCGACGCGCAACCCCCCTGTGGCGAGTTTGAGATAGGCGTAGCGGTGCGCGGGTGGCAGGCTGTCGAGCCGCGCGATAATCCGGGCGGGCAGTTGGGTTTTCGGCGTGTCACGCAGTTCATGGACGAGCATTGAGAGCGCGGGGTTTTCGGTCGTGGCCGTCTCGGGCCAGATCAGGGCGATGGTTTCGGCCAGATCGCCGACGAAATCGTAAGAGAGTGCGAAGAGTTCCGGGTCCACCCGTTCCGCGACCAGCCCGCGTAACAAGGACGGCGTGACAGTGCGCAAGTCCAGATTGCCGCTGAGGGCGGCCAGCGCATAGCCGCGATCGGGGTCAGGGGTCGCGGCGAAATACTGCGCCAGATGCGCCAGTTTCAGGCTGCGCCGGGGGGTGAAGGCCAGACGCTCCAGAAGGTCGGCAAAGACTGCGATCATTCGGGTTCATCCTCGTAGCCCACCAGCCGCAGAGGGCGTGCGCTGCGTTGGTGCAGAGCGCACCAGCGCATCAGCGCGTCCTCGCGGCCATGGGTGATCCAGGTCTCGGACGGGTTCAATTCCTCGATGGTCTGCGTGAGTTGCCCCCAATCGACATGATCCGAAATGATCAGCGGCAGTTCCACGCCGCGTTGGCGGGCGCGGGCGCGGACCATCATCCAGCCAGAGGCAAAGCAGATCACCGGATCGGGGAAGCGCTGCGCCCATGTCGCGGCAAAGGCGGAAGGCGGGCCGAGGATGATTGCGCCTGCGAAATCGCCCTTGCGCCCGCGCGCGACAGTGGCAGGGAGCAGGTCGCCAAGGGGGATGCCTTGGGCGATGTGATAGTCGCACAGCGTGGCCAGCGCGCCATGAATGTAGATCGGCGCGTCATAGCCTGCCTGCCGCAAGAGCATGATCACGCGCTGCGCTTTGCCAAGCGCATAGACGCCCACCAGATGCGCGCGTTCGGGGAAAGCTTTGACCGAGGTCAGGAGCTTGCCGATTTCCTGCGCAGGGTCGGGGTGGCGGAAAACGGGCAGGGCGAAAGTGGCCTCGGTCACGAGAATGTCGCAGGGGACAGGCTCAAAGGGCGCGCAGGCGGGGTTGGGGGTGCGGGTATAATCGCCGGTCACTGTGATCCGGGTGGTGGCATTGGCCACGCTGATCTGGGTAGAGCCGAGCACATGGCCTGCAGGGTGGAAGCTGACGGTCACGCCGTTGATCCGGGTGGGACTACCCGCGGGCTGGCGGCTATGGGTGAAGCCCGCACCATAGCGCAGCGCCATGATGTCGAGCGTCTGGGCCGTGGCCATGACGGCACCGTGACCTGCGCGGGCGTGGTCGGCATGGCCATGCGTGATCAGCGCGCGCGGGACGGGGCGCAGGGGATCGATGAAGAAATCGCCCTCGGGGCAATAGAGGCCCTCGGGGCGGGGGATGAGGATCGGCGTGTGCATGAGGGGCAAGATAGGGCGTTTTGGCGGGGGCGGAAATG
>JAFIEM010000099.1 GCA_020832555.1 Natronohydrobacter sp. | reverse complement strand
TCAAACGGATCGCGCCCGAGGGGCCAGTGACGCGCCATGCCCGGCTAAAATGAAATCCGTTTTCGCCGAGTGAAAAAAGGCGCCTGTTTCTGAACACTTCGTTAATTTTTGCGCGGTTTCGCGCGCAGAGTCGGGGCGGCCTCCAGCGGGTTCTCGGGCCAGGGGTGTTTGGGGTATTGCCCGCGCATGTCCTTGCGCACATCCGCGTAGCTGTCGGCCCAGAAGCCGGGCAGGTCCATCGTCACCTGAACCGGCCTGCGCGCGGGGGACAGGAGCACCATGCGCAGGGGCAATCGGGCGGGGCCGATGACGGGGTGCTCTGCCAGTCCGAACACCTCTTGCAGACGCAATTCGATCTGGGGGGCGTCGCCGGAATAGTCGATGGGCAGGCGGTTGCCCAAGGGGGTGACGAAATGCGCGGGCGCGAGCGTGTCGAGGCGTTGCATCTGGTCCCAGTCCAGCATCGCGCGTAAAGCGGGCAGCAGGTCGAGGGCGCGCAAGTCTTCGGCGCTGCGCTGGCCTGAGAGATGGGGGGCGAGCCAGGTTTCCAGATCTGCCGTCAGGGCGGCGTCGGACATATCGGGCAGATCTTCACCCTGCGCGCGCAGGAGTTCCACGCGGGAAATGAAACGCCGCGCGGCATCGGACAGGGGCAGACCCAGATCGCGCAGCCCTTCGCAAGCGGCCTGTGCCAGAGATTCGGGCGCGGGGTCGGTCCAGTGCCGGTCGTTCAGGACCAGAGCGCCGAAACATTCCTGCTGGCGGGCGATCACACGACGGTCGCGGCGGGACCATTCGCAGATGTTGCGCCAATGGATCTGGTCGGCGTAGAGCGCGCGCAACTCGGCCTCGCGCAGGGCAATCGCCTGCCGGATGCGGGCTTCGCGCGGGTCGCCATCGCTGTCGGTGACGACGATCAGGCGCGTCTGGGCCAGCGGGTCGCCTTCGGGCAGGACCGCGCCCTTGCCGCCGGAGAGGACATAGCGCGGAGCCTCGCCCTTGCGGCGCAGGCCGATGCGGTCGGGATAGGCCAGCGCGGCCATCTGGCCGATGCTGAGATCCGCGCGCCCTGCCCCGGCCAGACGGCGCAGGCGTGGCAGTTCGGTGCGCAGGCGTTCCAGTGTGGGCCGGTGCAGGTTGTGGCTGTAGCGCGCGGCAAAGGCTTTGGGGTCGCGCAGGGCGGCAAGGCGGAGGTCCAGATCGACGGGGGCACCAGAGATCAGGTCACGATCAGAGAGGAGTGCGGCGAGTTCGGCCCCGTCGCGCCCCGCGCGGTGCAGCATATGGCCAAGGCGGGGATGGAGCGGAAGGGCGGCGAGGTTGCGTCCGTGGTCGGTGATGCGATCTGACGCGTCGAGGGCATCCAAGCTGCGGAGCAGTGCGCGGGCTTCAGACAGGGCGGCGTCGGGCGGGGGCGTCAGGAAGCGCAGCCCTTCGGCCCCGCCCCAGAGCGCGAGTTCGAGCGCCAGCCCCGCCAGATCGGCGCGGGTGATTTCGGGCGGAGCGAAGGGGGCCAGCGCGCCTTCTTCGCTGCGCGCCCATAGGCGGTAGCAGATGCCAGCAGTGACGCGCCCGGCGCGGCCCCGGCGTTGTTCGGCCTCGGCCCGCGTGACGCGTTCGGTGACGAGGCGGGCCATGCCGGTGCCGGGATCAAACCGCGCGCGGCGGGACAGACCGCAATCGACGACCACGCCAATGCCTTCGATGGTCAGCGAGGTTTCGGCGATGGCGGTGGCGAGCACGATCTTGCGGCCCGCGCGGGCGGGCGCAATTGCGGCGCGTTGGGCGGCGAAGGGCAAGGCCCCGTAAAGCGGGTGGATTTCCGCCCCGCCCACGCGCCCGTCGAGCAGGTTTGCGACACGGCGGATTTCGCCTTCGCCGGGCAGAAAGACCAGAACTGAAGCGTCGGTTTCCGCGACGGCCTGAGCGATCAGGGCGCTGGCGGCGGTCTCGAAGCGCAATTCGCGGGCGCGCGGACGGTCCAGCCAGCGGGTTTCGACGGGGAAGGCGCGACCTTCGGCGGTCAGGATCGGGGCGTTGTCCAGGAGTTCCGCAACCGGGGCGGCGTCGAGCGTGGCGGACATGACCACGAGCGCGAGATCGGGGCGGAGCGCGTCGCGCACTTCCCATGCCAGCGCGAGACCCAGATCGGCATTGAGGGAGCGTTCGTGAAATTCGTCGAAGATCAGCACATTGACCCCGGTCAGTTCCGGGTCAGATTGCAGCATGCGGGTCAGGATGCCTTCGGTCACGACCTCGATCCGGGTGGCGGGGCTGACCACCGATTCGCCGCGAATCCGGTAGCCCACGCGCGCGCCGACCTGCTCGCCCAAGAGTCGCGCCATCTGTTCGGCGGCGGCGCGGGCGGCAAGACGGCGGGGTTCCAGCATGACGATGCGGCCCGGCATCTGTTCCATCAGGGCAAGGGGGACGCGGGTGGTCTTGCCTGCGCCGGGGGGCGCTTGCAGCAACAGGCGGCCCGCGCGGGCAAGCGTGGCGGTCACATCGGGCAGGATGGCGTCAATCGGAAGGGTCATGGGGTGATGATATGCGCCGGGGGCCGTGGCTTGCGCAATCCCGCTCTTGCATGAGGGGAACCCGCCGATGGGAGGTTTGAAATGGCACGGTTGCAGAAATAGTGGTCAGATGTGATTGACCTTGGCATATCTGCATGGCTAATCAGTCTGGGGGCGATTGGCAGGATTTGAGGGGACAGGTTTTGCAGCCAGGCATTTCACGACGGGCTTTTCTGGCCTCTGGCAGCGCTTTGGCGTTGAGCGGCTGCGCGGTTGCGCGGGGCGCACCGACACGTTCGGAAGTCATCAAAGGCGCGGATGACGATGATGCGGGCTTCATGCTGGAGCTTGTCACGCGCGAGCGACTGGCGCTTTATCCGCAATGGGGCGACAGGGACGCGAAGAGCCGCACGGGTTGGCCGAATGGCGGCACAACGCCCACGGATCAACGCCTTGCACCGGGTGATACGCTGGGTGTGCGGGTCTGGGATGCCGAGGAAACCTCGCTTCTGTCCGGCACCGACACGCCCTTTGCCGATATTGCGAATGTCGTCGTGACCTCTTCGGGGCATATCACCTTGCCCTATGTCAGCCGGGTGCATGTGTCCGGGCTGACACTGGATGGCGCGCGCGAGCGGATTCAGGAGCAGATGACCACGATCAGCCCCTCGGCGCAGGTGCAGCTGGAGGTCAGGGAAGGCCGGCGCAATTCGGTGGAGATGGTGGGCGGCGTCAAGACACCGGGCACCTATCCGCTGACCGAGCGCAACCTGCCGCTGAGCAGTCTGATTGCGGCGGCGGGCGGCGTGGATGGGGCGCTGGAGAATCCGCAGGTGCAGTTGACGCGGGGATCGAATGTCTATCGTCGGTCACTGGAGCATGTGCTGTCCAGACCCGCAAATGACCCGCCCTTGCAGGGCGGGGATCGTATCGTGATCTCGGCTGATTCGCGCACTTTCAAGGCATTGGGGGCCGCGAATCGCGAAGAGGTCATCCGGTTTGATGCGCCCAAGGTCAGTGCCCTGCGCGCGCTCTCGATGATGGGCGGGATGAGTGACACGCGCGCTGATCCGCGCGGGATTCTGGTGCTGCGCAGCTATCCTTATGCGACCGGCGGGCAGCCCTATGGATCGCATCATACCCGCGTTGTGTTCAGCTTCGATCTGACCAATGCCGAAGGGCTGTTCAATGCCGATGAATTCGCGCTGCAAAGCGATGATATCGTGATGGCAACACAGGCCCCTGCGACCACCACGACGCGGGTTCTGGCATTGATGGGCGGGTTCTTCGGCCTTGGGCGGGCCGCAAGCAGCTTGTGAGCGCGCCGCGCGTTCTGATCCTTGGGGCGAGTGGCCGCATTGGCGCGATGCTTCGGAAGCATTGGCGCGATGCGGATTTGCACCCGGTCTGGCAATATCGGGGCCTGCCCGCGCCTGCGGGGAGCGTGATCTTCGATCCGTTACAGGATGGGGCGGGGCCTTGCGGGCCGGTCGATGTGGTGCTGGCGCTGTCGGGCGTGGTGCCGGGGCGGGGTGATCCGGGCCTGAACTCGGCGCTGGCGCTGGCCGCGCTGGAGATCGGGGAAGCCTTGGGCGCGCGGCGGGTTTTTCTGACCTCTTCGGCGGCGGTTTATGGACCGGGGGCGCAACGCCTGCGCGAGGAAGATCCGCTATATCCGGTGAGTGACTATGGCCGGGCCAAGGCCGAGATGGAGCGCGCGGCACATCTGCGGGCGGCAGTTTTGAGCTTGAGTGTCACCACGCTGAGGATCGGCAATGTTGCGGGCGCGGATGCGCTGCTGGGTCAGGCGGGCATGGCACGGCGGCTGGATCAGTTCGCGGACGGGCAAGGGCCGCGGCGGTCCTATATCGGGCCGCGCGTGCTGGCGGATGTGCTGGCGGAGCTGGTGCAGCTTGGAGCACGGGGGGCGGATTTGCCCGACTGCCTGAATATCGCGCAACCCGGCGCGGTCGCGATGGAAGATCTGTGCCGGGCGGCGGGATTCACGATCACATGGCAACCGGCGCCGGAGGGGGCGATTGCCTCGGTCCTGATGGATGTGTCGCGCCTGAGCGCGCTGGTCGCCATGCCGGAAGCCCGCGCGGAGGCTCTGGTGGCCGAGTGGCGCGCGGATCAGGGGGCTGCGGCATGACGCGCGCGAAACGCCTGCTGGATCTGCTGTTGCTGGCGGCGCTGGCCCCGTTTCTGGTGCCGCTGCTGGGGGTGCTGTGCCTGTTGCTCTGGCTCTTTCAGGGCCGCCCGATTTTCTACGGGGCAGAACGGATGCGCAGCGTGACCGAGGGGTTCACGCTGTGGAAATTGCGCAGCATGACGGCAAGCGCGCGCAACAGCGGAGTGTCGGGGGGTGACAAGGCGCTGCGGATCACGCCCATCGGGCGCAAGCTCCGGCGCGTGCGGCTGGATGAGGTGCCGCAACTGCTGAATATCCTGCGCGGGGATATCAGTTTCGTCGGTCCGCGCCCGCCGCTGCGCGAATATGTCGAGCGGTTTCCGGCGATCTATGCGCAGGTGTTGCGGTCCCGTCCGGGGGTGACGGGGCTGGCCTCGCTGGTTTATGCCGGGCATGAAACGATGCTGCTGGCGCGCTGCCAGACGCCGGAAGAAACCGATGCGGTCTATGCGCGCGCCTGTGTGCCGCGCAAGGCGCGGATTGATCTGATCTATCAGCAGCATCAATCCGTTGGCTTTGATCTGTGGCTGGTGGCGGTCACGGCAGCGCGGGTTTTCGGGCTGGCAAAGGGGCGGCGTTTGCCGCGTCCGCCGAAAGCTTGGGCAGGCGTGGCGCGCGAGTCATAAAATTGGCGTTTTCGTTGTGCAACCTCGCAGGCATGGTAAGGATTCGCTAACCCTTGGGGCCATTTGCGCGCCGGAAAGGATTTCATGAGCTCTGCGATTGTTCCAGTCTTGCTTTGTGGTGGTTCTGGCACGCGGCTCTGGCCGCTGTCGCGCAAGAGCTATCCCAAGCAATTTGCGCGGATTACGGGCAGCGAAAGCCTGTTTCAGGCGTCGAGCAGACGGCTGTCCGGGCCGGGTTTTACCGCGCCTGTGGTCGTGACCGGATCGGATTTCCGCTTTCTTGTGACCGAGCAACTGGCGGCCATCGAAATGGCCCCGCAGGCCATTCTGATCGAACCTGCGGCGCGCAATACCGCGCCTGCCATCGCGGCGGCGGTTGTGGCGATTGCCCGCGATCTGCCCGATGCGTTGATCCTTGTGGCCCCGTCCGATCATGTGATCCCTGACGCAGCGGCGTTTCGTGCCACGGTCGAGGCCGCGCGCCCTGCCGCCGAGGCAGGCCAGATCGTGACCTTTGGTATTCGTCCGGACCGGGCCGAAACCGGCTATGGCTGGCTGGCGCTGTCGGAAGCCCCGCAAGAGGGGTTTTCACCGGTGCCGCAGCCCTTGCAGGCTTTTGTCGAGAAACCGGACCTTGCCACGGCCGAGGCGCTGCTGGAAGGCGGAATGCATCTGTGGAATGCGGGGATTTTCCTGTTTTCCGCGCGCAGCATGATTGCCGCGTTCGAACAATTCGCGCCCGATCAACTGGCCTTGGTGCGCGCGGCAGTCGAGGGGGCGCAGGCGGATCTGGGCTTTACCCGGCTGGCGCCCGCGCCCTGGGAGGCATTGCAGGATATTTCGATCGATTATGCGGTGATGGAGAAGGCGGATAATCTGACCGTGGTTCCCTATGCGGGCGCGTGGTCGGATCTGGGCGGCTGGGATGCCGTCTGGCGCGAGGCGGGGCCGGATGAAGGCGGGGTTGTGGTGAATGGCCCGGCCACGGCGATTGACTGCAAAAACAGCCTGCTGCGCGCCGAGAACCCGGACCAGCAGCTTGTCGGCATCGGGTTGCGCGATCTGGTGGTTGTGGCGATGCCCGATGCGGTGCTGGTCGCGGATCGCGGGCGGTCGCAGGATGTGAAACTGGCGGTGGCTGCGTTGAAGGCGAAGGGCGTGGCGCAGGCCGAAACCCTGCCGCGCGATTACCGGCCCTGGGGGTGGTATGAGAGCCTGGCCATAGGCGGGCGGTTTCAGGTCAAGCGCATTGTCGTGCATCCGGGTGCGACGCTGTCGCTGCAAAGCCATCACCACCGCGCCGAGCATTGGATCGTGGTCGAGGGCACGGCGCGGGTGACGATTGGCGAGGAGGTGCAGCTCGTGACCGAGAACCAGTCGGTCTATATTCCGCTGGGCGCGAAACACCGGATGGAGAACCCCGGCAAGCTGCCCTTGACATTGATCGAGGTGCAGACCGGGGCCTATCTGGGCGAGGATGACATCATTCGCTATGAGGATGTCTATGCGCGCGGGCAAGGGGCCAAGGGATGAGCCTGAGTTGCTTCAAAGCCTATGACATTCGCGGGCGGTTGGGGATTGATCTGGACGCCGGGATCGCAACGCGCATCGGGCGCGGTTTCGCGCGGGCGCTGGGCGCGGGCCGCGTGGTGCTGGGGCGCGATGTGCGGGCCTCTTCCAGCGCGTTGTGTGATGCGGTGGCCGAGGGGTTGCTGGCCGAAGGGGTCGAGGTGCTGGACCTTGGGCTGTGCGGCACGGAAGAGGTTTATGCCGCGACGGCGCTGATGGGGGCGGATGGGGGGATTTGCGTCACGGCCTCTCACAACCCGATGGACTGGAACGGCATGAAGCTGGTGCGCGGGGGGGCCGCGCCGCTGGATGCCGCAAGCGGGCTGGCGCAGATCCGCGCGCTGGCCGAGGCGGATGATTTCGGGCCTGCGCGCGCGGGGGGCCAGCGGCGCGATGTGGCGGTTGAGGCGCGGGCGGAGTATGTCGCGCGGGTTTTGTCATTTGTGGATGTGTCCGCGCTGCTGCCCTTGCATATTCTGGTCAATGCGGGACATGGGGCGGCAGGGCCGACATTTGACGCTTTGGCCGAGGCGCTGGCCGAACAGGGGGCGCCTTTGCGCTTCACGCGGCTGTTTCACGACCCCGATGGCAGTTTTCCCCAAGGGATTCCGAATCCGCTGCTGCCCGAGAACCGCCCGGCCACGGCAGAGGCCGTGCGCGCGGCAGGTGCGGATTTCGCCGTCGCCTGGGACGGGGATTTCGACCGCTGTTTCCTGTTCGATCATGACGGCAATTTCATCGACGGCGAATATGTGGTGGGGCTGCTGGCCGCGTCATTTCTGGCGAAAGAACCCGGCGCGCGGATCATCCATGACCCGCGTGTGATCTGGAACACGCGCGATGTGATCGCGCAGGCGGGCGGTGTGGCCATTCAGGCGCGCACCGGACATGCTTTCATCAAGCAGGCGATGCGCGATCATGGCGCGCTTTATGGCGGCGAGATGTCGGCGCATCACTATTTCCGCGATTTCTTTCATTGCGACAGCGGGATGATACCCTTTCTGCTGATCGCGGAACTGGTCAGCCGTGCGGGGCCGCTTGCGGATCTGGTAGCGGCGCGCAAGACCGCGTTTCCGTCCTCTGGCGAGATGAATTTTCAGGTCGCGGATGCGGCGGGCGCGATGGCACGCGCGGCGGACGTGTTTGCGCCGCAGGCGCAGGGCCGCGATGATACGGATGGTCTGAGCCTGGATATGGGGGCATGGCGGTTCAACCTGCGTGCGTCGAATACCGAACCGCTGTTGCGGCTGAATGTCGAGACACGCGGCGCGGACCCGGCCCCGTTTGTGGCGCAGGTCAAGGCGGCGATGGGGCTGTAGCTGGGGTGCATTTCGGCGATCTTGAATTGGCTCGATGCTCGCGCTGTTGACGGGGGGACGGGCCTTGCGGCCCGTGGCCTTTGGCGAGAGTATTTTTCGGCAAGATGAAGTCAGGGGGGGTAAGAGCGGGCTGTGACGCAGGCTGATCGGGAAGGGCGGCTCAGAACGCCGATGCCAGCATCCGCAACGAGGTCGCGCCCAGAAACACGGCGAAGGCGCGCTTGATCCAGACCGGATCGAGCGCATGGGCGAGCCGCGTGCCATAGGGGGCGCAGCCCACCGAAAGCGGCAGGATGAGCGCAACCGCGATCAGGTTGATATAGCCGATTGACAAGGGGGGCCGCCCGGCCACCCCCAGCCCTGTGACCAGCATCGCCAGCGCGCCTGCGCTGCCCACGACCAGCCCCAGCGCCGCCGCTGTGCCGACCGCGCGATGCACCGGCACTGAAAAGGCGGTCATCAGCGGCACGCCGAGCGTGCCCGAGCCAATGCCCATCATCGAGGACACGAAGCCTATGGCTGCGGCCAGTGCCGGTTGCGCGCCGCGCCGTTCCGGCAGGGCGGGGGCCAGGATGCGCGTGCGCGGCAAGGCCATGTTCCACGCGACCAGCAGCGCGACCGTGCCAAAGACCAGCATCAGCATCGGCCCCTTGACCAGCCCGGCGATGGCCCCGCCACAAAGCGCGCCCACGGCCATGAAGGGCCACCATCGGCGCAGGATCGCCAGATCGACCGAGCCGCGGGTGTGATGCGATTTCGCAGCGCTCAGCGCCGTGATGGCCACTGTCAGAAGCGAGGTGCCCACCGCCACCTGCATGCCCAGTTCCGCCGGATAGCCGAGAAACTCGAACACCCAGAACAGGACCGGGACCACCACGATCCCGCCCCCTACCCCCAGAAGCCCGGACAGGATACCCGCGATGGCCCCGGTCGCGACCAGACCCAGCACCAGCGGGATCAGGGTGGTCAGGGTCAGATCAGTCATGCGGGGCCTCTTGCAGCAGGGTGCGCCAGCCGAGACCGGCCTCGACCGGGCCGATGGGCCGGTATTCGCAGCCGAAAAACCCCGCATAGCCCGCGCGGCGCATCTGCGGCAGCAGGCGGGCATAGTCCAGACTGTCACCCGTGCCCGGTTCATTGCGCCCCGGAACAGAGGCGATCTGGACATGGCCGATCAGGGCGGCATGCTGCGCGAAACTGGCGGTCACATCATGGCCTTCCATCGCGATATGGTAGCAGTCGAACAGGAGTTTCAGGCGGGGATGGCCGATTTCCTGCACGATCCCGGCGGCCTGCGCGATATCGTTCAGGTAATAGCCCGGCATGGCCGCGCGCGAGAGCGGCTCGATCAGGATGATTGCATCGCCACCGTCAAGCGCATGGCGCAAGGCGCGCAGATAGGCGGGCCTGTGCCCGTCGCCGCGACCCGCAAGGACGTGCACGGCTGCGGCCCCGAGATTGCGGGCAGTTTCAAGGGCTGCATCTATGTCGCGGCGCGCCTGATCCTCTTGTCCTGTCAGCGCCGCGCAGCCCGCCGTTCCACCCATGCGCGTGTTCAGGCTGCAGAGCGGCAAACCGGTCTCGTGCAGGATATCGCGCAGCTGGGCCTGATCGCAGCTCTGGGCGACATCGTGAAATTCCACAGCCTCGAAGCCTGCGCGGGCCGCCGCGCGGATGCGCTCGGGCAAAGGCAAGTCATTCCAGAGAAACCCCAGATTGGCGGAAAACTGCAAGGGGTACGACATCTGAGCGGGCATGGTCATCTGCCGGACCAAATCCGGGCGCGCGCGCAAGGTCAAGGGTTTTCCTCTGGTTGCCCCGCTGCTGACAGGGCGCATCGTGATCGCCGTCTATGCACGCAGCGTGGCGGGCTTGATCTCGTGCCCGTCCCTTGCGACAGTCCGCCCCGCACAGCGCGCTGTGCGGTTTCACAGCAAGGACAAGACCCCATGACCGAGAACACCGAGGCCGAAGCCCACCGCGCCAAGATGCAGAAGATCAAGGCCGCGCGGGACAAGATGATGGAGACCAAGACCGTCGAGAAAGGGCTGATCATGGTCCATACCGGCGCGGGCAAGGGCAAATCCTCGTCCGGTTTCGGGATGATCATGCGGTGCATCGCCCATGGCATGCCCTGCGCAGTGGTGCAGTTCATCAAGGGCAATTGGGTGACAGGCGAGCGGGAATTCCTGCGCGCGCGCTTTGCGCAGGAATGCCGGTTTGTCGTGTCCGGCGAGGGGTTTACATGGGACACGCAGGATCGTGACCGCGATATTGCCGCCGCGCGCGCAGGCTGGGAACAGGCCAAGGATCTGATCCGCGATCCCGAGATCCGCTTCGTGTTGCTTGATGAGATCAATATCGCGCTGCGCTATGATTATCTGCCGATTGACGAGGTGGTGGCGTTCCTGCGCGACGAGAAGCCCGCGATGACCCATGTCGTGCTGACCGGGCGGAATGCCAAGCCCGAATTGATCGAACTGGCCGATCTGGTCACGGAAATGACGCTGGTCAAGCATCCGTTCCGCGAGGGCGTGAAGGCGCAGAAAGGTGTAGAGTTCTGAGGCCCGCGCGCCCCGGAGCCCTGATGTGATGACCCGTCTGCTCTTTCAGTCTTGCCCAAATATCCCCGCCGGAGGCGCAGGGCAGCGTCCATGCGGATCAATGAAGGAGATGCCATGCGCGCGCTGATGCTGCAGGGCACCGGGTCGAATGTCGGCAAATCCCTGCTGGTGGCGGGATTGTGCCGGGCTGCACGCAGGCGTGGGCTGCGTGTGGCGCCGTTCAAGCCGCAGAATATGTCCAACAATGCGGCTGTGACCGCCGATGGCGGCGAGATCGGGCGCGCACAGGCGTTGCAGGCGCTGGCCTGTGGGCTGGAACCGGTGGTGGATATGAACCCGGTGCTCTTGAAGCCCGAGAGCGAGACAGGCGCGCAGGTCATCGTGCAGGGCAAGCGGCTGACCACCACGCGCGCGGCAGATTATGCAGGGCTGAAGCCGCGTCTGATGGGGACGGTGCAGGAAAGTTACGCGCGGCTGCGCAGCGCGTATGATCTGGTGATCGTCGAAGGCGCGGGCAGTCCGGCAGAGGTCAATCTGCGCCGGGGCGATATTGCGAATATGGGCTTTGCGCGCGCCGCCGATGTGCCGGTCGTGCTGGTGGGCGATATCGACCGGGGCGGGGTGATCGCGCAGATCGTGGGAACACAGGCGGTGCTGGACGATGGGGATCGCGCGCAGATCGCAGGGTTTGTGATCAACAAGTTCCGGGGCGATCCGCGTCTGTTCGA
>JAFIEM010000098.1 GCA_020832555.1 Natronohydrobacter sp. | reverse complement strand
GATAGAAGCTGAAGACGCCGATCACGAACAGGAACAGGTTCGGCCGCAGGGCAACCAGAACAAAGGTCGTCAGCGTCACCGCCAGCATGGCCGCCACATAGGTCAGGCCCGCGCGGCGGTGCCATGCGGCCCCTTTTGCGCAGCCGAGTGCGGCGCCAGCAGCAAAAAGCGCGGTACCCCCTGCCACGATGTGGAGGAACAGGAATAGCTCCGCCATGTCCGACCTCCAACTTGCATGTCGTGACAGGGTGGATCGCAGACGCGGCACAGGGGCCGCAACTGAAGCTGCGTAAACGGTTGGGAAAATGCGTAAGCGTCATGTTAATGTCCGTTCGCGATGCGTGAACGGATGAACGAGATAGGCAGGCGGCTGGCGGGTCCGTTGGTTGTGGCGATAGTGCTGGGGCTGATCGGGCCTTTCGGCACCTACGCGCTGCTGCCCCTGCTGCCGCGCCTGACCTACTGGCTGGCGGTGGTCGCGCTGAACTGGATGCTGTGCGACATTGGCGTGCGCTGGGTGGACGGGCATCTGCCAGACGCTCTGCCTCTGCGGCGCATCCTGGTCCCACTGGTCGGTGCCGCGGCGGTATCAGTCCCTGCGACCGGGGTCGTGACGCTGGCGAACGGGTTGTCGGGCATCGGCTGGCCTGACGAGATCCTGACACTTTATAGTCAGGTCCTGCTGCTGCTCGCGGCAATCTCTGTTCCGGTCTATACGCTGGCCGATCTGCAGGAGGCCGCGCAACGCCAGCCTCTCGAAGCAGGGAACGGGTCATCACAGGGCCTCGCGCTGTTCCGCGCCCGCCTGTCAGGTCCGCTGGACGGCGAACTGCTGTGCCTGGAAATGCAGGACCACTACCTGAAGGTCCACACCACCGCAGGCAGCAAGATGCTCCTGTGCCGGATGGAAGATGCCGCGCGCGAGCTGGAGGGTTTGGGCCAGCGCGTGCACCGGTCTTGGTGGGTGGCGCAAGCGGCCCGCCAGAAGGTCATACGCGACGGGCAGAAACAAGTCATTCTCCTGTCCAACGGCCTTGAGGTTCCCGTCGGCCGAACCTTTCGGCCCGCCCTTCGTGCGGCTGGCTGGATCTGAAGGTCACTGAGGGCTTGGATCGGACCGCGGATCCGGAATCTTCTGGAACGCCGAAAGCCCCCGCGAGAAGGCTTTCGTGATATCGGCGAATGCTGTTGGTTTACGGAAAGCGTTTCCGAATGTCAGAATACGATGGTGATGTTGACATGGCGTTGGTATAGACGCGCGCTCAAGTATTATTTTTTACCATGAATTAAAGTCGCCCTTGATCTTTTGGATAAATGTTTACTGGAAAAGCATTACGCCTATACCGAACGACGGGCAGGTTCCACCATTTGTTACATCCTGCTTCGAGATAGCCAGATTTTGAACTTGACGATATCAGGGTCAATCTCCCGACCACATGCACTAAACGCTATTAATATACATGACCCAGCGCGGGTCACGCATGATCGCCCGACCGCGCAGTAATTTCCATGCGCCGTATTTAAAGAAATCGAAATCCAGCGTCGATACCTTCTGCTGGACAAATGACCAAAGTGCCCATTTGATGTCCGCCAGCGCTTTGTGAATAATTACGCGCGCATACAGGTCTTCGCGAAATTCTCCAAAATAGGCTTCGATCAATTCCTTCTCGATCGTCTCCGGAAAGAACATTTCACCAAACCAAATCCCAAGCTCATAGCATCTGTCGTTATTAGAAGCGTATTCGTAATCGACGAGCATGATATTGCCAGCGTCATTAATCATGAAATTGCCGGGCATCGGATCATTGAAGCATGGCACAAGATCCAGCCCAGAGGCCTCCAGCGCAGCGCGCGCGCAGCGGTATTGCTTCATGAGCCATGCATAATCCGGCGGCAGCCATCCCCCCAGTTCTTGCACCTGTGCAACATGTTCCTCGATCATGTCGAATACGGTTTTTGTCAGGTCAAGCGGCTCTATCGAGTGAAATCTGCGATAGGTCTCGATCACAGCCTGGCGCGCTTTTGGCCGCACAAGATCTGAATGCGTGCAGGCCCGCCGATCTGGGATAAAGTCATTGATTTCTATTCCATCTTCGGCCAGGTCATCATAAATCCGAGGCCCAATTCCCAAAGCGCTGGCCTTGCGGCTAGCGTCAAATGCAGCCACACGATCAATGAACATCTCTGTTCCGGCACCTGGAACCTTTACAAAGAAATCCTTGCCATCTTCACGCAGCGTAACTCGAAAATTGGTGTTACTGATGCCGCCCAAAACCGGCTGATAGACAAGCTCGCGCCCCTTGAAGAGCGCAGCCTTTGCCAAACCTGTTTCAAGCTGACGTTCCGCGCAGGTGCTGGCCTCGCCCGGTGACTTTTGTCTCATCCTTCTGACCCCTCTGACCGTCAAATATTGCGCAGACGCTCTTCAAACTGCGGATCGCCCAATGTGGTGCGGCAACGCAAATAGCGCCATTCAGCGTATTTGCGAAATTCAAGATAACGGCGCGGCGAGCTGATGTCACATAATGCTGACCAGAGACCCCACATCAGATCATCTGCACATCCATAGAGGATGCAACGGTTTACAATATGGCGATCTGCACGACCACGCCACTGCTCCAGCCAGTTCTCAAATTCGGACGGAAAGGCGCAAGCCTCGGTCAGCAATACCGCTATGTCATAGAGCGGGTCATTCATTGCCGCGCGGTCATAATCGAGCAAGATAACCTGACCCTCCGGCCCGATCATAATATTTGAACTTACCCCATCATTTCGAGATGGCACCAGATCAAAGCCCGCATGGCCTATTGCCACGCCGATCTCGGCCACCAGATCGGACATCCACCACATGTCTGCCGGGGTATCGCCCCCCGCTTTTCTGAGCATTTCTGCCAGATTTTCAATCTCGGAGAAGACATCAAACCGCACTGACAGAGCTTCGCCCCGGTGCAGGGTGCAAATCGCTGCATGCACCGCCGACATGACATTCTTGTCTTGCAGGTCATAAAGCGTGGCAGTGCGCCAGCCATCGCCCAGATACTCCATTGCCAGCGCACCATGCGCGGCATCCGACCACAGCACCCGTGGGCCAATGCCAAGCCGAGAGGCCAGTTCCGCCCCCGCAATCGCCGCGCCAGTGTCAAACAACTTCAGCATATCGGGCCGCAGCGCCTTTAGCACCGCAGGCGCATGGCCGTTTGGCACCACTTTCCAGATCAGGCTCTCGACGCCGCGATGCACCGGAGAAACCACATCCGGGCAGAGCGGCTCAAACTTCAGATCACATCCGGCCCATTGGGGAACACGGCTGCCAATCATGTCGGGGGTCAATATCTGTGGCGCAGACATCAGCCAGCCTCCTGATTTTGGCGTGACACTTCGCTTGCAGCAAGCCCCGCATCCAGATCGCCACCGCAGGCATTGAGCCGCGCCAGCATGCGCGCCAGAATATTGGCACCGTTCACCAGATCATGCGGATGGGTAAATTCGGCCGGATGATGCAGGATACCGCCAACACTTGGCACAGCAACCACAATCGCGGGGCATTTTCGACTGAGGGGCACGGCATCATGCCCGCCGATCGTGTCAAGGCGCAATGTCGCAAGCCCGGCTGCGGCAGCTTCGCTTTCTGTCAGCGCGACAAGTCGCGCATCAAACGCACCCGCATGGCGTTTATCTACAGAGAGCACCTCGTAGCTGACCGCTGCGCGACGGGAGGACTGCTGCAGCAATTCCATCAGCTCATTTTCTGCCGCGTCCAGTGCGTCTGGATCGGGCGAGCGTAATTCGATGAACATGGTTGCGCGGTCGGGAACCATATTGGGGGAATTTGGCTCCAGCACCAACCGACCGACAGACGTATAGAGCGTGCCGTTGCGCGCGTCAGAGATTGCGCGTAGCCCTGCCATGACATAAGCCGCCCCAAGGCCCGCATCCTTGCGCAGATGCATTGCCGTAGGGCCTGTATGCGCCTTCTCCCCGATCATCGCCACACGAAATTTATAGGCTCCCCAATAGCGCGCAAAGGGCCCGATATGGCGCGCGCTTTCCTCGAGCTCTGTATTCCCTTCGACATGAAACTCGATATAGGCATCGGCTTGAGGGGCCTTGTCATGGCCCAGATAGCCTGTGCGGGTCAGTTCTTCTTCTACGCTCAGCCCATCGCCATCGCGCCGAGAGAGCGCGTAGGCCAGTTCCATCTCTCCGGTATAGACGCTGCTTCCCAATAGGCTGGGCTGAAATCGGGCGCCCTCTTCGTTGAACCAGTCAACAACGCCCAGATTCACCTTTGGTGCGGTGCCCGTTTCTTGTGCATGGCGTCGCACGGCCTCGATGGCACATAGCCCGGCAAGCACACCGTAAGTTCCGTCAAAGCGCCCACCGCGCGGCTGGCTGTCCAGATGCGATCCGGTCAGCACTGTCGGCGCATCTGGCCCGGCCCATTGCAACAATCCGAAGACATTGCCGATGGCGTCTACACGCGTTTCATAGCCCATCTGGGTCAGGCATTCGCGAAACCAATCGCGCGCGTGCCCGTGGTCGGTGCTGCCTGCCTGACGATCAAGGCCACCATCGCCGGTTGCGCCGAATTGAGAGATGGTATCGAGCATCGACAGTAACAAGCCGCTGTCGATCACTGGGGGCGAATGTGTCATTGCGCATGGTCTTTCTGTTGAGCTGACCCTTGGGTGAGCAAGTGGCACGCTGCCCGATCTGCATTTCCTCTGTCCGTCAAAGCCGGGTTTCTTTTCAGGCAGGTTTCGTAAACATGCGGGCAGCGGGATGCAAAGGCGCAGCCGGGTGGAAGATCAATCGGGCTGGGCGGCTCCCCTTCCAAAAGGCAATCTTCGCTGCGGTAGCGGCGTTCTTCCAAGGTTGGTGCGGCGCTGAGCAAGGCGCGTGAATAGGGATGTCCAGGATCAAAGAACAGCCGCTCATTTTGCGCCAGTTCGACCACCTCTCCCAGATACATGACAGCCACGCGCGCGCAGACACGGCGCACCATCGCAATATCATGCGAGATGAAAAGATATGTGAATCCGTGTTGCGCCTGCAGTCTTTCAAACAGGTCCAGCAATCTTCCCTGTTCTGTCTGATCAAGGGCCGAGAGGGTTTCATCCATGATCAGCAACTGCGGCTCCAGGATCATTGCGCGCGCAACATTGACCCTTTGTCGCTGGCCTGCCGTGAGTGTCATCGGCAATTCGTCAAAACAGGCCGCGGGAAGGCCGACCTCCCGCAACATCTCCATCGCCTGCGCCCGCCGCGCCGCGCGCCCGCCCAGACCGTGGATCAGAAGCGGCTCGGCGATGATGTCCCCGACAGAGGCTTGGGGGGGCAGCGAGGAATAGGGATCCTGCAGGACTAGCTGCATCCGGCGGCGAAAAGCCTTGGTCGCGGCTGCGCCCTGATCAAAGATGTTCTTGCCCTCGAATGTGATTGTCCCGGTGTCGGGACGCTCCAGCGCAGTCAGAAGCCGCATGAGAGAGGATTTTCCGCACCCGGATTCCCCGACAACACCAAAATTTTCGCCCGCAAAGACATCAAAGCTTGCATTTCGCACCGCCTGAAGACGCCGTGCCCGACCGATGCCGGAGCGCGGGCTGATGCTATAGGTCTTGCCGACATTGCTGACCCGCAAAATCGGCTCGGCAATGGCCGGAGCCGGTTTGAGCCGCGCGCCCAGATCCTTGCTCCACAGCATTGGCAACTCATCCATAAGCTTTTTTGTATAAGGATGACCGGGGGCGCGAATAAGCTCTGCGGTGGGGCGCAATTCCACCATCTGCCCGCCATCCAGCACCAGAATATCGTCAGAGACATCGGCCACCGTTGGCAAAGACGCGCTGATGAACAGGATCGCGGTTCCGAATTGTTCTGTCAGATCGCGCAATAGTCTCAGGATCTGTGCGCCCACAGTTACATCCAGCGGCTGGGTGATGCTGTCGGCAACCAGCAATTCGGGTTTGGAAATCAGCGCATCGACGATCATGGCCCGCTGCATCATACCGCCGCTATACTGAAACGGATATTCATTGAAGCGCTGCGATGGGGTTGGAATGCGCACGGCGGCCAACAGTTCTATAACGCGCTCTTTGGCCTCTTGTCGGGTCACATCGGGTTCGACCGCGCGCAGCTTTTCTACAATCTGCGTGCCGACGGTCAGTGTCGGATCAAGCGCACCTGCCGGGTCCCCGCCGATATAGCCTATGGCCTTGCCGCGCAAGGATCGGCTTGCTTCGGGCGCAAAGCGCAGAATGTCCTGCCCGCGAAATCTGACCTCTCCGCTCGACACGCGCAAAGGCGGAGCAAGCCAGTTGACAACGGCCCGCGCAAGAGTGGTTTTACCAGAGCCACCACCACCAATAACGCCAAGAATACGCCGGGCTTCCAAGCAAAAGGATATCTCGTTCAGGATCAGAGATGCTTCCGGGTCACGCCCGGCACGAACGGACAGATTGCTGACCTCAAGCAGGGGCGTTTCAACTGTCATTCTATCCCTCCATATACGCGGTTGCGCGAACGCTCCAACGCGGCCCCCATCAGGTTCAGGCTGGCCAGAGTGAGAAACAGGAAGATGCCGGGCATGGTCGCGATCCACCATGCATTGAGCAGGTATTTCCGCCCATCTGCAATGATATTGCCGAAGGTGGGTGTCGGCGGCTGGACGCCAAGCCCCAGGAAGCCCAGCACAGATTCAAAAATCATCATGCGCGCCACATCCAGCACGGCAACAAAGGCTATTGGCGGCAGGCAAAGCGGAAGCAACAATAGAAACATGATCCGCATATCCGAGGCCCCCAGCACAGTTGCACCGCGCACAAATTCACGCTTGCGTTCTGCCATGATGACGCTGCGCATCACGCGCGCATAGACGGGCCATCCGGACAGTCCCAGCACAATGATGATCGCCGGGATCGTGGGGCGCGCAACGCCAAGGATAGCGATGGCAAGAATGATCATCGGGATAGAGAGCTGAGCATCCGTGATGCGCATGAGAAGTGTATCTGTCAGCCCGCCGCGATAGCCGGCAAAAAGCCCCACCAGGCAGCCGACAAACAGCATCAACGCCACTGTCGCCCCCCCGATCAGGAGCGAATAGCGCAATCCGACAAGGGAGCGCACGAGCATGTCACGTCCAAGTTGATCTGTGCCCAGCGGATGCGCCCATGTCGCCCCTTCACCCATGAATACAGGCGGGATCAACCGTGCCCGTACATTCATTCGGGTTGGGTCAATATCGCTGAGCATGGGGTAGAAGATGGCCATCAAGAGCATGAACAGAAAGACCGACAAGCCTATGCGAAACTCTAGCGAGTTCCACGCCCCAAGCGCGATCCGGCGCGAGATGGACAGGCGGCGCAAATCGTCAGCAGGGGGAGTTCCGGGGATTTCGACAGTTTTTTCCATCAGTAATCCAGCCTTGGGTCAATGCTGGTCGATACAAGATCGACAATGATGTTGATCAGAACGAAAGCTGCGCTGGTGACGATTGCAATTCCCTGAATGAGGGGGAAATCACGCTGCAAGACGGCATTGATCGTCAGCAAGCCCAGGCCCGGATAGTCAAAGATGAACTCAACCACCAAAACCCCGCCCAATAGCATGCTGAATTGCACGCCGAGCAGATTTAGCAGCGGCACTGAGGCATTCTTCAGTGCATGAGCAAAGATGATGCGCGTGCGGCTCAGGCCGCGGATATAGGCCGCTGAGATATAGGATTCGCGCATGATCTGAGCGACCGAAACCGTCAATGTGCGCAGGATGAAGGGAATGATTTCCACCGCCAGAACAATCGCGGGCAGGATCGTATAGGCAAAACCCTGATAGCCGATTGCGGGCAGCCATCCCAAGTGCACCGATAGCAACAGCGCCAAAACAATCCCAAGCCAGAAATTTGGCAACGACACAAAAAGCGACCCAATGTAAAGCGCCAGCCGGTCTGGCCATCGCCCCTGATTTAGGCCGCCATAGACACCTATTGGCGTTGCGACCAGCAAGGCAAAGAACATTGAGAGCAATGCCAGTTGGATGGTGAAAGGGGCGGTGTCGGCAATCAGCGTCAGAACGCGCGCGCGCTCGGATCTGGTTGCGTCATCAAACTGAGCGCCCCCCACTGCCGCGCCGCTGGCGGGGCGGATGAAGGACTGTCCGAGATCGCCTTGCACCACGCCACCCATATAGCGCATGAACTGCACAGGGATCGGGTCACGCAGCCCCATTTCTGCGGCGATCTGTTCTACCAACTCATCCGGGGCCATGCCGCCCACCATCAGGCGGACAGGATCGCCGGGGATGACCCGAAGCAAGGTGAAAATCAGAAAACTGACGAGAAAGACGATCAGCGCCCCTTGTGCCAGTCTGCGCGCGAGAAATCCGAGAATGAACAACCACCCACCTCCATGCGACAGAAACCTTGCGCCGCTCCGATAAGGAGCGGCGCAAGCATGACTAGACGAAATCTGCTGTCGAGGCGTCGATGCTACCATCCGGGAACAGGAACAACCCTTCCAGACTGGAGTCGATCGCATGCACCATTACCGACGTGAACAGCGACAAAGCCGGAGCTTTATCCGCCAGCATTGGCGTCAGATCCTCCTGAATCAGGCGCCGACGCTCCTCCAGAGAACCTGCCGAACGCTCTCGGTCCAGTGCGGCATCGATTTCAGGATCAACGATCCCTGTGATACGTTTGGAACTGGAATGGAAATGCGTGCGCAGCACCAGATCCGGTTCTGGCGATCCTGTTGACCAGCCGCAATCGATCATGTGGCCAGGGCCACCGCCCGGACGATCATATAGGCGTTCATTCCAGGCCGCGACCTCCATCACGCTCAGCGTTACGGGAAAACCCTGCTCCTGAAGCATCGCGGTGATGATCTCGCCATATTCTTTTGTTTTGGGATAGAACCCGACAGAGGTGATATATTCCAGCTCTGGCAAGCCCTGACCGCCTGGAAACCCGGCCTCGGCAAGCAGGCGCTGACATTCGTCTGGGTCATATTCTGGATAGTTTTCCAGATCGATATAGCCAAACTTGATCGGCGAGATGAAATTCGAGGAGGGGTGGCCAGCATCTCCGAGAATTTCATAGAGGATTTCCCGATCAATCGCATGGCAGGCTGCCCGGCGCAGCAAAGGGTTGTCAAAGGGTGGTTTGGAACAGCGAAACCACAGATACTTGTTTTCTACCGAGACCAGCTTGCTGATCTTGATATTGTCGCGCCCGGACAGCGTATCAATCTGCTCTGGCTCCAGCCGCTCGATGATCGAGGCCTGACCATTCATCATCGACAAGATCCGCGTTGTGGCATCCCCCACGAAAGAGAATGTCACACCGGCAACTTTGGGTGCGCCCTTGAAATAGTCGTCAAAGGCTTCGAGGATCGTATCATTGCCACGCTGCTCCACGAAGCGGAACGGTCCAGTGCCGTTGAGGCGCTGCGACAGGGGACCATTCGGGCCGCCCGCAATATCCTTGGCCGACATCATCGGCAGATAGGCCGCAAGAAAGATGAACAGGCTGGCACTGTAGCCGCCCTTTGATGTATCCACGATGACTGTCAGATCATCCGGCGTTGTGACTTCAAAACTGTCGGTCGGACCCGGATACCATTGCGCAGGACGATCAGGCTGGGCGCCATATTCAAACGTGGCCTTGACATCTTTGGCACCAAATGGCTCTCCGTCGTGAAAGGTGACGCCAGAGCGCAGTTTGATTTGCAGCCGCGAACCATCCAGCAATTCGATAGCTTCGGCCAGTTCATAATTCATTTCATCAGGGTTGTCGGGCCGCATAGGGGCGCGTGCAAGAAAGCCCATCACATAGCCCTCGATGTTCTTTTGTGACAATGTTGTATGGGCGGTGGGATCCCAGTTGCCGGTGATATTCTCGGCGGACAGGAAAACGATTGGTTTTCGGGTCTGAGCATAGGCAGAGTTGATAAAGAAATCAGGGTTGATATGGGTCAGAGCGGCTGCCGCACCGCTGGTGGCAAGAAAACTGCGACGACTGATCATGGTCTCATTCCTTCTGTTGATGGATGATGGGCCTTCCAGGTGGTTATTCAGTGTCCTTTGATCTGCTCGATGAGTTCGGCATGAAGTTCTGGCGTTGCGGCTGCAACGACATCCCCATGCGAAGAAAAGTTCAGTGGCTGCCCTGCCCAATCTGTCATCACGCCGCCTGCGGCCTCTATGACTGGGAGGATGGGCAGATAATCATAGGGTTTCAGTCCAGTTTCGATGACAGCATCAAGATGACCAGAGGCCACCAGCCCATAGGCATAGCTGTCCCCCCCAAGCCGCGAGATGGAGGCGCGGCTGGAGATGCGCTCGAACACGGCATAATCGGCGTCTGAATATTGATGCACCGCCGTTGATCCGATTGATGCGTGCCTGAGGTTCTGCTGTCCGCTTGTGCGGCAAGGTGTGCCATTGAATGTGGCCTGACCCCGCCAGGCTATCCAGCGCTCTTGCAAGGCGCAGGCATCTATGACCCCAAGAATTGGCACACCCTTGTCCAGCAACCCGATCAGCGCCGCGAACAAGGGCGAACCGGTGGCAAATGCGCCAGTCCCATCTATGGGATCAATCACCCATTGCCTTGGCAAGTCCGGGCCACTGGCAGGCCATTCCTCGCCAAATATGCCATCACCGCTGCGCGTAGCTGCCAGCATATCGCGCAAGACACGCTCTATTTCACGATCTGCAAGGGTGACGGGCGTCCGGTCTTCCTTCATCGACAGCCCAAGTTCCATGCGGAAGTATCGAAGGGCGATCTCGCGTGCCTTATCCGCCATCTGCGTGGCGATCTCGATATCGTCAAGCGTTGATGCAACGAGCATTTGCACTCCCCTGAGCTTGTCACAGAAGTGAAACACAGCTTGGTCAGATTCGCAACAAAAACCACAAAACACAAATATCTCCACACGCAATCTCATGACAGATTGTCTTGGATTTGCGTAATTTATTGACATCAAAGCTACAAAAAAAGTAATATTTGTAGGATATTTCGCCCATAATCCATGCAGCGCTGGCGTTGGCCGCACGGAGCGAAAGAAGGAGTTTGGTGTTTTGTGGCATTCCCAAAGACGGTCGAAGATCCTTTCGATTCTCAAAACCGAAGCGAACGCACGCACGTCCGAGATCGCGCGAGAGCTGGGAGTATCGCGCGAAACCGTGCGACGTGATCTTAAGTCTCTGGAAAGCGAGGGGTTGCTTGACCGCGTTCACGGAGGCGCCGTCATGTCGGAAGACGAATCTGAGGCCAGCTTTGACAAGCGGCGGCGCTTGAACTGGAACGAGAAGGTGCAGATCGGCCGCAAGGCGCTGAACCTTTTGAAGCCGGGCATGAGCATCTTTCTGGATGCCGGGACAACCACACTCGCTTTTGCCGAGCAACTGCGCAATGGCCCGGATGTGACGGTCATCACCAATTCACTGAGTGTGGCGGAAATTCTTGGCAAGAATGCATTGCTGCTAGGCGGACGCATCCTGAGCGATGTTCCCGCCTGCTTTGGGGAACTGACCTTGTCACAGATAGATCGGTTCCGCGCTGATCTTGCAATTATCTCTCCCACCGCAATCCAGATAGAGAGCGGCGTGATGTATTATGAATTGCATGAAAGCGAAGTGGCGGGGGGGGGGGGG
>JAFIEM010000097.1 GCA_020832555.1 Natronohydrobacter sp. | reverse complement strand
GACCGCTGACCGCTGACCGCTGACCGCTGACCGCTGACCGCTAGTGGAACGATATCCCCAGCGAGTGCAAGCAGAGTTTCGCGGCATCGTTCGCGGCGCGCTTAATCCGATCTATTTTATCGGATTTGACAAAGCTGAGTGTTTATGTCAGGTTATCCGGGCGAGCCGAGTCAGCCAGCATCATGCCAACAACCAAATCGGGAAAAATCAGATGAATGCCATGACCTTCCCCTCGCGCCGGTCGACCGAAGAAACGACAGCACCGATTCATGATGTCCATATGCTGACCCAAGGCGGTAGCCTGGCGCATATCTGCCTGAACGGGAAAGTCTATCAGTTGCGCATCACACGCGCCGGAAAGCTGATTCTGACGAAGTGAGACTGCGGCCTGAGACCCGTTCAGATCTGCGCTGGTCTCAGGCCCGCAACTCTCAGGCCCGCAACTCTCAGGCCCGCAACTCTCAGGCCCGCAACCCGATGACGCTGTCACTGTTGATGATCTGTCCTCCTTCCAGCACGAGCAGGATCTGCCCGGCATCCAGCCGCGCCTCTTCGACGCGCGCATATCCCAGGACGGGATTCACACCCAATGACGTCCCGGCACGGTAGCTTTCCATCGTCATCTGGTAATGGCCCGGCACAAGCCCGCCTTCCGACACCGGGGGCATGTCGAAAATGATCTCTGTCGCAAGCGGATCGACGGCATAGCGCGCGAGTTCACGCCCATGAACATCGCTGACGATCAATTCGGCCCGATCCGCCCCTGCCACCTCTGGCGGAACCAGACGTTGCGATGTCTCATCAATAAAGACGGGGGCCGAGGTCAGCGCCATACGACCGACCCATGTGCCAAGTTCGGACAGACCCATCCGGGCAGAGAGTTGCGACAGCAGATCATTGGTGCGGACCTGTTGCTCCACACCCGAGAATGTCGCCAGTTGCACCGCGAAATCCGACGCCTCGATCGGTTCCAGCGGGTTCTGATTCTGCATCTGCACAGTCAACATGCGCAGGAAAGTCTGAAAATCGCTGGAAATGGCGGCGGGGCCCGACCGCGCCGGAGCGGTTCGCGCCATGGCCGCCTGTGAAACCTGCCCGATATCCTGACTCATCCGTCACCCTTTGCCAAAACTGATCCGCAGGCGCGGACAGCACGCACCCTTGCGTCAAAATCGCCTGTCGCAACGCTCGACATTCTCAGTTTAAGCGACAATCGGTTACAAAAGTCTTGACCCGAGGAGATTACCCGAATGGTCAAGGCAGAAATTCCTGCCCCCAGCAGGGACCACTCGCCCGCCTGTCGTCCTGCACGACGAGACAATGGTCTGGCTGTCCCAGGCGCCCCATTCCCCCGGAAGAACGGCGCGCCCACACAGATCCGCTACGGCATCCGGGCTATTCATCAGAAGAATAGATGCAGCACTCTCTGTTCCGGCAAAACCCTCGCCAAAGGTCAGATCCGCAAATCCATTCCGCGTGTTTCACTCTCAGCGTAAATCACCGCTGACCTACGGATCTGCACCGCGGCTTCCGGATCATCCTCGGCCAACACCGCCAGAAGTTTCGGATCAGCGGGCAAGTCACGATCCTGCTGGTCGGAAAAGCTCATCATGAGATCCGAATACCCCATCTTTTCCATATCCTGCATCAGATCCGCAGAGAACCGACGCATCAGATCGAGGGTTTCAGGCCGTTCGGCCATGATCTGAATGTGCAACCCGGTTTCAGTCATCTGCAACAAGATTCGGACACGCCCCAGTTCGATCGGATCCCACTGGATCTGTATGAGTTTCTGACCCGCATTGCGCAGGCTGTCGATCACCACCGCCTGCAATTCCGCGCTCAGACGCTCAACACGCATCCGCGCCGGCATCTGCTCGCCCCCCATGCGGAAAATCTCAGCACGGGCAGATGTCGTGACAAGGGACTCCTCGGTCAGCGCGCGCGACAGGGCGGGCGCTTCCGGCTCTGAGCGCTTCGGCAACCCGGACAGCGCCAATTGCGGTAGAATCTCCGCCTCGCGGACATGTCTGAAACCCGGCAAAGGCGCATCGGAGCCCGGACCTGCCATCGTAGCCAATTCGGACCGCGAGGGCGCGTCAACCATGGATCCGTTGCGTATTTCCCCGTGACCGTGCCGGATTTCCCGTGCCTGCCCTTCCCTGACAACAGCCACGACCGCACTGACCAGAGCAATATTCTTGCCATCAGGCGGAACTTCTGGCCTCGGAACGGCTGTTCCGCGCATGTCCGACAGGCCCTCTCCAACGCGGCAAGGCTGTGACACAGAGAATCGCTGCACGACATCCTCCGCATCTTCGAACAACGCCTGGACTGCGATTGCCGGGAGTACTGGCGAGAGCTGCGCACGCGCGCCAACGATCAAAGCCTGTGACCGGCCTTCATCCGCCACATTCAGATCTGCTGACACTTCCATCTCAGGCGCGGCAGGTCGTCCGTCCATCCTGTGCGCATCCGTCCCCAAAGCGCCCGACGCGCCACCGGCGGGCAACTGCATGTCCTGCGGCAAGGATGGCATCAACAGATGCTGCAGCAAATGACCATGCGCCGCACTCGGACCGCGTCCAGTCCCGGTATCAGACTGACCAGATTCCGCATTCGCCCGCTGAACAGCCCTTCTCCGATCTTGTCCCGATAAAGTAGCCGTTTCGTCGCGTTCAACCGAAACATCTCCCTCCTCGACCATTACGCCATCCGAAGGCAGATCCACACCCGGCGGCAAAGGCCCGGTCATGGGCAGAGGCTTCTGCAGCACGGTGGCTGTCGCGGCGATCACATCCTGAAAGACGCAATCCCGAAGCACGACATCCGACTCCACCGCCCGGGCCAGCCTCGGGGCAGTTGACTGGGGGGAATCGAGTATTCTCAAGGCATCCATTGGCGATCTTTCGTCCCGACACCACAAATATGCCTGCAACGAGTTACCAGATCTTTACCGGAATGCAGGATTCTGCAGGTCTCGCAGCTTCTCAGAGGATGGCCCATGACGCTCTCGATCCCCACTCTCCCGCAAGGAACACCGATCATCACCCCCTCCCCTGCGGCGGATACCGAGAGGCTGAAACAGCTCGCCACGGCATTCGAGGCCGCCATCCTGACCGAATTGTTGCAAGCGGCTGGCGCGGATCATACGGCGTCAACTTTCGGCGGGGGGGTCGGCGAGGAGCAGTTTGCGTCTTTCCTGCTGCGTGCGCAGGCCGAGCGAATCGCCGGAAATGGCGGCATCGGACTTGCTGAACTGGCGCTGCGCTCGATGATGGCCACCCCGGCAGAGGGCGGGCCCGCATGACCCGGTCCGACAGCGCGATGCGCCTCATCTCGCTTCTTGAAGCCGAAGAAAAGGCCGTTCTTTCAGGCGATTATGCAGTCCTTTCTCAGTTGGCGACGACCAGGATCGAACTTGCCAGGAATCTGGAAACAGAGCGGCCGGACGAAACAACGCTCAGGCGAATTTCGCAAATGACGCAACGCAATTCCAGCTTGCTGCGGGCCGCCACCGAAGGGATTGACGATGCACGCAAGATCCTGAACCGCCTGAAGAAATCTGCAATTACCGAAGTATATGACCGGGATGGCGCCAAGCACCGGATGCCCGTGTTGCACTCCGGTCTGGAACGCAAGATCTGACCTGCATTTACCAAGCCTGAAAAAACCCCGGTTTCACGCGCGAATCCTGCCGATGATTCAGTTTTTCTAAAGCAATTGCGCAGATTCTGACACCAGTCGACCAGAACGCGACAGCGGCGTTTCCTGAAACGCCTCTTCTGCAGAATGCACCCGTATGCGTCGGGATCCGACGCGAAAACTCCGTGCAAAATGCACATTCTGAAAGGTACTCTCATGTCAAGCATTCTGACAAACACAAGCGCAATGGTTGCCCTGCAGACGCTGCGTGGAATCAACAAGAACCTGGCACAGACCCAAAGCGAGATCTCGACCGGGAAATCGGTCGCGACGGCGCGCGACAATGCGGCTGTCTGGGCCATTTCCAAGACAATGGAATCAGACGTCAAAGGGTTCAAGGCGATCTCAGACACGCTCTCGCTTGGGTCGGCAACGGTCGGGGTCGCACGCAGTGCGGCTGAAACCGTGACGGATCTTCTTACCCAGATGAAAGGGCTGATCGTCAACGCTCAGGAAGAGAATGTCGACCGCGCCAAGATCCAGACCGATATTGTTGCGCTTCGCGAACAGGTGACGGCTGTCATCGGTGCGGCACAATTCAACGGCCTGAACCTTGTCGATGGGACCAGCGGTGCGACCAACATTCTCGCTTCGCTTGATCGCGCTGGCGGAACGGTCACTGCAAGCAATATCACAGTTGCGGCGCAGAACCTCGCAACATCAGGCTACACTGCCGCCAATGTTTATGACACTGCGTCAACCGGCATCACGGCAGCGTCTGATGCAACGGCCTTTGTCCTTGGCGGCGGCGACTCTGGCGTTCTTGCGATTGCGGGTGGCGCCTTGTCGTCAGGGGACACGCTTTCCGTGACGATCAATGGCAATACTGCGAGTTATACCGTCAGTGACGCGGATATGGCAGCCACGGATACCGGTGCGGTTGTCGCACTCGGATTGCGGACCGCGATCGAAGGTTTGGGCTTCGAAGATCTGACGATCAACTATGCCACTGCAAACCCGACACAACTCGCTTTCAGCAATGCCGCAGGGGGCGATACTCTGACCATCGCCGCCACGTATCAGAATGCTGATGCCGGGGGCCTTGGCATTATCGACTCCATCAATGTCAGCACCGCCACTGGCGCTGCCGCGGCCCTTGGCGTGATCGAAACGGCTATCGACCGGGCCATTGATACGGCAGCGATTTTTGGCTCTGCGCAGATGCGCATCGATACGCAGTCTGAGTTTGTCAAGAACCTCACTGATGCATTGACATCAGGTATCGGGGCTCTTGTCGATGCGGATATGGAGGCAGCATCGGCACGGTTGCAGGCGCTGCAGGTTCAGCAGCAGTTGGCCACCCAGTCTCTGTCCATCGCGAACCAGCAACCGCAGAACATTCTGGCGCTCTTCCGCTGATAAGCGCAATGCGAGCCCCGGATGGGGCTCGCATCTTCGCTGACTGATCATACATATTGGAAGAAGGGACGCAGAATGAACGCCCATGCATTGGCTGCAGCGACCTATGGCAATCCGTCCAACGCGCAGAAAACCGCACGCACAGCCGAATATCAGGTCATCGCCAGAATCACATCACGCTTGCAGCGCGCCCATGCTGACCGTGCAAACGGGTTTGCTGCGCTTGCCGAAGCATTGACCGAAAACCGCAGACTCTGGACGGAATTCGCCATTGATCTTGCCTCCACTGAAAACACGCTTCCCGACGCGTTGAAGTTGCAACTTCTGCAACTCGCAAATTTCACCCTGCGGCATACCGAAGTGGTCCTGCGCGCAGGTGCCAGCGCCGATGTCCTGATCGATATCAACATCGCCATCATGCGCGGTCTGGCAGGAAAGGATGACGCCACATGAGCGGGCTCGTCATTCGTCTGGCACCACATGAACGCGTCCTCCTGAATGGTGCTGTCATAGAAAACGGGGATCGTCGCGCGAGCCTGTCCATCAAGACCCCGAATGCCAATGTTCTTCGTTTGCGCGACGCCATCCATCCGGAACAGGCCAACACACCCGTCAGACGCACCTGTTACCTGGCACAACTCGTGCTTTCGGGGGATTCCAGTGCGGCCGAAATCGAGAAGCCCCTGCTGCGCGCGATCGAACAGATCAGTCAGGTCTTCACCGATCAGGACAGTCGCCGGATCCTCGGCACAGCCTCTGACCGGATACTGGAGGGGGATCATTATGCAGCGCTCAAGGCCCTGCGCATGCTCCTGCCACGCGAAGCCCGCCTCTTTGCTTCCAGAACGCCATGAGCTTTCAACCGGTTATCCCGATATCAGGTCTGGCCGGCTGGGCACTGCTCAACCGGACCAAGGACCGTCAGGAAGCCAGCTTCAACGCGACACCCAGGCTTCAGCGCGACGAGGTCTATGTCCGCGAGACACTTCCGAAACTGCGCTCGGTGCAGGATCTGGTCGAGAATCGTCGCCTTTTGCGGGTGGCGCTTGGTGCTTTCGGGCTGCAGGATGATCTCGACAATCGTGCATTCATTCGCAAGATCGTGGAAGACGGAACCGCTGATCGGAGTGCTCTGGCCAACCGACTGGCGGACAAGCGCTATCTGGCTTTCGCAGGCGCGTTCGAGCATCTGACCCGTCCTTCCGCAACCCATATGCCGGAGGGACAGGTCGACCAGATCATCACGCAATATCGCAAACGCGAATTCGAGATCGCGGTCGGCACGCAGGACCAGTCGCTTCGGCTGGCGATGGCGTTGCAGCGGGAATTGCCGCAACTCGCGGATCAGTACAGCAGCGACACATCGCGCTGGTTTGCCCTGCTGGGGAACCCTCCCCTGCGCGAAGTCCTGCAGACCAGCCTCGGATTGCCGAAAGAGTTCGGCAAACTCGACGTCGACACGCAGGTTGCCCGAATGCGCCGCGCTGCAGAAAAGCGCTTCGGCACCTCGGATCTGCAGCAACTCGGTCAAGCAGAGGCGTTAAGCGCGGTCACACGCAGATTCCTTGTGATGACGCAACTTCGCGAAACGCAACTCAGCCTGAGCGGGTCGGCAACGGCCTTGCTGCTTCTGCAAAATGCGCGGCGGTGATCCGGTGGTCCGATACCACGCCAAATTCAGGCCTGTCGCTGTCCCAACTGCTGTTCGGCCTGACAGCCAAAGCGGCCGATACCCGGAACCAAGGTGCTAGAGCGGGTTGCGCTCATTCGAATTCGCGCGCTCCGCTCTAGGTCGTATGTTTTTATGCGCAAAACCGGAAACCACTTTTGCGCAACATGCTATAGAGTCCGCGCCCTCGCCTGCCGCGAGTTCTCAGCTTCTCGGGGGCGCAGCCAGAAAAGCTTTTTCTGCCCGATATGGCCATGAGACCCGCAAGACCCCAAAGCCCGGCCCGCATCCTTGTGGTCAGGTCCGGGCTGCGCGCAAGGCAATGGGCAGCACTTCGGCAATGAGCCGCAGGTCCATCTCCGGGCCCATCGAGACCCGGATGCAGCGGTCAAGCGGCGCAACGAAAGGCATGCGCACAAAGACATCGCGCGCCATCAGTTCGCGCAACACCGCGCGCGCGAAATCTGCATCCCGACCGCAGTCAATCGCCACAAAATTCGTGGCTGATGGCAGCGCGTGCAGCCCGTTATCCGCTGCAATATCAGACAGCGTGGTGCGGGCCTGCGCAACCTGACCTTGCACCGCATGCAGCCAGTCCTGATCCTGCACAGCCGCCAATGCTGCTGCCTGCGCGACGCGCCCGAGACCGAAATGATTGCGGATCCGGTCGAACATCGCGATCAAGGGCGGCGCACCGATCGCATATCCCACACGCATCCCCGCCAGACCGTAGAGCTTCGAAAAGGTCCGCATGCGGATCACGCGGCTGTCCGCAGGGTCCAACGCCGGGGCCGTCCCCTCGGGTGCTGCGTCGATATAGGCTTCATCCAGCACCAGAAGCGTTCCGTCCGGCACGGCATCGATCATACGCTGCACGATCCGCGCTGAATGCCAGCTACCCATTGGGTTATCGGGATTGCAGAAATACAGAAGCTTCGCATCAACCTGTTCCGCGCGCGCCAGCAAGGCCGCAGGATCCTCGTGATCCTCCCGGTAGGGCACTTTATGCAACACCCCACCAAAGCCCGCGACATGGTAGTTAAAGGTCGGATAGGCCCCGTCCGATGTGACAACCGCATCCCCCGGCCCCACCAGCAGCCGCACCAGATTGCCCAGCAATCCGTCAATCCCCTCGCCCACCAGGATCGACTCGGCGGGGATCCCGTGATGCGCGGCCAAGGCGGCGCGCAGATCATGCGCCTCGCTGTCGCCATACATCCATGCCTCGCGGGCGGCAGCTTCGATCGCCGCGATGGCCTTGGGCGAGGGGCCAAAGCCACTTTCATTCGCCCCCAGCCGTGCCCGAAACCCGCGACCAGAGACACGCATATGCGCCTCTGGCCCGACGAAAGGAACAGTCGCGGGCAGATTGGTCACAAGCTCGGTATAACGCGGTGTGTTCATCCCATCGGGATAGGCGAGCAGCAGGCACAGAGCAAGTCTAGACTGTTTCGCCGCTGGACAACCGGTCCAGAAACTCCGCAGCTTCTGCCAGCACAGTTTCGCGGCGCGCATCATCCATCTTGTCAAAGGTGCGATACATCTGCGCCATGCGCGGATTGCTCTCGAACCGATCCCGGTGGCGGATCAGGAAATGCCAGTAGAGCAAATTGAAGGGACAAGCCCGCGCACCGGTCTTTTCCTTGACCCGATAATGACAGGACTGGCAGTAATCCGACATCCGGTCGATATAGGCACCGGAACTGACATAGGGTTTCGACCCGACAACCCCACCATCTGCGAATTGGGACATGCCGACCGTGTTCGGGGCTTCCACCCATTCATAGGCATCGGCATAGACCGCCAGATACCATTCATGCACCTGCCCCGGATCGACCCCGGCGAGAAGTGCGAAATTGCCTGTGACCATCAGGCGCTGAATGTGATGCGCATAGGCCAGATCCCTTGTCTGACCAATGGCTTGCGCCATGCAATTCATCTTGGTCTCGCCCCCCCAATACATCGCTGGCAACGCGCGTTGATGGTTCAGGACATTGCGCGCCGGATAATCCGGCCCTTCCAGAAAATAGATGCCGCGCACGAATTCCCGCCAGCCGATGATCTGCCGGATAAACCCTTCGACAGAGTTCAGAGGCGCGTGCCCGTCATGAAATGCAGTCTCGGCGCGCTTGCAGATTTCCAACACCGACAACAGACCCGCATTCAGATAGAGCGCGATCACCGCATGATAGAGATGCGGGTCGCCCTCCAGCATCGCGTCCTGATAGGTGCCGAAATCGGGCAATGCATGCTCGATGAAATGGTCCAGGGCGCGCAACGCCCCGGCGCGGTCTGTCTGATAGGAAAACGGGCGCAACCTGCCGAAATTCGCCGGGAACCGCGCCTCGACCAGATCCAGCACCTCGTCCAGGACAGAATCGCCTTGCGCTTCGGGCGGTCCCTTGCGGAAAAGATCGGCTTTGGCGGGTTTTCGATTGTCGTGGTCGAAATTCCATTTGCCGCCCTCCGGCTTGTCGCCGTCCATCAACAACCCGGTCTTGCGCCGCATTTCGCGGTAGAAATACTCCATCCTCAGCGCCTTGCGCCCCTTGGCCCAGTCAGCGAATTCCCCATGCGAACAGAGGAACCGATCGTCAGGCAAGAGCGTCAGGTCCAGTGGCACGTCTTGCAGCGCATGAATCAACCGCCATTCCCCGGGTTCCGTGGCCAGCACCGCGCGCGCGCCAAATTCGGATGCCCGGCGCAGCAATTCACCGGGGATCGACCCGGCGTTCTCGGGGTCGTCAAGGCGGGTATAGGACACGCGCCAGCTCTGTTCGCGCAGATGGGCGGCGAATTTCCGCATGGCGGTGAACAGGAAGGCGATCTTCTTGGGGTGATGGGGGACATATTCCGCTTCCGCTGCGACCTCTGCCATCACCACCACATCGCGCGACTTCTCCGCCTTGCGCAAGGCTGCAATCTCGGGCGTCAACTGGTCGCCCAGCACCAGAACCAGCCTCACCATGCGACAGGCTTCCCTGCCCAGTCGAAGAACTGTCCCGATTGCGTGGGGGACAGCCCGTCGATCACGCGCAGCAGGTTGGCGGCGGCCTCAAGCGGTGCAACGGCAGGATGGCGGCCCAGATATTTCTCGGTAAAGCGCGTGGCAACTGTGCCGGGATGCAGCGCCACACAGACCGCCTGCGGATGCGAGCGCCCTATTTCAATTGCAGCACCCCGGATGATCTGGTTCAGCGCAGCCTTGGACGCGCGGTAACTGTGCCAGCCGCCCGCGCGGTTATCGCCAATCGACCCCACCCGCGCCGAGAGAGCCGCAAGAACCGCAGGCGCGTCTTTCGGCAAGAGCCGCAGAGCATGTTTCATCACCAGCGCCGGACCGATGGTGTTCAGCGCAAATTGCGCGGCCATGCCCTCGGCGCTCAGATGTTTCAGCGCCTTTTCCGGCCCGTGCTCTTCGATTTCCAGCGCACCCGTCGCGATCAGGATACGCCCAAACGGCCCCTCCAGCGCGCCCAGATGCCGCGCGATGGACGGCTCATCGGTCACATCCAGCCCGTCACCGCTGCGCGACAGGCCCGTGACACTCCAGCCCTGTGCCGCCAATACCGCACATAGCGCTTGCCCGATCCCGCCCGACGCTCCGATCACCAATGCGCGCTTCATCAACCCTCCAGCCTGTCCGGCCAGAGCTAGCTGTTGCGCGCCCCCTGTCCAGCAGGAAAGTGCCGCCAGATCGCCCTGCGCGCGCGGAAAAGACTGCGCGCAGGGTCAGTGCCGCTTCAGCCAAGCGCGTCATTGCAGCGCTTGCAGGTGCCCGGATGGGCAAAACGGCCCACATCAGGCGTGATCTTCCAGCAGCGCTGGCATTTCTCGCCTTCCGCGCGCTCGAACACCACACCTACGCCTTCGACTTCGGGCATGCGGAAGGCCTCTGCCGGGATCGGATCTGCCGTCAGGATCAGATCCGACGTGATGCAGATATCGGCAAAATCGACCGTTTTCAGCCCGTCCATGATCGCACTGTCGCGCACATGCACCACAGGGGCCGCTTCCAGAGACGCGCCGATCACCTTGTCACGCCGCTGGATTTCCAGCGCAGCCGTGACCACCCGCCGCGCGGCCCGGATGCCCGCCCATTTCTGCGCCAGCGGCACATCCAGCCAATCGGCGGGCGTTTCGGGGAAGTCCTGCAGATGCACGGAACTGTCATCGCCGGGGAAGCGCGACAGCCAGACATCTTCCATCGTGAAAACCAGCACAGGGGCAAGCCATGTGGTCAGGCGGTGGAACAGGATATCCAGCACCGTGCGCGCCGCGCGGCGACGCAGGCTGTCCGGCGCATCGCAATAAAGCGCGTCCTTGCGGATATCGAAATAGAATGCCGACAGATCCGAGGTCGCGAAGGTGAAGAGTTCGCGGAACACGCCCTGAAAATCGTAAGCGCCGTAGCCCTTGCGGACCTGCACATCGAGTTCTGCCAGACGATGCAGCACCCAACGTTCCAGTTCGGGCATATCGGCAGGGGCCACCCGCTCGGCATCAGAGAACCCGTCCAGATTGCCCAGCAGAAAGCGCATCGTGTTGCGCAAGCGCCGGTAACTGTCGGCCACGCCTTTCAGGATTTCCTTGCCGATGCGCAGATCGACCGTGTAATCGGACTGCGCCACCCAAAGCCGCAGGATATCGGCGCCATATTCGTCGATCACCTCTTGCGGCGCAACCGTATTGCCAAGCGATTTGGACATTTTCATGCCCTTTTCGTCCAGCGTGAAGCCATGCGTCAGCACCCCGTGATAGGGCGCGCGGCCCTTGGTGGCGCAGGCTTGCAGCATCGAGGAATGGAACCAGCCGCGATGCTGGTCGGTCCCTTCCAGATAGAGATCCGCAATCCCGTCAGGCGCGCCATCTTCGCGGTCGCGCAGCACGAAAGCATGGGTTGAACCGCTGTCGAACCAGACATCGAGAATGTCAAAAACCTGATCATAGGCTTCAGGATCATGAAGGTTTTCAAGGATGCGTTCCTTGAATCCTTGCACATACCAGACATCTGCGCCTTCCGCCTCGAA
>JAFIEM010000096.1 GCA_020832555.1 Natronohydrobacter sp. | reverse complement strand
CCCCCCCGCCCGCCAGCCCCCCGCCGCCCGGCCGCGCGGCGGGGGGGGGGGGGCGGCGCCCCCCCCGCCCGGCCGGGATGCAGGCAGGGCGGGCGCAACGCGAAAGGCCCTGCCGCGTGGGCAGGGCCTTGAAAAACCGGGGGTCTGCGAAGATCAGTTCTTCGCGTAGAATTCGACCACAAGGTTGGGTTCCATCTGCACTGCATATGGCACATCGCCCAGGCTCGGCGTGCGCACGAATGTCGCGGTCATCTTGGAATGGTCGACCTCCAGATAGTCAGGCACATCGCGTTCCGCCAGGCCAACAGCTTCCAGAACGATGGCCAGTTGCTTCGATTTATCGCGAATCGCGATCACATCGCCTTCCTTGACGCGGTAGCTGGGGATATTCACCCGCTGACCGTTCACCGTGACATGGCCGTGGTTCACGAACTGGCGTGCGGCAAAGACGGTCGGCACGAATTTCGCGCGATAGACCACGGCATCAAGACGGCGCTCCAGCAGGCCGATCAGGTTTTCACCTGTATCGCCCTTGATGCGCTCTGCCTCGGCATAGATGCGGCGGAACTGCTTTTCGGTCAGATCGCCGTAATGGCCTTTCAGCTTCTGCTTGGCGCGCAGCTGTGTGCCGAAATCCGACATCTTGCCCTTGCGGCGCTGGCCGTGCTGTCCGGGACCGTATTCGCGGCGGTTGACGGGGCTTTTCGGGCGACCCCAGATATTCTCGCCCATGCGGCGGTCGATCTTGTACTTGGCAGACGTGCGTTTGCTCACGGCTGATCTCCTTCATATGCGCGGAACTGCGCGTTGCGAAGGGCGTTGTCCTCTCCCGGTCTGGCCGGGCGACAGGCAACCTCTTGCGAGGGCCTCCAACACCAATGAAAACACCCGAAGCAGCGCCTCGGGATGGCGCGCTTATACAAGCGGCGCGGCCCGAGTCAAGCCCTGCTCAGGCGGCCAGCAGCGCCGCCTCGCCCCGGTTCAGGCAACGCCGCGCGGTTGGCCCGTAGCGCTCGGGTGCGCGCACCAGATGGTCCGAGATCCGGCGCAGCGCATAGGCGTGCAGCCGAAGCGTCGATGCGGCAGCGGATGCGGGGTGAAAGCTCTCGCTCGGCAGGCCATTGGCATAGATGACCTGATGCGCCCCAAGCAGCAGATGCATATAGGTCACGCCATGCAGCGCCAGATCGGGAAAGACGGTCTTGTAATCCACCAGATCGGCCGCTTCGACCAGAACTTCCGGGGCGCCGAACAGGTCCCGCGCCTGCGCCCCCTCGACCAATATGCGATGCTGGGGCGAGACGCACAGATCGTCGCTTGGCCGCCCGTCCTGCAGCGCGCCGCGGCGCAGGCGGATGGGCCGCAGATGCGGATGCCGCCGCAAGGCCAGCCCCGACAGCGTGGACTTTCCCAGCCACAGCACAGGCTGCGGGCCATTATCGCGCGTCAGCACCAGATCGCCCGCCCCGAGCAGGCTGATCGGCACATCGCCCGAGGGCGTCGCGATCATCGTGTCATTGGAAAAACAGATCACCCCGTCACCCGCAGGCAGCGGGTGCGCCGGCGCCAGATTGACCGATGTCACCCAGCATGTCTGGCCATAGGGCGGCAGGCTGCCTTCAAACACGACCTGACTGCCGCGCATGGTCCGGATGAAGCGGGCGATATAGACATGGTAGCCATCGGTCAGCGCAAACCCGTCTGACGGCACACTGATCTGCGGATCGGGGCCATGTGGTGGCAACACGGTCCCGCTGATCCGCTGCGCCACATTGCGCGCGCGGGCCTTTATGTCATGCCCCCCCGGCGCGGGTTTGAGAGGGATCACCTGGGTCGGCCCGTCCAGACGCACGGGTACCCCGTCCCAGCGCCACACGGCCCCCACCCGCACCCATTGCGGGGAAAGACCGCGGATATTGTCGGTCTCTGTCTGGTCCAGATCGAGCGCGAAAACCCCGCCCAGTGGTGCCGCCTGTGCCATGCCTGCCTCTGCTCTCATACACTGCTTGACCGCAGCTTTTGCACAAAGGTAACAGGTTTTTTACATTACAGCCAGCAGGATGATCCGCTTGGTGACATTTCCGTAGGTGCCGTCAAGCAGCCCCCATCAGACCAGATTACGGTTGCGCGCCACGATCGCGGCCTGCGTGCGATTGCTGACGCCCAGACGGCGGTAGAGCGTTTTCACATGCAGCTTCACGGTCGCTTCGCTCAGACCGATCTCGCGCGCGATTTCCTTGTTGGTCCGGCCGTTCGACAGGGCCGCAAGAACCTGCAACTCGCGCTTCGACAATGCGACACCCGCAGGCGACTCGGCCAGATTGGCGGGCGCGCCATCTGGTATTGCCGCTTCGCGCACAATGAAATCGACCGGAATGAACCGCTCGCCCATCAGCATGAACCGGATCGCATTCAACAATGATGTTGCCGGCATCGATTTGTGCAGGAACCCGCGCACCCCCATCCTGAAGGCCTGCTCGACCACATCGCGTGGCGCCAACCCGGAAATCAATGCGACCGGAGGTGCGCCTTCGTCGGCCAGTATCATGCGCAGCCCTGTCAGCGCCTCCATGCCCGGCATGGCGTAGTCCAGCAGGACAAGATCAAAGCCGGGCGCAGAGCGCATCGTGTCGCGCGCCTGTTCGATATCGCCGACAGTGACGATTTCGATATCTTTCTCCTGGCCCAGATAGCTGCTCAGGGTGTCCCGCAGGAGTTGATGATCATCCGCGATCAGTAGACGCATCCAAGATGTCCAGCTTCCTTGTCGACAGTGCATTGCGTAATTTCAGATCTAAAAGCACTGAAACAAGCACAGACTCGGAAACCGGCTTACGTAACGTCAATGCGACCTCACTTTGCCCTAAGAACGCCGAAACATACAATCTATTTCCGCCAGTGACCAGAATGACGGGCAATGAATCGCGTATCGCGCGCAGTTTGAAGGCCAGATCGATTCCGGTCATCGCGCCCATCTGATGGTCGGTCACGATCGCGTCCCATTCATTCGGGGCGGCTGCGACGGCGGCGACCGCCTCGCGCGGGTCGATGCAGCTTGCCGTTTCCGCCCCCGCAGCGCCAAGCATCCGTTCAAGCTGCATCAGCGCAGAATCGTCATTATCGACCAGCAGCACGCGCATACCCGCAAGCGGCTCCGAGCAGGCGACTGGTGCCGCGCCGGACAGGACATGACCTTCGGGTGCCAGCGGCCAGAAAACCTGCATCGTGGTTCCGGCAGCCGGGCTGGAGAGGACCGTCAAGGCTGCGTCATTCTGCAGCAGGATATCACCGACAATGGCCAACCCCAGGCCGCTGCCCTCCTGCCCCTTGGTCGTGAAATAGGGCTGCAGGATATGGTCGCGCTGCCCATCGGAAATACCGGGGCCGGTATCCGATATCTCGATCAGCGCATAGGGCTGCCCGGCAAGGATCACGCCGAAATCGGACTGTTTGATGCTATCGCGGACAGGTGCCTGCGACAGGCGAACTGAAATCCGCCCCTTCTGGTCCGTGCTGTTCGCGCGGGCGCTGTTCAGCGCGTCGCGAGCGTTCAGCATCAGGTTCAGCACAACCTGCATGGCCGAGGTCTTGTCACCAAGAATATGCAGGCCGGTCTCGGGCATCGTCAGCGTAAGGCTCGTGCCTGGCCCCAGGCTGGGGCGTATCAGGGCGGTGCCCTCTCTCAGCACTTGGGGCAGGTCCAGCGCGACGCGGTCCTGCTGGCGCTGGCCCAGTCGGGTGAGGTTGCGCACCAGCGATTGCGCCTGTTCGGTGGCGGCCTCGATCCGCGAAATGTTCTCCAGCGCCAGCGGCGTGGCGCCCCGCTTCAGCGCCTCGGCTCCGTGCGATACGACGGACAGGACATTCGCGACATCATGCGCCAACCCGCCAGCCAGTTGCGCGACAAGCTGACGGCTCTGCGCGATCTGCAACTGTTCACGCAGCAGCACCTGATCCTTCTCGGCCTGTTTTCGGGCCGTCACCTCGCGCGATATTGTCAGGAAGCTGCCATCATCCTGCACGCTGATGGACAGCTCAAGCATTCGTTCGGTTTGCTCAGGCACATTCAGAAGGACCTCGCCATCCCAATGCCCCGTCGCATAAAGCTGGGGCAGAATTTTCGCTATATGCTCGTTGAAAGAGGCTGGTGTGAAATCATGCCAGTAATGGGTTTCGATCTGAATATCCTGCGCAACGCCCAGCATCGCGCGCGCGACCGGATTCAGATAGGTCAGCCGGCCATCGGCCTGGCTGATGCAGATGCCGTCATGCGATGCATCGAACACGCTGATCCGGTCGCGCAGGGCGCGCACCTCTGCCAGCTTGTGCCGCGTGATATCGGTTGCGACGACCATGAAGGCTTCCCATGTTCCATCGGGACCATAAAGGGGCCGCATGTTCAGGCTGACCCAATAGGGCGCACCGTCCTTGTCGATGGCGCGCACCTCTTCGCTGACCTCGGCCCCGCCGCTGAGCGTGGCGCAAATGGCGTCCAGAACTTCGGGGTTTGACTGCCCCAGACGCAGGATATCGGTCGGCTGTTTGCCTGCGGCCTGTTCCAGTGACACGCCCGTGCGGTTTATTGCAGCCGGGTTCATCCACATGATGAAACCCTCGGCGTCAGCCAGAAAGATCATGTTGGATGTGTGTTCCACAACGCGGACGAGGCGCCGGATCAGGTTGTCCTGCTCATAGCTCTGCGTGATATCGCGTATGACATGAACGAAACCGCTGACGGGCGCGTCGCGTCGGTCCCGCCGCGCACTGACATGCAAGCCGAATCGTCTGCATTCGCCATCGACCTGCAGACTGTAGGAATGGGTTTCCGACCATCCGGTCTTGCGGGCCTCTGCCATTGCGACGCGCACGACCCGTGCAACACTGTCCGGAATGATCGCTTCGGGCGGTTTGCCGATGACATCCTCGGGTTGCAGATCAAAGCTGCGCGGATTGCTTTGGTGAAACGCCGTGATGATGCCCCGTGTATCTGTTTCCACCAGAAGCTCCGGCAGCCCCGCGACCATGGCCGCCATGCGCCCCCTCAGCGTTTCCAGATCACCGGTCAGGCGGTTATTAAGGCTCAGCTTCTCGTCATTGCACAGGGCCAGATCCAGTGTCGCGGCAAACCCGACCATCAGGTTCTGCTCGAGTTCGGTGAAATGATGCGTCTTGCCGACATAATCAAACCCGATGAAACCGCGCAGAGCCTGCCCGTTCCAGAGCGGTGCCAGGATCAGCGCCTGAATGTGCTGATCCAAGAGGATCTGGCGAAACTCTGACCCATAGGCCATGGCACTGACATCCGGGCACATGAAAACACCATTGCAACGCATGGCCGACCAGACGCGCTCTCCGACTGACAGGGGCACTTGCTGCAACTCATTGCGCATGGCGTGACGCCAGGGCGGCTCCATTCATGCGTGTTCTGGATAAAGGCCGCGTCGCGCACCATGAACAGATAGGCGCGGTCGGCCTTGCCCGCCTTGCCTATGATTTCCAGCAAATCATCAAGGATCGGGCTGATCGGACCAATCCGCGTTTGCAGCAGACCCTGCGCCCTGGCAAACTCTGCCGACATTGCCAAAAGCTCTTCAGCGGTCAGATGGTGAAGCAGGACATCGCTGGCATCTTCCATATCGGCGCGATCCTTCTGCGATACCCTGGTCATCCGAACAGGCACGGTGGCAGGGCAACGCCGCTGGCCTGTTCAGGCATGCTGCGCGCAACCGGGACAAAACCGCCCGGCGCGGTCTGGTTTTCTGCTGCCGCCCATTCTATGTTGCCGCAAGGCGCAAGAAAAGCGGAGTTTGAGCCTTGGATGACAAGCATGACGGCCGGGTGACCCGAGAAGGTATTCGCATCCACAAACCTGCGGATTTCGCAGGCATGCATGCGGCCGGGCATCTGGCTGCCTCCATCCTCGACCGGATCGCTGCGCATATCTTTCCCGGCCAGACCACCGCAGAGATTGATCGCCTGATCACCAATATGGTCGAAGAGGCCGGCGCGACCTCTGCCACGATCGGGTATCGGGGCTATCAGCATGCAAGCTGCATCTCCGTCAATCATGTGGTCTGCCACGGCATCCCCGGTGACAAGACGCTCAAGGATGGCGATATCCTGAATATCGATGTGACGGTCGTGCTGGATGGCTGGTATGGCGACACGTCACGCATGTATGTGGCGGGCAAGCTGTCGCGCAAGGCCGAGCGGCTGATCCAGGTCACCTATGACGCGCTGATGCTGGGGATCGACGCGGTCCGCCCCGGCAACACCTTTGGCGATATCGGACATGCAATCCAGTCCTATGTCGAAAGCCAGCGCATGTCGGTGGTGCGCGACTTCTGCGGCCACGGGCTGGGCCGGGTGTTTCATGCCCCGCCCAATGTGCTGCATTACGGGCGCGCAGGCCACGGCCCGCGGCTGGAAGAAGGGATGTTCTTTACCATAGAGCCGATGGTGAATCTGGGCCGTCCCGAAACCAAGGTCCTGTCGGATGACTGGACGGCCGTGACCCGCGACAAGTCGCTCTCGGCGCAGTTCGAACATGCAATCGGCGTGACCGCCGACGGGTTCGATATCTTCACTCTGTCGCCTGCGGGGCGGTTTCATCCGACATGGGGCTGAGGACGCGGTTCTCTTCGCTCTGCTTGCGCGCGATCAATTCGCTCAGCGTGGCGTTCAGCACCCCGCCGATCAACACTGCGTAGGCCGAGATGTAGAACCACATCAAGAGTGCAACCACGGCACCCAGCGAGCCGTAAACCTCGTTATAATTGCCGAAATTCTGCAGGTAGTACGAAAACCCGACCGACGCGCTGATCCATAGCGTCATCGCCAGTGTCAGGCCCGGCGCCATGGGCGGGCGGGTGCCTTTTTCATGGTTGGGGCCAATCCGGTAGAACAGCCATATCCACATGACAACCAGCCCCAGCGACAAGGCCCAGCGCCCAAGTTCCACCAGGATGCCACGCAGGCCGGCAAGCGGAAAGATCGCCAGGATCACAGGCAACACCAAGACCGACAAAAGCGCCACGATCCCCGCCAGCAACATCCCCAGTGTCATGCCCAGTACACGCAGCGCATGCAGCCAGCCGGGGCGATGCGGGGTGCCGTGGATGGCATTGATCCCCACCAGCATCGCATCGACCCCACGCCGCGCCAGAAAAAGCGCAATCAGGATCGACACGATACTCGCCCAGCCCAGCGCCCCCTCATTCGCCCAGACCAGCCGCGTGATCTGGTTGCTGAGCAGGACATAGGCATCCGGCGGCAGGAAATCCTCGAAGAACGAAAGCTGGTCCTGAATGACCAGCGGATCCGCAAACACACCAAAAACAGAAATCAGCGCCGCAATACCAGGGAACAATGCCAGTAGCGCGAAAAACGCGACACCTGCCGAAAGCAGTCCGATATTGCGTTTCCGCATGGCCTCGAGAAAGATGCGCGCAAAGCGGTAAACCTGGCGCAGAGTTTCAAATCGTTCGCTCAAATCGCGAGGTCGTCGAGCGTCTTGCCTGCGTTCAGTGCTGCCACGACCCATTTCGGCTTGCGCCCGCGCCCGGTCCAGGTTTGCGACGGATCAGCCGGGTTGGCGTATTTCGGCGCAACGGGTTTACGGCTGCGCGGCGGGGCGACACCGACAAGTTGCTCAATCGTAAATCCGCGCTCGCGTGCCAGCGCATCAACTTCCGCGAGTGCTTCCTTGCGCTTGCGATCCTCGAAACTCTCGATTGCCTTGGTCACGTCTTTCTGAAGCTTTTTCAACTCTGAAAGCTCCATTTCATTCAGATCAACGCTCATTCCTTGCTCCCATTCTGTTATGCCGTTCTTTCATGAAGCGCAAACCCGTGAAAAGTTCAACTGCTTTCAAAGAAAATCTGACCATTTTCGGTATATATAATTCGCTGTCATCAAGTCCAGATGGGCGCCCCCGCCATTCTTCGCAATTGTAATCGCCTGATCTGAAGGGCGTTCGAAGTCGTTTTTGGCCAGATCGTAAAAATCCGCCTGCACATCGTCTGATGTAATAACGCCGCGCGCAAGCGGGTCCTTGAACTCGCCGATATGATCCAGCACTGTCGCGCGGCTGTCCACGAACAGCGCCGCACGGGTCAGCGCGGTATCATCGACCTCGCGCATATCAGGGCGAAACGCCCCGATCAGGTCCAGATGCTGGCCAGGTTGCAGCCAGTCGCCCTGTATCACAGGCTCCCGGCTCATGGTCGCCGTGCAGATGATATCGGCCCCACGAACCGCGCATTCCAGATCATCGCTGGCGACTGCATTCTCTGCCGTATCCGCAAAACGCTGCGCGGATGCAGCGGATCGGTTCCAGATGGTAAAACGGGCATCGGGAAAAAGCGCGCGATAGGCGTCATGCATGCTGTGCGCCACGGTCCCGGCCCCGACCAGTGTGATGGCGCGGCTGTCCGGGCGGGCCAATTTACTGGCAGCCAGCAGACTGTCACCCGCTGTTTTCCATTTTGTTACCAGGTGGAAATCCAGCATCGCATCCAGCAGGCCGTTCCGGTCGGAATAAAGCGCGACGCCCCCATTTATGGTCGGCACATCCTGGGCAGCATTTTCGGGAAAAATCGTGGCGGTCTTGACCAATGCGCCCAGCCCGTCAATCCATGCCGCACGCGAGAGCAATGTATCGCGGCCACGATACAGAAAACTGTCCGCGATTTCCGCCCGTGGCAGCGCATGCCCTGCCTCTAACGCGGCGATCAATTCCTGCCAGTCCAGGTGTTTTTCAATATCATCGGTAATGAAAGGAACGCTCAATCCGACACCTCCAGGCCCAGAGATGCCACATGTTCGCGCAAGGCGTGCGGATCAGAGAAATGATGCGTCTGCCAGCCACGCGCGGCGGCGGCCTCGATATTTTCAAGGCGGTCATCGATAAAGAACAGCGCGCTGGGGTCGATCCGGGTCGCGCGCTCGGTCATCGCGTATATTTCGGGCTCGGGCTTGAGAACGCCAAGATGCCCGGAAATGAAACGCTCGTCGAACATATCCAGAAACAGATGCTGTTTCCGCGCGATTTCAAACGTGTCGGTGCCGAAATTCGACAGGGCGAACACTGGCATTCCCGCAGCGCGCAACCCCTGCAATAGCGCCACGTTATCTTCGATCACAGGGCCGAGCATATCGCTCCAGCGATCATGCCACAGCGCGATCTCATCGGCCCATTCCGGATGCGCCTGCGCCAGCGCCATTGCGCTGTCGCGCAAGGGGGCGCCACGGTCCACGCGCAGGTTCATGCCCTCCAGATCGACCTCGGCGAAAAGCGCCTTGCGGCGCGCCACACCGATTTCCCGGTCATAGAATGCCTGCGGGTTCCAGCCCAGCAGCACATTGCCGATATCGAAAACGACCGCGCCGACCCCGCTCACTGTGCCAGTGCCCTTGCATGGAAGGCGATGTGATCGGCGATGAAGGTCGAGACGAAGAAATAGCTGTGGTCATAGCCCGGTTGCATCCGGAACACGCCGGGCTGACGACGGGCGGCCATGGCATGGGCCAGCGCTTCGGGGCGCAGCAGGTCAAGGAACTGGTCCTTGCTGCCCTGATCGATCAGCACCTCGCCCGCAAAGCCGTTCTGCTGCATCAGGCAGGTCGAATCATGCGCCGCCCATTGCGCCGGGTCATCGCCCAGATAGGCGCTGAACTGCTTGCGGCCCCAGTCGCTTTCGCTGGGATTGGCAATCGGCGCAAAGGCCGAGACCGAGGCAAAGCGCCCCGGCAGACGCATCGCAAGCGTCAATGCGCCATGCCCGCCCATCGAATGCCCGGTGATGGCCTGCCTGCCCTCATCCAGCGCGAAATTGGCGGTCAGGACGCGCGGCAGGTCATCGCTGATATAGTCCCACATCCTGAAATGCGCGGCCCAGGGCGATTGCGAGGCATTGACGTAGAACCCGGCGCCTTGCCCAAGGTCATAGGCCTGATCATCGGCAACCCCATCCCCGCGTGGCGAGGTATCGGGGAACACCAGCGCCAGCCCATGCGCCGCCGCATGGGCCTGGGCATGGGCCTTGGTCATGGCGTTCTCATGCGTGCAGGTCAGCCCGGACAGATACCAGAGCAGCGGCACCGGATGCCGGCGCGCCTGTGCGGGCAGGAACAGGCCAAAGGTCATGTCGCAGCCAGTGCTGACAGAGGCATGACGATACACGCCCTGCACACCGCCGAAGCAGTTATTTTCAGAAAGGGTTTCCATGGTGACTCCTGTAAATCCGGGCGCACGATGTCAGAAGCCGGTCACCCATGCAATGACGACCGGAACCGTCGCGATACTGACCAGCGTGGACACAAGGATCGCCGCAGATACGCGAGCAGGGCCCGCATTGTAATGCTGTGCAAGGATAAAGATGTTGCCCGCCACCGGCAGCGCGGCTGCCGCGATCAGTACACCGGCCACGGCTGGGTCCACGCCGAAGATCAGCAACGCGCTGATCGCGACAAAGGCCGGGTGCAGAACCAGCTTGCCAAAACTCAGCCAACTGACGATCTGCAGACGCTCTACCTTTTTGTCGGCAAGCGAGGCGCCAATGGCAAACAGCGCGCAGGGGGTGGCAGCGGCGCCCAGCAATGTAAGGAACTCATTCGCCAGCACCGGCACCTGCCAGCCCGTCGCCGACCACGCCAGCCCCAGCGCCATGGCCACCACCATCGGGTTTTTCGCAACCGCAACGATCAGCTTGCGCGGCAGCGTGGCATCGATCCGGCCATCGCGCGCCAGCGTGATCAGGATCACGAACAGTGTCGAGAACACGATCATGTCCAGCGTCAGCACCAACAGTACCGTCGGCACCGAATAGGCCCCCAGCAGCACCACGAGCATCGGCACGCCCAGAAACCCGGTATTGCCGATAATGCTGCAATGCGCCTCTATCAGCGCGGCCTCCAGCCGGACGCGGCGCATAAATGCGATGCCCATGACCAGCAGATAAAGCGCCGCACAGGCCAGCAGATAGGCCGAGGCCGCCCGCATGTCGAACACTTCGGACAGGGACAGATTGGCGGCAAACCCGAACAGCATGGCCGAGAGCGCAAAGTAGAACACGAATTTCGTCAGATAGGCCGTTGCCTCTGGCGGGAAGAACCCCGACCGCCCGGCGCCGTAGCCCAGCCCGATCAGGCCGAAGAAGGGCAGCGTTTTCAGAAAAATCTCGATCATGTTCTGAACGTGTTAACAGGACTCTTGTGCCGCTTCCAGTCAGGCGCGCTTTTCTTCGGCAACGCAAGGCATTATCTTGCGATACACAAGAGGGAGCATCATGTCAGTCACAGCCGGCGCGATCCGACAGGGGCGCAAACTGGATCAGGTTCTGCAAGGCGCGCGCGAGGTGTTCGTCCGCATGGGCTATGAGCGCGCCAGCGTCGATGAGATCGCGCGCGTGGCCAATGTTTCAAAGGCGACGCTTTACAGCTACTTCCCTGACAAGCGCCACCTGTTCACCGAAGTTTACCGCACCGAAATCCTGCGGCTGGCCGATGACGCGGTAGAGCTGAGTTGCGGCACACCGCCGGAAAAGGCCCTGCGCGAGGCGGGGCGACGCCTGGTTGACTACATGATGTCGGATTTTGCGATTGCCATGTACCGCATCTGCATCAATGAAACGCCGCGCTTCCCCGAAATCGGGCAGGCTTTCTATGAAAGCGGGCCGGAACTGGGGCGCGCGCGGCTTGGGGCCTATTTCCGCGAAGCCCAGGCGCGCGGGCAGCTAAAGATCGACGATGTCGATCTGGCCGCCGACCAGTTCTTTCAGTTGTGTCAGGCGACAATCTGCGATCGTCGCCTTTGCGCGGTACAGACACGCTTTTCCGAAGACGAGATCATGCGCGTCGTTGACGGGGCAGTCGCCATGTTCCTGGCACGCTACGGTGTGCGGAACTAGGGGCTGTGGACAATTAACGTGATGCGATGAGGGCTGCGACAAGGTTCC
>JAFIEM010000095.1 GCA_020832555.1 Natronohydrobacter sp. | reverse complement strand
TGCGCCTGTTGCGCGTGGTGTCGGTCAGCCCCAATCTGCGGCGCGTGGTCGAAGGATTCATCAAGGCGCTGCCGGGGATGGGCTCGGTATTCCTGCTGATGGGGATGCTGTTCTATATCGGCGCGGTCATGGCGACGACGCTGTTTCGCAACAGTTTTCCCGAATGGTTCGGAGATCTGGGCAATTCGGCCTATTCGCTGTTCCAGATCATGACGCTGGAGAGCTGGTCGATGGGGATCGTGCGCCCGGTGATGGAGGTCTATCCCTATGCCTGGGCGTTTTTCGTGCCCTTCATCATGGTCACGACATTCGCGGTGGTGAACCTGCTGGTGGGTCTGATCGTCAATTCGATGCAGGATGCCCATGCCGCCGAGAGCAATCAGGCGACCTCGGATTACCGCGACGAGGTGTTGAAACGGCTTGCGGCCATCGAGGCGCGGCTGGCGGCGGAAGAGAGGGACAAGACCACGCGCGCGGAATGACAGCTTCGTGAGTGCCCCTGCAACCACTTGGCAGAATCGCGGCAATGCGGCATGGTCGCGGAAAAAATCCAGAGGCAGTCAGATGAGTTTTTTCCGCGTTCTTGTCGCCTTGATGCTGGTCGGTGTGCTGGCATCCTGCGGTAGTCCGAGCAAGTTCCGAACCTATCATGGCCCTGAAGTCACCCGGATCGTGGTGAACAAGGGCGAGCGGCGGATGCATCTCTATCACCACAACCAGCGGCTGCGCTCTTTCCGGGTGCAGCTTGGCGGCAACCCGATTGGCCACAAGCAACGCGAAGGCGACCGGCGCACGCCCGAGGGCGATTACATCATCGACCGGCGCAACCCGAATTCGGCGTTTCATCTGTCCATCGGGATCAGCTACCCGAATGAAATGGATCGCGCGCGCGCCGAGGCGAATGGCTGGCGGCCGGGCGGCGATATCTTCATTCACGGTCAGGGACCGCGCTTTCAGCGTGCGCGGGGCGACTGGACGGATGGCTGTATTGCCGTGACCGACCGGCAGATGGAGGATATTTATGCCATGGTGCGCGACGGGACGCCCATTCGGATCAATCCCTGAATTGGGATGGTGGCCGCTGTGGGAATCGAACCCACACGCCCTTGCGAGCAACGGATTTTAAGTCCGGTCTGTCTACCAGTTCCAGCAAGCGGCCACGCGCCCCGGTCTAGACCGGGGTGTGTGGGGCTTCAAGACGGGAAATGTGGTCTGGTGGGTGTCGGGCGAAAGACGGCACTGGTTTTCCGGGTTTCTGGTGAGGGCGATCTGATCGGGCCCACCGGGTGCACGGGGGGCAGCTCTTGTGCGGGACCAAGGTGCTGCTCCCAATATGGTCGAGCAAGACGGTGAAAGAGCCTCGCCCGACCTGATTTTCACGTTTTCAGATGGAGTGTCGCATTCGGGAACGGACAACCGAAATCGTCGATAGCACGCCGAGAAACCTCCTGGAATCCGAGCCTGTTGTAGAAGTGAACGGCCTGCTCATTCTCGGTGTAGACCTCCAGGGACAATTCCCCCTTCCGGGCCAGTGCATCGGCGACAAGTTTGCGCCCGATGCCAAGCCCCTGCCGGTCTGGCGCGATGAAAATCCCACCAATGAAACTGCCCAGAAGGCTGATGAACCCGACAGCTTCCCCGTCAAGGCAAGCCACCGAAGTCTCTGCCTTTGGCAGATATTCCCCTTCTATCAAATTGCGCTGCTCGGTCAGCCTTGCCTCACCGATGAAGGGATGAGCCTTCATCGAGGCTGCGAACCAGATATTTGACAGTATTTTAAGATCCGTTGCCGTATCAAAGGGCCGGATCAACAGGTTGTTGTTCTCCATGAGAACTCCACAGAAATCATGCAAAAAGGATCGGCAGTCATCTGCCGGGCGAAACCGCTAAATACGGCTCAATCGAAGCCTCTGTGCATAAATCTCCTTCTTTAGCGACCAGAACATAGGCTGCCCGGTCAGCAGTTTCAATGGCGGTTCCGCTCTCTTCCCGCTGACCGCCCCACCCCACCTGAAACACCAACCGGGTCAGAAAAGCCGCCTCAGGGCAGGTTGCGCAGGATGCCCGAGATCGGCACCAAGGCCACCTGATCCAGTCTGCTGCCGTCGCGCCACATGGTAATCGCTTCCATCAGCACATCGTTTGACGCGTCGCCGAAGACGATGACCTGCCCCATCTGGCTGGCCTGAAACACCGCGCGGTCGAGGAAACGGCGCATGGTGAAGGCGCTGTCATTGCCGGAATCGATGATGCGGAACACCTCGGCATGAGGCACGCCCGCCGCACTCGCGGCGCGCGCGGCCTGCGCGAGCCCGCCGGAGAATGTCACCAGCCCATGCCCGTCCTGTTGCAAGAGCGGAAGCACCTCGTTCAGCAGACGGGCGTTGCGCGCAAAGCCCGATTGCGGCAGGTCAATCACGCCGACAGCCATCGGCAGGCTGCCGAAAAAGGCGTTGAAGGTCACATCGAGATCCGATGCCGTGGCGCCGTCGGGAATGGCGGTGGCCAGGATCAGCACTTCCTTGCCCGCCTCGGTATAGATCGCGGCAGCGTCGGGGGCGGTGGTGTCGAGCGGATTGAGCGCGATGGTGAAAGGAAACTCCATCGCGGCCAGCGAGTGGCGCATGGCCATGGGCAGGCCCGGATCGCTGAGCACCAGCGCCATGCGCGCGCCGGTGCTGGCCCCGTCATAGAGCGAATTGCGTTCCAGTGCCGTGACGGCTGCGGCACCCGGCGCGGGGACATCACCGGGGGTTGCGGGCGCGGCTTCACCTGCGCCGATTTGTGGCAGGGCCGAAATGCGCCCGCCCGGCAGCATGGCAGGGGGTTGTTCGGCCAGTGCCGACGTGTCGCTGTCATCTGTGGCAGGGGCCGCGCCCGCAGATGGGCTTTCGGCGTCCGGGGCAGGCGCTTGCGGAACCGTGATCTGCGGCAGACCCTGCCCGGCATCGCGACCGGTCGCGGGCAGGATACCTGCGGGCAAGCGGGCCTGTGGACCGGTGATTTCTTCCGCGGGGGCGACGGGAAGGATCTCTTCCGCCAGATCGGCAGTCCCCACGGGATCTTCCGGCACGGCAGGCGCGGGGGATGATGCGGTGGGGCTGTCGTCTTCGAGGGCTTCTTCGGCCAGTGCTGTGTCCTCGGCCAGTGTCGTTTCCTCGGCCAGTGTCGTGTCCTCGGCCAGTGTTGTTTCGGGTTCAGTGAGTTCGTCCGGGGGCAGTTGCACAGTCTCTGCCGGGGCGCCGAGATCGGTTTCACCTTCCGGGTCGCCTGCCGGGGCGCTGTCAGGGATTTCAGCGAGGGTGGTTTCGGCTTCTGCGCTTTCAGCGCCATCGACCGGAAGCGCCGGTTCAGCCGGAGAGATGATTTCAGCGGCAGGCGGAGCAACGGTCTGAGGCGGTGGTGGAAAAAGCAGGCTTGATCCGACAAATCCGAGCAGAACAAGTCCAGATCCTACGCCGAGTCCCGCGAGTAGTGAGCTGTTCACACCTGACCTCATTCTTGCTGCCGATAGACTGCGCCGCGCCTGTCCCGCGCGTTTGGGCGGGAGTCTCCCACAAATCGGCGCGCGGATCAAACAGATTGCCGGACCTACCCTTGACCAGAGCCTGTCTGCACGGGCATGTAGGCGGAGAACAAGCCTCATGAACACGAAAGCCGTGCAATGCTGCTCCTGATCGATAATTATGACAGCTTCACCTATAATCTTGTGCATTATTTCGGCGAATTGGGGGCCGATGTGGTGGTGCATCGCAATGATGCGCTGGATGTGCAGCAGGCGATGGGGCTGAACCCGTCTGCAATCGTCCTTTCACCCGGCCCGTGTGACCCGGATCAGGCGGGGATCTGTCTGCCGCTCACGCTGGCCGCTGCCGAAGCGCGGGTACCGCTGCTGGGGGTCTGTCTGGGGCATCAGACCATCGGGCAGGCATTCGGTGGCAAGGTGGTGCGCGCGCCGTCCATCGTGCATGGCAAGCTGGGGCAGATGCATCATGCGGGCGCGGGGGTATTCCGGGGCCTGCCCTCGCCACTTGCGGCGACGCGCTATCATTCGCTGGTGGTCGAGCGCGAGAGCCTGCCGGACTGTCTGGAGATCACAAGCTGGCTGGAGGACGGGCTGATCATGGGGCTGCGGCATCGTGACTTGCCGATTGAGGGGGTGCAGTTTCATCCCGAAAGCATCCGGTCGGAACATGGTCATGCGATGCTGCGCAATTTTCTGGATCAGGCGGCGGTGGTGGCGTGATGGACGATCTCAAACCCCTGATCGGTCTTGCGGCCACCCGCCCGCTGACCCGCTCCGAGGCCGAGGCCGCGTTCAACCTGCTGTTCGAGGGGCAAGCCACGCCCGCGCAGACCGGCGGTTTTCTGATGGCGCTGCGCACGCGGGGCGAGACAGTGGATGAATACGCTGCCGCTGCGGCCGTGATGCGCGCGAAATGCGTGAAGGTGCGCGCGCCCGAGGGGGCTATGGATATTGTCGGCACCGGGGGCGACGGCAAGGGCACGCTGAATATCTCGACCGCGACGGCCTTTGTGGTGGCAGGGGCGGGCGTGGTGGTGGCCAAGCATGGCAACCGTAACCTGTCGTCGAAATCTGGTGCTGCGGATGCCTTGGGCGCTTTGGGCATTGATGTAATGGTGGGCGCGGAGGTGGTCGAGCGCGCGCTGCAAGAGGCCGGGATCGGCTTCATGATGGCGCCGATGCATCACCCGGCGATGCGCCATGTGGGGCCGGTGCGCATGGAATTGGGGACGCGGACGATTTTCAACATCCTTGGGCCGCTGACCAATCCGGCGGGGGTGAAATATCAGTTGACCGGGGCCTTTACCGCCGATCTGCTGCGCCCGATGGCTGAAACGCTGGCGGCTTTGGGCACCGAGCGCGCCTGGCTGGTGCATGGTGGGGACGGGACGGATGAGTTGTCGATTGCCGCCGAAAGCGCTGTGGTGGCTTTGGAGAGCGGCACTTTGCGCGATTTCACGCTGCACCCCGAAGATGCGGGCCTGCCGCTGCATCCGTTCGAGGATTTGCTGGGCGGGGCACCGGGCGAGAATGCGCGCGAGTTGCGCGCGGTGCTGTCGGGCGCGGGGCGCGCGGCGTATCGCGACGCAGTGCTGTTGAACACGGCGGCGGCGCTGGTGATCGCAGGCAAGGCCGCCGATCTGCGCGATGGCGTGGCGCGGGGGCGCGAGAGCCTGGATTCGGGCGCGGCCATGCGCGCGGTCGAGACGCTGGCGCGGATCAGCCCGGTAAAATCGTAAATTCGGAGGGCGCAATGGCCACCATTCTGGACAAGATCAAGACCTACAAGCTGGAAGAGGTCGCCGCCCGCAAGGCCGCGCGCCCGCTGGCCGAGGTCGAAGAGGCCGCGCGCGCGGCCCCTGCCCCACGTGGCTTTGCCAACGCGCTGGCGCGGGCCGAGGCGGTGGGCTACGGGCTGATTGCCGAGATCAAGAAGGCCAGCCCCTCGAAGGGTCTGATCCGCGCCGATTTCGACCCGCCCGCGCTGGCCCGCGCCTACGAGGCGGGGGGCGCAACCTGTCTGTCTGTCCTGACCGACACGCCCAGTTTTCAGGGTGCGGATGCGTTTCTGACTGCTGCACGCGAGGCGACCGGCCTGCCCGCTTTGCGCAAGGATTTCATGTATGACACCTATCAGGTGGCAGAAGCGCGGGCGCTGCATGGGGATTGCATTCTGATCATCATGGCCTCGGTTTCTGACGTGCAGGCGCAGGAACTGGAAGATGCGGCCTTTGCCTGGGGCATGGATGTGCTGGTCGAGGTGCATGACGAGGAGGAGCTGGAGCGCGCGCTGGCGCTGAAATCGCCGCTTCTGGGGGTGAATAACCGCAATCTGAAAACCTTCGAGGTGACGCTGGAAACAACACGCCGGCTGTCGAAACTGGTGCCCGAAGGCAAGCGGCTGATTGCCGAAAGCGGGATTTACACCCCCGCTGATCTGGCCGATCTGGCAGGCTATGGGGCGCGCAGCTTCCTGATCGGTGAAAGCCTGATGCGTCAGGAAGATGTGGCGGCGGCGACCCGCGCGCTTTTGGCTAATCCCGTCGCTGCTGAGGTGTGATGTGGAAAAACTGACACATTTCGACGCTGAAGGACACGCGCATATGGTTGACGTGTCGCAAAAGTCCCATACGGCGCGGGTGGCGATTGCCGAAAGCGCGGTGCAGATGCTGCCCGAAACGCTTGCGCTGATCACCGAGGGGCGGGCGAAGAAAGGCGATGTGCTGGGGGTGGCACGGCTGGCGGGGATCATGGGGGCGAAGCGCTGCGCTGATCTGATCCCGCTCTGTCATCCGCTGCCGATCACCAAGGTCTCGGTCGATCTGAACCCCGATCCTGCCTTGCCCGGAGTGCGGATCCGCGCCGAAGTGCGCACCACGGGCCAGACCGGGGTCGAGATGGAGGCGCTGACCGCGGCTTCGGTGGCGGCGCTGACCGTCTATGACATGCTGAAAGCCGCCGAGAAGTCGATGACCATCACCGCCACGCGGGTTGTGCTGAAAGATGGTGGTAAATCAGGGCGTTACGAGGCATCCTCATGATATCGGTCGAAGAGGCGCTGGCGCGGGTTTTTGATCTGGTCACACCTCTGGGCACGGAAGAGATTGCCTTGCAGAACGGCGCGGGCCGCGTGCTGCGCCAGCCCTTGCGGGCAGCGCGTGACCAGCCGCCCTTCGCCGCCTCCAGCATGGATGGCTATGCGGTCTGTGGCGATGTGGCCGTGGGGCGCGCGTTTCAGGTGATCGGCACTGCCGCCGCCGGGCACGGATTTGACGGATCGGTGCAGGAAGGACAGGCCCTGCGCATCCTGACCGGTGCGCCGCTGCCGGAGGGGGCGGGCCGCGTTGTCATTCAGGAAGATGTGACCCGCGAGGGCGACAGGATCACGGTCACGGCCAATCCGGGCAGTGCCACGCATATCCGGCCGCGTGGTGCGGATTTCCGGGCCGGGGACCAGATCAGCGCGCCACGTCGCCTGACGGGCACGGAACTGGCGCTGCTGGCCGCGATGAACTGCCCGCGCCTGTGCGTCAGCGCCCGGCCCGATGTGGCAATTATCGCGACCGGCGATGAACTGGTCATGCCCGGAGAAGCGCCACGTGCCGATCAGATCATCGCCTCGAACATCTTTGCGCTGAAAGCGATGGCCGAGGCCGAGGGCGCGCGGGTGCGCCTGCTTCCGATTGCGCGGGACAGCGAAGAGAGCCTGCGCGCTGTGTTCGATCTGGCGCGGGGGGCGGATCTGATCGTTACTGTCGGCGGGGCCTCGGTCGGGGATCATGATCTTGTCGGCCCTGTGACCCAGGCATTGGGGGCGACGCGTGCTTTCTACAAGGTGGCGATGCGACCTGGAAAGCCACTGATGGCGGGACGGCTGGGCGGCGCGGTGCTGCTGGGTCTGCCGGGAAATCCAGTTTCGTCATTAGTTTGTGGCCATCTGTTCATGCGCCCTGTGCTGCGCGCGATGCAGGGGCTGGGGGCGCTGCCGCTGCCAAGCCATGTTGCCGAACTGACCTGCGACCTGCCTGCAAACGGGCCGCGCACGCATTACATGCGCGCGCGCCTTGGCCCCGGTCCAAGCATCACCCCCCTGCCCGATCAGGACAGTTCTCTGCTGTCGGTTCTGTGCAGCGCGGATGCGCTGCTGATCAACCCGGCGGGAAGCCGCGCCCGACCCGCCGGAGAACAGATGCGGTATATCACGCTGTGACCCCGTTGACAGAACATCGGAACAGAGTTAGAACATAATGTGAATATCCGGGTGGGGACCAGCTCAGGGAGCGCGCGATGCTGACACGCAAACAGATTGACCTGTTGAAACTGATCCATACACGGATGGAAGCCGAGGGGGTCGCGCCATCCTTTGACGAGATGAAGGATGCGTTGGATCTGCGGTCGAAATCGGGGATTCACCGGCTGATCACGGCGCTGGAAGAGCGCGGTTTCATCCGTCGTCTGCCACACCGGGCGCGGGCCATCGAGGTGCTGAAACTGCCCGATGCCTTGATGAACCAGGGTTTTGCAGCGCGCGTGATCGACGGTGGTGCGAAGGACCGACCGAAAGCTCCGGCACAGGCGCTGCCTGTGGACGCTGCGGCGATGAGTCTGCCGGTCATGGGGCGGATCGCGGCGGGCACGCCGATCGAGGCGATCAGCGAAGCGGTGCGCGATATTGCCGTGCCGGGGTCCATGCTGAGTGGACGCGCGGCGCATTACGCGCTGGAGGTGCAGGGTGATTCGATGATCGATCTGGGGATCAATGACGGGGATATCGTGGTGATCCGCGAACAGGAAACGGCGGATAATGGCGATATTGTCGTGGCGCTGGTCGAGGGGCATGAGGCGACGCTGAAGCGGTTCCGGCGGCAGAACGGGATGATCGCACTGGAAGCGGCCAACCCGGCCTATGAGACGCGGCTGTTGCGCGATGATCAGGTGGCGGTCCAGGGGCGGCTTGTGGGGTTGATCCGCAGCTATTGAGGCGGACGCTGGCTGTAAGGTGCGTGCTGAGCACGCACCTTACTTCGCGATGCGCCGGGCCGGTTTCGCACGCGTGGCGGATCAGACCATCATTTCCCTGGTCGCGGTCAGGCGCAGATCCAGGTAGTCGCGCGTCACGCGGTCGATATCCCATTGCAGCCGGGTCATGAACACCGGGTCGCCATCGCTGTCTTCGGACATGTGGTGTATTCCGTTGCAGACGGACGCTGACCGTAAGGTGCGTGCTGAGCACGCACCTTACGTCGCGAAGTGCCGGGCCGGTTCCGCACGCGTGGCGGATCAGACCATCATTTCCTTGGTCGCGGTCAGGCGCACATCAGGATAATCGCGCGCCACACGGTCGATATCCCATTGCAGACGGGTCATGAACACCGGATCGCCGTCGCTGTCTTCGGCCATATGCTGCTTGTTGGCGGCAGCGAATTTCTCGACCGCGAGTTTTTCGCCGATCACCCAGCGGGCCGAGGTGAATTGGGTGGGCTCAAACCGGACAGGCAGGCCATATTCCAGCTCGATCCGGCTGGCCAGAACCTCGAATTGCAATTGCCCGACAACACCGACGATGAAGCCAGAGCCGAAAACCGGTTTGAACACTTTCGCCGCGCCTTCCTCGGCGAATTGCATCAGCGCCTTGTCAAGATGCTTGGCTTTCATCGGGTCGCCTGCGCGGCAGGCTTGCAGGAGTTCGGGCGCAAAACTCGGGATGCCGGTGAAGCGCAGCGCCTCGCCTTCGGTCAGCGCGTCACCGATGCGCAATTGACCGTGGTTCGGGATGCCGATGATATCGCCTGCCCAGGCTTCTTCGGCCAGTTCGCGGTCTGCGGCCAGAAACAGTACCGGCGAGGCCACCGTCATCTGTTTTTTTGAGCGCACATGCGTCAGTTTCATGCCGCGTTCGAAATGGCCCGAGGCGAGGCGCACGAAGGCCACGCGGTCGCGGTGCTTGGGGTCCATATTGGCCTGCACCTTGAACACGAAGCCTGTAACCTTGCCCTCTTCCGGGGCAATCTGGCGCGATTCGGCTTTCTGGATCTGGGGCTGCGGGGCATAGGCGGAGATGCCGTCCATCAATTCCTTGACGCCGAAGGAATTGATCGCCGAGCCGAACCAGATCGGGGTCAGATGGCCCTCTAGCACGGATTTCGGATCAAGCGGCGGCAGGAGTTCGCGCGCCATCTCGACCTCTTCGCGCAGTTTTTCGAGCAGATGCGCGGGCACATGATTGGACATTTCCGGGTCATCCAGCCCGTTCACGACAATGCTTTCGCCGCGTTTGTTGCGGTCGGCGCGGTTCATCAGTTCCAGCCGGTCGCGCAGCAGGTCATAGCAGCCAAGGAACTCGCCCCCGGTGCCGATGGGCCAGCTTGCAGGGGTCACGTCGATGGCGAGATTCTGCTGAATCTCGTCGATGATGTCGAAAGTTTCGCGGCTCTCGCGGTCCATCTTGTTGCAGAAGGTCAGGATGGGCAGATCGCGCAACCGGCAGACCTCGAACAGCTTGCGGGTCTGGGATTCGACGCCTTTCGCCCCGTCGATGACCATGATCGCGGCATCCACGGCTGTCAGGGTGCGATAGGTATCCTCGGAGAAATCCGAGTGACCAGGCGTGTCGACCAGATTGAAGCGGTATTGCCCGAAATCGAAGGACATGGCCGAGGCCGAGACCGAAATGCCGCGGTCCTTTTCCATCTGCATGAAATCCGAGCGGGTGCGGCGTGCCTCACCCTTGGCGCGGACCTGTCCGGCCATCTGGATCGCACCGCCGAAGAGCAGGAATTTCTCGGTCAGCGTCGTCTTGCCCGCATCCGGGTGCGAGATGATGGCAAAGGTGCGCCGCCGGGCAATTTCGGCGGGCAATTCGGGGCGGTTTGGGGCAAGATCCAGCATGGCGCGCGTATAGTTTGAGACGCGCGCCCGCGCAAGTTATTGCGCGCAGGTCTGACAGAAGGGGGTTGCTGGCAGCAGGTCAAGTCGCGCAGGGCTGATTTCAGCACCACATTTCACGCAGAAACCGTATTCACCCGCCTCGATCCGCTTCATTGCGGCGTCAAGCATCAGCAATTCCCGCTCTGCCGCGTGTCCAAGGGCCTCAAGCGTCTCGTCATCTTCATGCTCGATGGCGTTATCTTCCCAATCGGGGCTGCCATGCGCGCCAAGCTCCTGATCGACGAATGTGGCACGCGCCATCAATTCAAGCTGGCGTTCCTTGATCTGGGTGCGGCGGGCGGCGATGTCGGTCATGATGTCCTCCGGTTCATGTGTCTAGTTTGCGCCGCTTGCAGGGCCCGCGTCTTTGATCCGTATCAAATGCCTCTTTTCCGGGGCGGGTTGCCACGCTATCAGGGGCGCATGTTGAAAACGCGCATCATTCCCTGTCTGGATGTCGCCGATGGCCGCGTGGTCAAGGGCGTGAATTTCGTGGATCTGCGCGACGCAGGCGATCCGGTCGAGGCCGCGAAAGCCTATGACGCGGCTGGCGCAGATGAGCTGTGCTTTCTGGACATTCACGCCACGCATGAAAATCGCGGGACCATGTTCGATCTGGTCACGCGCACGGCGGAAAACTGCTTCATGCCGCTGACCGTGGGCGGGGGCGTGCGCACGGTCGAAGATGTGCGCGCGCTGTTGCTGGCAGGCGCAGACAAGGTGTCGTTCAATTCGGCGGCAGTGGCGGACCCGGATGTGGTGGCGCGGGCGGCGGACCGGTTCGGCAGCCAGTGTATTGTGGTGGCGATTGACGCCAAGACGGTCAGCCCCGGCAAATGGGAGATTTTCACCCATGGGGGGCGCAAGCCCACGGGGATTGATGCTGTGGAATTTGCGCGCACGGTCGCGGCCAAGGGCGCGGGCGAGATTTTGCTGACTTCGATGGACCGGGACGGCACGCGGGCGGGGTTCAACCTGCCGCTCACGCGCGCGATTGTGGATGCAGTGGGGATACCGGTGATCGCCTCGGGCGGGGTCGGCACTCTGGATCATCTGGTCGAGGGGGTGACGGTCGCGGGCGCATCTGCGGTGCTGGCGGCGTCGATTTTCCATTTCGGTGAATACACGATTGGCGAGGCCAAGGCGCATATGGCGGCGGCAGGTATTCCGGTGCGGCTGTCATGACTGCGCTGGAGCGACTGGCCGCGACGATTGCCGCGCGGCAGGGGGCGGACCCGGAAAGCAGCTGGACAGCGAAACTGCTGGCCAAGGGGCCGGAGAAATGCGCCGAGAAATTCGGCGAGGAAGCCATCGAGGCGGTGATCGAGGCGGTGAAGGGGGATCGGGCGCGGCTGACATCGGAAGCTGCGGATGTGATCTATCACCTGCTGGTCATGTGCGCGGCGCGCGGGGTCACACTCGCCGAGATCGAGGCGGAACTGGCGCGGCGCGAGGGTGTCTCTGGCGTGGCCGAGAAAGCGGCGCGCAAGCCGTAAGTCGCCTTGCCCTGCCCCGGCACGAGGGG
>JAFIEM010000094.1 GCA_020832555.1 Natronohydrobacter sp. | reverse complement strand
GATCTTGCGCGATCTGCTTCCCTATGCCGGGCTGGTTCTTGTCGTGGTCTATTTTTCCTATGCCAGCGAATTTTTCCTGAACACCCGCAATTTCGAGAGGTTGGTGACGGATTCCGCTACCTTGATGCTGGTGGCCTTCGGAATGACGATGGTCATTTTGCTGGGTGAAATTGACCTGAGCGTGGGCGCGGTCGTGGCGCTTCTGTCGGTGGTCCTGGCGCAACTCATGGCCGCAGGTGTGGGTTGGCCTCTGGCCGTGCTGCTGGTGCTGGTGCTCGGCATGGGTATCGGCGGGCTGAACGGGGTGATTACGGTCATTGGCGATATTCCCTCTTTCATCACGACACTGGGCATGATGGCGATTGCGACAGGGTTGGCCTTCGTGTTCACAGGCTCGGTGTCGGTGGCGATCCTGAATGACCAGTTCCTTGATCTTTTCTATGATGACCGTTTCCTTGGTCTGCCGGTGCCGCTCTGGATCGTGGCGGGGGCGTTTCTCGCCTGTGTGCTCTATCTCAATCGCACAGTGGCGGGGTATGAACTCTTTGCGCTGGGGGCCAATCCGGCGGCGGCGGCCCTGTCGGGCGTGCCGGTGAAGCGGCGCAAGATCATGGTATTTGTCATCATGGGGGCGCTTGTGGCCTTCGCCGCCTGCCTGAGTGCCGCGCGCCTTGGCAGTGGTGCGCCGGGTTCGGTGCCGGCGCTGACGCTCGATGCGATTGCCGCGGTCATCATCGGCGGGGCGAGCCTGTTCGGGGGTCGTGCCTTTGTCGGGCGCACCTTGATGGGGGCTGCACTGATTGCGGTGCTCAATAACGGGATGGTGCTTCTGAACGTCAATATTGACGCGCAATATATCATCAAGGGACTGATCATCCTTCTGGCCGTGGTGCTGGAACGGGTCGCAGCGGGTGGCAAATGAGCGCCCGCGCCCCTGTCCGTCTGTCGGAACGCATGGCCGATCTGGGTCTTGCCGTCGCGATCGTGGCGATTGTTGTGGCCCTGCTGATCCTGAGCCCTGCCTTTCGCGATCCGGCCAATCTGTTGGGCATCGGCCGTCAGGTGGCAATCCTCGGGATTGCGGCTGCGGCGATGACCTTCGTCATCCTGATGGGCGAGATCGACCTGAGCGTGGGGGCTGTGGCCTCCGCCGCCGCTGTCGTGACCGCGCTGGCGCTGGCGCAGGGCTGGGGGATCTGGGCCATCCCGATTGCGGTTCTCGTGGGCACGGTCTTTGGTCTGCTCAATGGCGTGCTGGTGGTGGCGCTTGGGGTGCCCGCATTTATCGCGACTTTGGTCTCTTTCTTTCTGGCGCAAGGCGTCGCGCTGACGCTGACTGGCGGGCAGACGATCCTGTTTGCTGCTGACTGGTTCCGGTCGCTCTTCGCCACGGGCAGTTTTCTGGGGCAACGCGCGGCCTTCTGGTGGCTGGTTGCAGTCTTTGTGCTGATGGGCTGGCTGCTCGCGCGCACGCGGTTCGGCGCGCAGGTTCGCGCCGTGGGGGGCGATGCGGAAGCCAGCGCGATGCTGGGTCTGCCGGTTGCGCGCGTCAAGCTTCTGGTCTTCACGCTGACGGGTGCGCTGATGGGTCTGGTCGGCATGATCCTGATCGCGCGCATTGGTAACGCCCGTGCAGACGGGGCCATCGGGCTGGAATTTGACGCGATCGCGGCGGCGGTGATCGGGGGCACGCGGCTGGGCGGGGGCTATGGTTCGATCCCGCGCACAGCACTCGGGGTGCTGTTGATCGGGGTCTTGAACAATGGGCTGGCAATCATGAACGTGGATTTCAACACCCAGCAGGTGATTAAGGGTGCGCTTGTCGTGGGCGTGGTGCTGATCGACCGCTGGGCGCGGGGCAAGGGAGTAACGACATGAGTCAACTGATCAACGGCACGCTGGAACATCTGTCCGGCAAGATGAGCTTCACCGAAGGGCCCGTCTGGATAGCGGAAGCGAACAGCCTGCTGTTCACCGATATTCCCGGGAATGCGATCATGCGCTGGAGCGATGGCGAAGGGTTGTCGGTCTGGTGCGACAATTCCCATTTCGCCATCGGGCTGACGCGCGACCGTGCCGGCCGCGTGATCGCCTGCGAACATTCCACCAGGACGCTTTCCGCGCTGACGCTCTCGGACGCGGGCACGCTCGCAAGTCGCGAGGTTCTGGCGCGCGCGCACCAGGGGCGGGTTCTCAATTCCACCAATGACGTGATTTGCGCGCAGGATGGAACAATTCTGTTCACCGATCCGCCCTTTGGCGTGCGCAATCTGGAGGGGGGCTTGCATGGCTACCAGCAGGCGCAGGAATTGCCCGGATCATGGGTCTTTGCGGTCGGGCCGGATGCAGACACGCCGCGCCCTGTTTGCACGGAGATTTACCGCCCCAACGGGCTATGCCTGTCCCCGGATGAGAAGACTCTTTATGTCTCGGATTCCTCGGAAACACATCACAAGATCGTCGCGCTGGATGCTGGTCCTGGCTGGCTGCTTTCGAACTTGCGCGATCTGGCCGTGATGCCCGTAGGCGTGCCCGACGGAATGCGCGTCGATCAAGACGGCAATCTCTGGGTTGCGGGGGGCGACGGGGTTTATATCTTTGCCCCTGACGGTGCGCAGATCGGGCATGTCACTGTCCCCGAAATGGTCACCAATATCGAATGGGGTGGGGCGGATTTGTCGCAGCTTTACATCACCGCGACGAAATCGCTCTACCGGGTGCAGACGCGCACCCGGTCGGGGCGCGCCTGGTAGGGTTCAGCCAAAGGACGGAATATCCGCGCCCGCGCGGATCATCACCGGGATACGGTCCAACGGGCAGGGCAGCGTGACCCATTGACCACCCTGATATGCGGTGCCGTCCCATGCACAACGCCAGTCCGTGCCTTCGGGCAGCCAGAGCTTGCGTGTCTTGGCGCCTGCCTCCAACACTGGCGCGACCAGCAGATCAGGCCCAAGCATGTAGGCGTCGTGTATGTCCGCTGCCTGTGGATCCTGCGGGAAATCCACCATCAGAGGGCGCATGAGCGGCAGGCCGGTTTGCGCGGCATCAATCATCAGGCGGTGCAGATAGGGGCGCAGGTGCTCGCGCAGATGCAGGTAGCGGGTCAGGATCGGTTCCACCTCTGGTCCAAAGCTCCAGACCTCATTATCTGCGCCACCGAAGCTGAATTCATGCCCGAAACGCGGATCGCGCGCAGCGTCCTGCCGGAAACCATGGAGACGGAACACAGGGCAGAACGCGCCCCATTGGAACCAGCGCACCAGAAGTTCGCGAAACGCCGGATCGCCGATATCGCCCCCCTTGAAGCCGCCGATATCGGTCGTCCACCAGCTGATCCCCGACAGCGCCATGTTCAGCCCCGCTGTCAACTGACGCCTCAGATCGGGAAAGGTGGATTTCACATCCCCCGACCACAGCACCACCGGAAAGCGCTGCGACCCTGCCCAGCCAGAGCGCGACAACAGGATGCCATCGGTGATCTCGTCTTGTGCGAAAGCATCTGCATAGCCTTGATGGTGCAGGAACGGATAGGCATTGGCCACATCGCGCCCGTCGCCCGCGTGAAAGCGCAGATTTTCGGGGTGGAAGGGATACATTTCAGGCTCGTTCGCATCCAGCCAGAAAGCATGGATGCCGTGGCGCGCATAACCGTCGCGCACGCGGTCCCAATGAAAGGCGCGAGCGTCCGGATTTGTGGCGTCATAGAAGCGTAGCGGGTTCATGCCATCGGGTTCACGGTCATAGAAGATCGAGCCGTCCATAGCGCCCCGCACGCTATCCACCAGCCAGCCATTCCGAACGAATGTGCCATAGGTTTCGGCATTGGCATTGACCGTGGGCCAGACCGAGACCATCGGCGTGATCCCCATCGCCCGCAACTCGGCCACCATTGCAGAGGGGTCGGGGAATTCCTCTTCGCGGAATTTCCACTCGCCCATTTTCGTCCAGTGAAAGAAGTCGATCACCAGCACATCCAGCGGCAACCCGCGCGCCTTGTGTTCGCGCGCGACGCGCAGCACTTCGGCTTGGGTTTCATAGCGCAGCTTGCACTGCCAGAAGCCCAGCGTGTAATCGGGCATTTCCGGTGGGCGGCCTGTCAGTGCCGTGTAGTCGCGCAGGATATCGCGCGGGCTTTCGCCTGCAATGACGACATAATCCAGTTGTGTGATCGCCTCGGCCTGCCAGAGCGTGCGGTTTTCTGCCAGTTCCACGCGCCCCACACCGGGCGTGTTCCATAGCAGCCCATAGCCTTCGGATGATAAGAGGAACGGGATGCTGATTTCGGTATTCTTCTGATGCAGGTCGATCACGCAGCCTTTCAGGTCGAACTGGCCATGCTGATGCTGGCCCATGCCGAAAAACCGTTCGCCCTTGCGCGCTTGAAAGCGGTTTTCCAGAGACCAGAGCGCACCGCCTTGCGATTTCCAGTGCCGTGTGCCGGGCCAGAGGATATGGGGCATTTCTTCGACCAGCAGTTTTCGTCCGGTGGCCGCATCGGTGAAGCGCAGTTCCAGCGCGGGCCCCATACCGCGGGCAACCAGACGAAGCTCTGCGCATGTACGACCATTGGTCAATCTTGCTTGATTCTCGTCTTTCTCGACCTGTGGCGCGCCGTCCGGCAGGTCGGGCAACAGGGCGCTGGGTCGTTCACTTTCGAGCCGGGCATTGCGCGTGATCCGCACGCGACAGCCGTTTTCGCCAACGGCTTCTATCAGCAGAGTCTCGCCATTGAGCTGCGCGCTGATGCTTGTAGCGGTCGTTTTGAACATGATCTGCCCCGTTTCGATTACCCTGTCGTTCGATACCTCCATACATGCGCCCAACATAAAATACAAACGTTTGTATTGACGGCGTGTGGCTGGTTATGCAAGAATTTGGCATGTGACATGAGGGGGCCTGCATGTATCTGGGACTTGACCTTGGAACATCCGGTTTGAAGGGTGTCATCGTCGATGATGCTCAATGCCTGGTGGCCGAGGCGACAGCACCCCTGCAGGTATCGCGTCCACATACAGGATGGAGCGAGCAGAACCCACAGGACTGGATTGACGCGGCCAAGGCGGTTCTGGGAGTTCTTCGATCAAAGGCGGATTTCAAAAGGATTGCGGGGATCGGGCTGTCTGGCCAGATGCATGGGGCGACCTTGCTGGACGCTGCTGATACTGTGTTGCGTCCGTCTATCTTGTGGAATGACACGCGCGCATCGAGCGAGGCTGCTGACCTGGATGCCGATCCGCGCTTTCGCGAGATAACGGGGAATATCGTGTTTGCGGGCTTTACCGCACCCAAGCTCGTCTGGGCGTCGCGTCATGAGCCCGAGACGTTTTATCGCGTGGCAAAAGTATTGCTGCCCAAGGACTATCTACGGCTCTGGCTGACGGGTGAGCATGTCGCCGAGATGTCCGATGCTGCAGGAACAAGTTGGCTCGATACTGGCGCGCGGAACTGGTCCGATGCGTTATTGGATGCAACAGAAATGACCCGTGCGCAGATGCCTCGCCTTGTCGAGGGTTCGGAGATCTCGGGGTATTTGCGCGCAAGTCTTTCCGATGAGTTGGGTTTGCCGCGCAATCTGCCGATCGCTGGTGGCGGCGGCGACAATGCGGCTACGGCCATTGGCATGGGCGTGGTGCGCGCTGGCGACGCCTTTGTCTCTCTCGGGACGTCTGGTGTCCTTTTTGCCGCTTGTGACAGCTATGCTCCTGCGCCGCAAACGGCGGTTCACACATTCGCCCATGCTCTTGCGGGGTGCTGGCACCAGATGGGGGTGATTTTGGCCGCCACGGATGCGCTGAACTGGTTTGGGCGTCTGGCCGAGCAAAGCGCGAGTGCGCTCGCCGAAGCTTTGGGCCCATTGCAGGCACCTGGCAAGACCTGTTTCTTGCCTTATCTGGGAGGCGAGCGAACGCCACTGAATGATACCGCGATCCGTGGCGCTTTCGTTGGGCTTGAACATGCCACAGACAAGGAAGCCGCAACCCGTGCAGTGCTGGAGGGCGTGACATTCGCCCTGCGAGACTGCCGTGATGCATTGGCCGCGACTGGCACAGAACCCGGCAGCCTGATCGCAAGCGGTGGGGGTGCGCGGTCAGCTTATTGGCTCGAGGCCATCGCTACGGCGTTGAACACCCCTGTTCTTGTCCCGCAATCAGGTGATTTCGGCGCAGCCTTTGGCGCTGCACGGCTTGGCCTGATGGCTGCGACGGGCGCCGGTGCAGAATTGGTCGGCAAGCCCCCGATGGAACGAGAGATACACCCCAACCCGGCGCTGAGTGCGGCATTTGATGAGGCCTTCGACCACTTCAAGGCTACTCAGGCCGCCATGAGAGGACTGACATGACTGTCTATTTTCACGATATCCCCGCAATCAACTACCAGGGCTCATCGGCGACAACCGATTTCGCCTATCGCCACTATGACCCGGAGCGCGTGGTCTTGGGCAAAAGGCTGGAGGATCATCTACGCTTTGCGGTGGCGTGGTGGCACGGCTTTGCCTGGCCAGGCGGCGACCCTTTCGGCGGCCAGACATTTCAACGCCCGTGGTTTGGCGACACCATGGATCATGCCCGGTTGAAAGCGGATGCAGCTTTCGAACTCTTCGGGGTTCTGGGGCAACCCTACTTCTGCTTCCATGATGCTGACATCCGCCCCGAGGGAGAGGATTTCGCGGAAAACACCGCGCGACTAGATGAAATCACCGATTATATCGGCACCAAGATGGAGGCTACGGGCACAAAGCTGCTATGGGGCACGGCCAATCTGTTCAGCCATCGCCGCTACATGGCGGGCGCCGCCACCAACCCTGACCCGGATGTGTTCGCTTTCGCGGCAGCGACAGTCAAGACCTGCCTTGATGCGACCAAGAAGCTGGGTGGCGAAAACTATGTGCTCTGGGGCGGGCGCGAGGGCTACGAGACGCTACTCAATACCGATTTGCGGCGCGAACGCCAGCAGGCAGGCCGGTTCCTGCAGATGGCCGTCGACTATGCGCACAAGATCGGTTTCAAGGGCGCGATCCTGATTGAACCAAAGCCGCAAGAGCCGACCAAGCATCAGTATGATTTCGACGTGGCGACCGTTTACGGATTCCTGAAAGATTTTGGCCTTGAGAAAGAGGTTAAGGTCAATATTGAACAGGGTCACGCCATTCTGGCTGGGCATAGTTTCGAACATGAAATCGCATTGGCGGCCGCTTTGGGCATCTTTGGCTCGATCGACATGAACCGCAATGATTATCAATCGGGTTGGGACACCGATCAGTTTCCGAACAGCGTGCCCGAAGTCGCGCTGGCCTATCTGGAAATCCTGCGGGCGGGCGGATTCACCACCGGAGGCACGAATTTTGATGCCAAATTGCGCCGTCAATCGCTGGACCCGGAAGATCTGGTGCTGGCGCATGTGGGGGCGATGGATATCTGTGCGCGCGGGCTAATTGCGGCAGCAGAGATTCTCGAGGATGGTAGATTGGACGCGTCACGCAACACGCGCTATGCCCCCTGGGATAAGTCCGATCTGCTGGGGCTCGATCTGGAGAGTATCGCAGCAAGGGTGCGGGCAGATGGCATCAATCCAAGCCCACGCTCTGGACAGCAGGAGCGTCTGGAGAATTTGGTCAACCGCTTTGTTTGACCGGGATAAAGGCTTCATTTTGCGCCAGTTTATGTGACTGGCGCAGCAATACAGTGGGCAACACCGTATGCGTTTCAAAAGGACCGGTTGCGGTCTGAGCCAGACGCCGCAGCATGACCTGACTTAACAGATCTGCAATGCGGCGATCCTCTGTCGAGAATGTGGATAGCGGTGGCGAGGTATGCTCGGAGCCCGGAAAGTTCTGCCCGCCGAAAACCGTAAGATCTCGCCCAACGACAGCGCCTGCCGCTGTTGCAGCGCGAAACACGCCAAACGCAAGGGAATCCTGTATGCAGGCAAATGCAGGGACAGAGCCGGTCTGCCCCAGTATCTCACCCGCGATGCGCGCACCTTCGGCTTCGGTCATTTCGACCCGCCAGAGCCTTGGCTTGGGAAGCCCCAGAACTGCGGCTTCTTTCAGGGCGCCTGCGACGTAGTAATCTGCGAAGTTCAGGCCTTCGGGCGCCGCTACAATGTGAAGCTCGCCCTTCAGGTCGTCGAACAGGGCACGCACGGCAAGGCGTCCGGCCTCGCTGTAGTCGATTTCGACCCAAGGATGTGCATTGGGCCAGTCAGTACGCCCAAGAGTGACGAATGGCACCCCGCGGTTCAGCAGGAACCTGATGCGCGGATCGGCCTTGCGAGTGCGACCCAATACGATTCCGTCTGCTAACCCCTCGTCGATGATCTGGCGAACAAGTTCCGCCTCTTCATCACGGGTGCGCGCCGCAAACACTGCCAGATTGCGCCCGGTATCGCGCAGGTGCTGGTCAAGTGTGGACAGAAGCTCCAGAAAGATCGGGCTGGCAAAGCGCTGTTGAGGGGGCGAGAGAAGCACTGCGATCCGTCCGCTTTGCCCGGCTTTCAGGGCGCGCGCGGCGGCATTCGGTCGGTAATCCAATCGGCGCGCAAGTGCCTGCACCATGTCGCGTGTCTCGGGTTTCACGCGCGGGTCATCGCGCAGGGCGCGAGATACGGTCGAGACGTCGACCTTCAGTTTCTCGGCCAGCATTTTCAGACTGACGCGCTTCTGCATGTTGTCCCCTAATCTGCGCTCTGGAACCGTAACATAGATGAAAAGACTTGACCAAGCGATTAATACAAACGTTTGTATTGACGATGATGAATTTTCTGTCCATCATTCGGATCAGGGAGGTTGCGCATGATAAAACTGGTTGCCCTTGTCCGGCGCAGGCCGGATCTCGATCTGCAGGCATTTCGCGAATACTGGCTGACAACGCACGCCCCCTTGGCTGCGGCGATCCCCGGAATGCGCGGCTACAGAATAAATATTGCAGGCGACCCCGGCGCGCAGTCGGCTGCGCCTTATGATGGATCGGCGGAAATCTGGTTTGAGGATCGCGCCGCGATGGAGGCAGGCCTTGGCTCTGATGCTGGCCGCATCGCTGGCGAAGACACGGTGCATTTCGCCGAATCGATCGAGTTTCTGGTGACAGAAGAGCATGTCATCCTTGGAGGCGGGTCATGAACGCGCGCTACTTCCCCGTGCCTGATAGGCACATGCGCCGTGTCTATGTGATCACCGGCGGCGCGCAGGGGATCGGGCAGGCCTGTGCGGAACGCTTCGCGCAAGAGGGCGCGCAAGTCATGATCGCGGATCGTGATCCGCGCGGTGCCGATGTTGCAGAAACGATCGGGGCCGCGTTTCACCAGACGGATATGAGCGATCCTGCGCAGGTGCGTGCGCTGGCCGCTGCCACAGTTGCACGTTTCGGGCGGATTGATATCTGGCACAACAATGCTTTTGCGGCCGTGTTCAAGCCGATCCATGAACAGACGCTGGAAGAGTTCGACCAGATTACCGGCGTGGGCATTCGCGGCTATTGGATGGGCGCAAAGGTCGCGGTCGAGCAGATGCGGGCGCAAGGTGGCAAGGGTGTTATCGTCAACACGGCCAGTGTGCAAAGTTTCGTAGGTGAAAAGGGGTTTTCCGCCTATCAGGCGACGAAGGGTGCAGTACTGGCTTTGACCCGTTCGCTGGCGCTCGACCATGCGCCTGACATTCGTGCTGTCGCGATCGCACCGGGCTTGATTGCGACGGATGCGGTCAAGGGCATCCCCGAGGATGTGATGGCCGAGGTCATTGCCAGCATTCCCGCTGGCCGTGCCGCTGACCCGAAAGAGGTCGCCGCACTTACCGCGTTCATTGCCTCGGACGAGGCTGACTACATGTCCGGCACGGCTGTCATTCTTGACGGTGCCTATTTGGCTATAGGGTAGCAAATGACAATCTTCACACAACAGGATGGGGTGCTGACCTGCCGCTTTCAGGGCGAGGTTCTGACAGTTCGCGGCTGGGGCCCGAATGCCCTGCGGGTGCAGGCGCGGCCGGGTGCAGGGCCACAGGCGGGCGCGGGGTCGTTGGCCGTCGATGCGCTTTTGCCCTGCGACTCGCCGCCCGCACAGATCGAGCTTGATGCGCGCCGCGCCAGTATCACGGTCGGTAATCTGCGCGCCGAGATCACGCTGAAAGAGCGCTATGGAGCCGATGTCCGCCATGAACCCCTGATCCGATTTGTCCGGGCCGATACCGGGGCGGAAGTGCTGGCCGAAGCGCGGTCGCATTTCGCTGGGCCAAAGACGCGCAATTTCAAGGCACTGGCATCCGGGTCATGGCGGCTTGAGCAGCAGTTTCGTGCCTATGAGGGAGAGGCGATCTGGGGACTGGGGCAGCCGCAGCATGGTCAGATGAACCTCAAGGGGGTCTCCACGACGTTATTGCAGCAGAATGCGCATGCGGTGATCCCTTTCGTGATTTCGTCGCGGGGCTACGGGTTCTTATGGAACAACCCGGCCGTGGGCCGGGCCGAGTTCGCGACCAACATCACCCGCTGGACAGCCGAGGCGACAGGGGGCCTTGATTACTGGGTTACATTGGGCGACAGCCCGCGTGACATTCTGCGCGCTTATGCGCAGGCCACAGGAAAATCGCCCGATGTGCCGGACTGGGTGACAGGCTTCTGGCAGTGCAAGCTGCGCTACCGCACGCAGGATGAATTGCTGGGCGTTGCGCGCGAATACCGCAGGCGGGGCTTGCCGCTTTCTTGCATTGTGATCGACTTTTTCCACTGGACACGGCAGGGCGAGTGGAAATTCGACCCGAATGACTGGCCAGATGTCGAGGCTATGGTCGCCGAGTTGCGCGAGATGGAGATCGAAGTGATGGTCTCGATCTGGCCGACCGTTTCGGCAAGTTCCGAACATTATCGCCGTATGACTGAAGCAGGCCATCTGCTGACCACTGAGCGCGGCGTGCCTGTTGTCATTCCCTTCCCGGATAAGGATCCGTTCGGCGCGGGGTTCTTTACCTATTATGACGCGTTCAACCCAGATGCGCGCGCGTTTCACTGGGACACAGTGAAGCGCAATTACCTTGACCGCGGCATCCGGCATTTCTGGCTGGATGCTTGCGAGCCGGAAATGCGCCCGGCGCATCCCGAGAACGTGCGCACGTCGTTGGGCAATGGCGCTGAGATGCTCTGCGCCTATCCGCTGGTCCATGCGCAGGGTTACCGCGACGGCATGAATGCCGCAGGCGCAGGGGATGGGGTGCTGTTGTGCCGTTCGGCATGGGCGGGTGCGCAGAAGCACGGGGTAATCTTGTGGTCGGGGGATGTGTGGTCCGATTGGGACTGGTTTCGCGCTCAGATACCGGCAGGTCTGCATGCAGGTCTGTCGGGGCTCGGCTGGTGGACAACGGATATTGGTGGATTCTACGATGGGCACGGCGGGTCGGATGATTTCCGTGACCTGCTGGTGCGCTGGTTCGAATTCGGCGTCTTCTCACCCATTTGCCGGCTGCACGGGTTCCGCGTGCCAGAGGGCGTCCCTGCTCCGGAACCCGGCCAGCCGGTCAGCTACGGGCAGGATACCTTCAACATCTTCACCAATACCGGCGGGCCGAATGAGGTCTGGTCCTATGGCGAAACGGTCGAGGCGGTTCTGGTGGATCTGCTGGCCCTGCGTGAGCGTCTGCGCTCCTATGTGTCGAAGGCCTTTGCGCAACATGCCGCGATGGGCGACCCGGTGATGGCGCCGTTGTTCTATCATTTCCCCGATCAGCCCGAACTGCACGGATGCGGTGACGCCTACATGCTCGGGCCCGATCTGCTGGTGGCACCTGTGCTCGAGCCGGGCGCAACATCGCGCAGCGTCACCTTGCCGCGCGGTGAAACATGGCGCCATGTCTGGACCGGCGCGCTCCATGAGGGCGGGCAGACCGTGGACATCGCAGCCCCTTGGGGACAACCGCCGGTCTTCCTGCGTCACTCGGCGGAAGAAGACCTCATGTCCATAATCAACCCGAAATGACCCGAGGCGAAACCCCGGGCCCTTGCAACTGGAGGAACCCATGACCCGACTACTGACAACGACGGCCGCCGCCCTGGCCCTGACCGCATCTGCGGCGCAGGCGCAGGTCACACTGACGCTCTGGACCGAGAGCGCATCTGCCCCCGAGGGCGTATTCGCCCGCGAATTCTCGGAAATGGATAACGGCATCACCATCGATGTGCGCGAAATCCGCTTTGATGATCTTGTGGCCGATACACTGCGCGCCTTTGCCA
>JAFIEM010000093.1 GCA_020832555.1 Natronohydrobacter sp. | reverse complement strand
GTGGCCGTCGCCGCGACCGCCAATGTGATGCAGGATCAGGTCGCGCAATACATGCAGCAGGGCTTCTCTGCCGTGCTGGGCAAGCCGTTCAAGACCTGCGAACTGGTCCATGTGCTGAACAAGCTGCGGGCGACCGTGCAGGACTGACCCCTGCGCGCAGCGCCATGCGCTAGTCCGGTTTCGGCAGGATTGCCCCCTTGTGCCCGATCACCCGTGCGGCGAGTGCATGCCCGGCGGCCATCGACTCGCCGACCGACCCACCGCGCAGCCAAGCCGCCAGAAACCCCGCATTGAAACTGTCGCCCGCAGCCGTGGTGTCCACCACCTTCTCAACCGGTGCGACCGCCAGCACCTGCCCGGTGCCATCGAGGGCCACAGGCCCCTCGGCCCCGCGCTTCATCGCCCCCATCTGCACGCCCCATTGCGCCAGTCGCGCCATGACGGCACCGGCATCGGCATCGCCGAACAGCGCCATCTCGTCATCGACGGATGGCAGGGCGATATCCGTGATCGCCCAGAAGCGCGCGACCTCGGACCGGGCTGTTTCAGGGTCGGGCCAGAGCCGGGGGCGGTAATTCGAATCGAAAGCGACCTGCCCGCCGCCTTTGCGAAAACCCTGCGCCCAGTCATGCAGCCGGTCGCGCGCCTCGGGGCTGATGATTGCCAGCGAAATGGCGGACAGCACGATGATGTCGAAATCCCGCAACGCGTCGGGCTGCACTGGCGTACCGGGCGCGAACAGGCGCCGCGCGGCCGAATCCGAGCGCCAGTAACTGAAGCTCCGCTCGCCCGCGGCATCCAGCTCGATCATATACAGCCCCGGCATCGCACCGGGCAGGCGCGCTGCAAGGGATGTCTCGATCCCTTCGTCAGTCAGCGCCGAAACGATCCGGTCGGATTGGCGATCATCGCCCACAAGGGTCACATAGGACACAGTGGCACCTGTGCCCTGCAGCAGGCGAGACAGATAGACGGCCGTGTTGAAAGTATCGCCCGCCACCCCGATCCGGGCGCTGTCCGGGCCGGTCGGGGACAGTTCGATCATCGCCTCGCCAATGATGGCGATGCGGGGCGGCCGGGTCTTTGGCGGGGTGGCATCCATGATCAATCAGCTCTCCGGTAGAATTGCGAGGCGGCGCGTGACAGTGCGGCGCATCGGGCAGAACTGCAAGGGCGTCTGCGCTTGGCGCAAAGCACAGGGTCTTGTGGTGAAGACATCGACCCTCGGGATTCACCAGGTATGTCCTGCTTGCCCACCCCTCGGAGTCTTGCGGCTGCCGTTCGATCCCGATGCCAATGCAAGCGAGAATGCAGCGCGGGGCGGGGCCGAGGCTTGCATTGCCGAGGCCGGCGCTGGTCAGGCCGACTTTACCCCGCCCGAGGCCGGTTCGGATGCGTAGCAGATGAAGCGCCTGACAGACGTGAATTTATAGCGCCCCCTGATTCAGCGCTTGTTATTCCCTTTGCCTGGCCAAGTGGGACCGATATCCGTTGGCGGCCATGGGCTGTCGCGCTGTATGGCGGATAGTGGACCGCCCGCACCATGGCTGAAAGCCGCCGGAACTTCATTTTATCGCCGGGCCGATGCGCCTGAAAAGTCGGGAAATTAATCAGGTTATTGGCCGCATGTCAGGAAAAGATTCCAAACCTGTCCCAAAACTGAGAATTGCCCGAAAGCGTGACCCGATATATCAACATATGAGATGAAGGTTACATATCGGGGGTGTGCGCTGATGATGCGTCAAAAACTGCTTGCTGCCGCCGTGGCGATAACATGCGCCGGGTGGCCATTGACGGCGCTGGGGGGCGACGCCGATGGGCACATGCTTGCTCAAGCCTGTGCCGGGTGCCACGGTGCCGACTGGGGCGGGCAAGGGCCGATCTCGGACCTGCGCGGCTATGACCACGAGGCTTTCCTGCGCGCATGGGCAGAGTTTCAGGCAGATGAACGCCCGGCCACGATCATGAACCGCATCGCGCGGGGGTATTCCGAGGCCGAAATCGCTGCCTTGGCTGACTACTTCTCGTCACTGGAGTGAGGGATTCATCATGACCAGATTTCTGACCCGTCGCCAGTTTGGCACGCTCGTTTCCGCCTCGGCCGCAACCCTGGCCATGCCCGGCATCCTGCGCGCGGAGAACACTGGCCGCCTGCTGATCATCGGCGGTGGCTTTGGCGGTGCATCCGCCGCCCGGTTCGCCAGGATCAACTATCCGGATGTGTCGGTCACGCTGGTCGAACCGCAAACCAGTTTCGTGACATGCCCCTATGGCAACCTGATCCTTGGCGGCAAGCGCGCGTTGTCCGATATCACCCATTCCTATGACGGGCTGCGCGCCCGCGGGGTTGATGTCATCCATGACCGCGCGCAAGAGATCGACGCAGACGGCCATCGCGTCACACTCGCAAGTGGGGACGTGCTGGACTATGACAAGCTGATCCTGTCGCCCGGGATCGGGCTGCGCTGGAATGCGATCGAAGGCTATGACGAGGCCGCGTCAGAGGTCTTTCCCCATGCATGGTGGGGGGGCGACGGCAGCCAGATCAGCCTGCTGCGCGCCCAGCTCGAGGCGCTGCCCGAAGGCGGCGTGGTCGGGCTGGCCATCCCGGACAATCCGTTCCGCTGCCCGCCCGGACCATATGAGCGGATCAGCATGATTGCGCATCATCTGAAACAGGCGAACCCGACGGCGAAGATTCTCGCCTTCGACGCAAAGGAAGGGTTTGCCAAACAGGGGCTGTTCGAGAATGCCTGGGCCGAGCTTTATGGCGACATGATCGAATGGATTCCCGCCAGTGGCGACGGTCGGATCATGCGGGTGGACCCCGGGAACAAGCTGTTCATCAGCGAATTCGGCGAAGAACACAGCGTCGATATGGGCAATGTGATCCCGCCGCAATATGCCGCAAGCATCGCGCGCGATGCGGGGCTTGCAAATGACTCGGGCTGGGTGCCAGTTGATCCCCGCACATTCGAGGCCGAGGCCGCAAGCGATATCCATGTGATTGGCGACGCCAATATCGGGACGCCCATGCCGAAATCGGGCTATATCGCCAATTCGACCGCCAAGACCGCAGTCACCGCCGCACTGGCCGAGATGTCGGGGCGTCCGGCCTGGGATGACCCTGTCTATTTCAACACCTGCTACAGCCACGCGGGCGAAGATTACGGCATTTCGGTCGCTGCGACCTTCCGTCTCTCGGAGGATGGCATCGCCGCGACGCCGGATTCGGGTGGCGTGTCGCTGCAAGGGGACCTGTCAGAGATGGCGCGCACCAGACGGCTGGAGGCGCGTTATGCTGACGCATGGTATGACAGCATCACCGACGATATGTTTTCGTAAACGGACACCGGAAAGAAGGCTTGCATGAGGTTTTCAAGGCGAAGCTTTGTCTCGGGCGCGGCGGCATCCGCCGCGCTTGTGATCCTGCCGATACGGGTCGCGGCGCTGGACCTGAGCGACGATGTCGCCGCGCATGTCAATGATATTCTGGGCGGGCGCGACCCGCGCGAGGGCGGGATCGAACTGGATGCACCGGCGGTTGCGGAAAACGGCGCGCAGGTGCCGCTGACGATCCGTGTGGACAGCCCCATGTCCGAACACGATCACGTCACCGCCATCCACATCATCGCGACCGCCAACCCGGCACCGGGAATCGGCAGCTTTCATCTGACCCCGCATCTGACCCGGGCCGAGGTGTTCACCCGCATTCGTCTGGCCGAGGAACAGGAGTACCTTGTCCTTGCCGAATTGAGCGATGGCAGCGTCCTGCAGGCCGCGGCGCGCACGGCCGTCACACAGGGCGGCTGCGTCACCTGACCCGGACCTGAACAGGAGGGCCCCATGTCCACCCCCCGTATCCGCCTGCCCGAATCTGCCAGCGAGGGCGAGGAAATCGAGATCCGCACCCTGCTCACGCATCCCATGATCACGGGCGTGTCCAGCGACGACCCGCGCGACATGCTGACCCGGTTCGAGGCCAGGATGAACGGTGAAACCGTGTTTGCCTATGACTTTGCCAATGGCAGCGCGGCGAACCCGACTTTCATCTTCTTTGTCCGCGCCGCCGCACCGGGGGAATTTTCCTTCACCTGGACGCATGAGGACGGGCAGAGCGTCAGCGCAGAAGAGAGCGTCAGGATAAGCTGAGGGCGCCCTGCCCCGGCACTCGGGTTCATCCCATCTTGGTCAGGACTGTCTGCAAGGCCGGACGGGCCATCATCGCTTCCAGATAGGCTGACAGCCGCTCTTCCCGGATCGGGAATTTCGCGACCCGCGCCCAGATGCCGCAATGCGTCAGGATGATATCGGGCACGGTCATCTGCGCGCCCATCAGGAACGGCCCGTCGCTCATCCGGTGGACAAGGGTTTTCTGGCTGTTGGTGAATTCCCAGATCAGCGAGGATTTGATCGCGCTCTGGCGCAGCTCTTCTGGCAAAACGAAGGAATGGCGCGCCGCCATCCACAGCGCGGCGTCGAATTCATCCAGCAGGAACTGCGTCAGACTGTCCTGCCGCGCGCGGTCCAATGTGCCCGCCGGATAGGTCAGCGCGCCGTGTTTGTCGGCCAGATACTGGATGATCGCCGTCGAATCGGTAATCGGGGTGCCATCCTCGATCAGCACAGGCACCTTGCCCGCCGGGTTGAAGCTGACCACCCCTTCGGACCGCGGCGCGGCGGGCACATGGTCATAGGGCTGGCCGAGTTCCTCAAGCATCCAGAGCACGCGTGTGGCGCGACTATTGGCACGGCCGATGACGGTGTACATGTTTGCGTCCCCTCTAGCGCCGCGCCAGCATCGCCAGCCGGATCAGAGTGCGTTCCATTACCGCCATGCTGGGGGCGTTCGACGCTGAACGCAAGGTCAGATCGGCGGCGATCATCTCGGACAGTGCGCGTTCCAGCCGCGCCAGCCCCCAGCGCTGCGCCTGCGCCAGCAAGCGGTCGCGGCGCGGGCCAAAGACCGGCGGCCGCAGCCGCTGGATACCCGCCGACGGGCCGCCAGGATCGGCGCAGATGGCGTGAAGCGCGCGAAAATGCCGCAAGGCAAAGATCGCCAGTGTCACCGGCGCTACGCCCTGCGCCTGCAACCTAGTCAGCAGCGGGCCAACCTGCGCGGCCTGCCCTTCGGCCACGGCATGCAGCAGATCGTCCACGGCGGCCTCGGTGCTGGCAGGTGTGATCGCGGCCACATCCGCGACCGACACGGGTGTCGTGTCGCCATGTTTGTAGAGCGAAAGCTTTTCCAGTGTCTGGCGAAAATCGCCGGGATCGAGCGCGCGCGACAGCACCATCAGATCGCCCATCGCCTCGGCCCCCGGCTGCAATCCGGCGGCGGACAGCGCGGCCTCGACTTCTGCCTGCGTCGGCGGGTCGTCATATATACCCACCGCGCCGGTCACCTTCCCGCTCTCAAAGCCCTTGCGCAGCTTTGAGCTTGCCTTGAGCGCACTGCCCGTCACCACTAGCTGCGCGTCGCCCTCCAACCAGTCGTCCAGCGCGGGCAGGATGGCATCGGCATGTGAATCATTCGCATCCTCGACCAACACCACGCGCCGGCCCGGGAAGAACCCCTGCGCCTTGAGCATATCCACCAGTGGCGGCCCACGCCGCAATTCGCTGGCCTGCAACCGGTCCAGCCGCATCTCGGCCTCACCCTGCGGGCCGATCATCGCGGCGACCAGGTCCTGCCGTTTCAGCGCGACGCGCATCGTGTCCGGGCCGAATATCAGCAGGCCGGCCAGTTTGGGATCGGGCTTGGCAATCAGGCGGGCCAGATCGCGGGGGGAAAGTTTCATTCGGCCAGCGCAGCGATCAGACGGTTTGCCACCTGATCGGCCAGAATACGCATCAGCCGCGCCTGCGCATCTTCCTGCGCGCGACGTGTGGCAAGCTGGGTATCGGTGGTCGAATAGCCGGTAAAGTTGCGCAGACTGCCCTCGGTCACCGTGTCGCCTGACTCGATCTCGGTCAGGGTGTAGGTGATCGTGCCAAAGACCGAAATGCGCGTCTCGCCCAGCCCGGCCACGCGCCCGCCCCCGCGCTCGGATGTCTCGATCCGGTAATCAAGCGCGTAGCGCGCCGCTGTGGGGCGGCCCAGCCGTTCCTCGAACGCGGCGACGAAATCGAAATCGCCGCCGCTTTCCGGGTCAGCCGCGCGCACCTGTCCGCGCAATTGCTGCCCCGCCCCGCCGGGCGCGTAAGCGGGGGTAAAACCACAGGCCGCGACCGGCAGCATGGCCAGCAGAAACAGACATGATCTGCGGTCAGACAACGACATTCACAATGCGCCCCGGCACGACGATCAGCTTCTTGGGCATGCCGCCTGCCAAAGCCTTGATCACAGCATCATCCGCAAGGGCGGCCTTTTCAACCTCTTCCTTGCTGGCGTTGCTCGCGACCTCGATCTGGCTGCGCCGCTTGCCATTGATCTGGATGGGCAGAACGACGCTGTCCTGCACCAGCATCGCCGGATCGGCCCTGGGCCAGTCGGCCTGCGCGACCAGACCCTCGCCGCCCTGGCGCTTCCAGATCTCTTCGGCCAGATGCGGCACCATCGGCGCCATGAGCTGCGCCATGCGCCGCATTGCCTGTTTCTGCGCGCCGCCACTGGCCTGCGCGCGCGACAGCGTGTTGGTAAAGGCGTAAAGCTCCGCAATCGCCTTGTTGAACGCGAAATTCTCGATGGATTTCGTCACATCGGCAATGGCGCGGTGCATGGCGCGCAGCAGGTCGGTATCGGCATCGGACGGGGTGCCATCCTCCATCGCGGCGATCCGCTCGGACAGCGAAAAGACGCGGCCAAGGTGTTTGAAGGTGGCCTCGGCCCCGGCGCTGGTCCATTCCACATCGCGGTCGGGCGGGCTGTCGGACAGCACGAACCAGCGCGCGGTATCGGCGCCAAATGCCTGAATGATATCGACAGGATCCACGACATTCTTCTTGGATTTCGACATCTTGGCCGACGGGATGATGCGCACGTCCTCGCCTGTTGCCTTCAGCTTCCCGCCCTCGACATCTTCGGGCAGGTGATAGACCGGGCGGCCCCGCGCGTCGCGTGTCTCGTAGATTTCGTGCGTGACCATGCCCTGCGTGAACAGCGCATCAAACGGCTCGGACGCGCTTTCCGGCAGATGCCCGGTTTTCACCATCGCGCGGGCAAAGAAGCGGGAATAGAGCAGGTGCAGAATCGCATGTTCGATGCCCCCGATATACTGGTCCACATTCATCCAGTAATCGGCCTCGGCCCGCTCGGTCGGGGTGGTGGCGCGGGGACTGGTGAAGCGGGCGTAATACCACGACGAGTCGACGAAGGTATCCATCGTGTCCGTCTCGCGCCGCGCGGGCGCCCCGCATTTGGGGCAGGTGCAGTCACGCCAGCTTGGGTGCCGATCCAGCGGGTTGCCGGGGATGGAAAAGTCGATGGGCGCGCCATCCTCGTCATAGGGCAGCGCGATGGGCAGGTTTTCCTTGCGCTCGGGCACCACGCCGCAGGCGTCGCAATGCACGACCGGAATCGGACAGCCCCAGTAGCGCTGGCGCGACAGTCCCCAGTCGCGCAGGCGGTATTGCGTGACCCCATGGCCCACACCGCGAGATTCGCAGAACGCGATGGCGGCCTCGACTGCCGCCTCTCCGGTCTGGACCTGCTCGCCGGCGAAACCGCGAATGTAGCGAACCTTCTCGGTCTTGGGTGGCACGAATGCCTTGTCGGTGACAGGCGTCTCATCCTCCAGCGAGAAAAAGACGTCCGGGTGCGGCAGCGCGTATTTATGCGCAAAATCCAGATCGCGCTGGTCATGCGCGGGGCAGCCGAAAATCGCGCCGGTGCCGTAATCCATCAGAATGAAATTGGCGATATAGACCGGCAATTCCCAATCGCTGTCAAAGGGATGGCGCACCCGAATACCGGTGTCGAACCCCTTTTTCTCGGCCTTTTCCAACGCTTCCTCGGTGGTGCCGATCTTGCGGCACTCGGCGTTGAAGGCCGCAACCTGCGTGTCATGGCGTTCCAGATGCTTCGCCAGCGGATGGTCCGGTGACACGGCGACAAAGCTCGCGCCCATCAGTGTGTCGGGGCGGGTGGTATAGACCTCGATCCGGTCGAACCCTTCGGGCGCACCGATCGTGCCAAAGGCGAATTGCAGCCCGCGCGACTGGCCGATCCAGTTGCGCTGCATCAGCCGCACCCTCTCGGGCCAGTGGTCCAGCCCGTCCAGCGCCTCCAGCAATTCCTGACTGTAATCCGAGATGCGGAAGAACCATTGTGTCAGCTCGCGCCGCTCGACCTCGGCGCCCGAACGCCAGCCCTTGCCGTCGATAACCTGCTCATTGGCCAGAACGGTCATGTCCACCGGGTCCCAGTTGACCACCGCATTCTTGCGGTAAACCAGCCCGGCCTCGAGCATGTCCAGAAACATCGCCTGCTGCTGGCCATAATATTCCGGGTCACAGGTGGCGAATTCGCGGCTCCAGTCAATCGACAGGCCCAGGGGCTTCATCTGGGCGCGCATGTCCGCAATATTGGCATAGGTCCAGTCCCTGGGGTGCCCGCCCGAGGCCATCGCGGCATTCTCGGCGGGCATTCCAAACGCATCCCATCCCATCGGGTGCAGCACCGAAAACCCTTGCGCCAGCTTGTAGCGCGCCACGACATCGCCCATCGTGTAGTTGCGCACATGCCCCATATGTATCCGCCCTGACGGGTAGGGAAACATCTCCAGCACATAGTATTTCTGGCGCGCGGGGTCACGCTTGGCGCGGAACACATCCGCTGCGTCCCATTCCGCCTGCCATGTCTTCTCAAGGGCTTGCGGCTGATAACGCGCGTCCTGCTGGCTGGCCATTGTCTTCCCTCAGATCACCAAAACGCCGGGCACAACCGGCCCGGCATCCTTAGCGCCCGACAGGGGCAAGGTCCAGTCGCTGCGCGCGCCCTACAGCCCGCGGTCGCGCACCCGCAACTGACGTGCGCGGGTCAGGATCGCATCCTCGACCGCGCGAATGGTTTCACGGCTGGCGGGCCCGCCCTGCGTCATCAGCGCGACATTCAGCGACCGCGCGTCCAGCGCCGGGTCATTGACCAGTATCGCCGCGCGATAGGCCTGCCCACCGCCGGGCGGTGTGCCAAAACCTGTCACGATCACGCCCGAGAACGGATCGACTGTCTGCACCGGCAGAAAATCCAGCGTTTCCAGCGCTGCGTTCCAGATATAGCGATTGACCTCGACCGCCGTGCTGGGCGAGCGGGCATCCGTGAACAGGTCCCAGACGGTCGAGCGCCGGGTGCTGTCACGTTCGTGGATCGCAGCCCCGTCGGCGCTTGAACGGTCACCCCCTCCGAACATGTTTCCCAGCCCACCGCCGCAACCGGACAGAAGCAGGATCAGACCGCCGATCAACGCCGTTCGCATGGTGCCAGCCAAAGCCATATCGTCATTCTCCAGACAAGACGCTCAATCTCTAACTTGTTCGCCCTTGTGGAACAAGAGGGGCGCGCGCGGGCATTTTCCGGACGAACAAAGGGCCTGCACAGACTGACAGATCGGCCCATCCCGGCAAAGGCGTGGCAATTCTGCACCATGTTCGCGCAGTTGCATTCGGTCGGATTCGCTTTGGCTTGAAAAAACCCGGCGAAAGGATGAAACAGGCACAGACCTCGCCGCTGTGGTGGGTCGAGGAACTCCTTAGATAACGAGGGAAAAATGAAAAAGCTTCTTCTTGCTTCGACCGCTCTGGTCTTGTCGGCAGGCGTTGCAGCGGCAGACGTTTCTCTGTCGGGCGACGGCTGGATGGGTGTCCAGCGTGACAGCAGCAACAACTTCAACCTGATCAGCCGCGCACGTGTCACTTTCACCCTGTCGGGCGAAACAGATACCGGCCTGGGCTTCGGCGGTTCGTTCCGCGCTGACAATGCTGGCCCCGCTGCCAGAGGTCAAGGTGGTTCGGTTTACATCGAAGGCGAATTCGGCAAGCTGTCGATGGGTGATGTCGACTCGGCTGCTCAAGCAACCATGTTCAACACTCCGCATATCGGCGTGCTGGAAAACAACCAGGACTCGCGGATCGACACGCTTGGAAGCGGCCCCAACCCGTCCGCGCTGTATGAATACAGCCTCGACGGCTTCGGCGTTGCCCTGAGCGTTGGCAACACCAACTCGGGTAACCAGCAAGCTGCTATCGGTGCCAGCTACTCGTTCGACGGCTTCGGCGTTGGTATCGGTTATGAGTATCAGGAAAATGGCGATGACCACATCCTGGTCAGCGGCCAAGCCACCTTCGAAGGCATCACCGCAACCGGTTTCTTCGGCCGTCTGGGCGACAATGACCAGTTCGGTGTGGCTGTCGAAGCTGGCTTCGACGAGATCGGCGTGCAAGCACGTGCCAGGCGTGACTTCGCGGGCAACGATCACCTGGGCCTGGGCGTGACCTACGATCTGGGTGGCGGCGCCACGATGGGTGCAAGCGCAAACCGCGTGACTGGTCTGGGCACCACGGCAGATGCAGGTATCGCATTCTCGTTCTGATCCCAGCGGGATTGGACTGTGAAAGAGCGGGCTTTTGCCCGCTCTTTTTCTTTTCTGCGGCCCATCTCTTTGCGAAACCAGTGTTTTCCCCTATATTAGCCGGGCAAAGAAAAACAAAATACAGGCATACCATGTCGGCACGTTTCTCCTTGGCACTGATCCTCTGCGCAGGGCTCTTGCAGGGCTGCGCGACTGTCTCCGCCGCGCTGGATGGCGTGGGCGGCGTCTTCATGGGCGCAAGCGATGATGTCCGCAGCATGAGCCCGCGCTGATGCTGCGTCTCGTCATCATATCCCTGTTGCTGGCAACACCGGCCCATGCCGAACCTGACACTGGGCTGCGGCTCAGCGGTGACGCCCGGATGGGGCTGGTCTGGTCCGACCGACCGGATTGGGCCGGGCAGCGCGAAACCGGCTTGCGGATGACCAACCGCACCCGCCTGCGGTTCGAATTCACTGGCGAGACGGATGGTGGTATGCGCTTCGGGGCCGAGGTGGAGCTGGACAGCGACCGCGAACGCCCCCGCCCCCGCGCCCTGACCATCGGCGAATGAGCATACACCCATGTCCCTGACCGATATCCAGACGCGAATCGCGCAAGCCGCGCGCGTGGCAGGTCGCGATGCAGACAGTATCCGCCTGATTGCAGTGTCCAAGGAACAGCCCGAAACGCGCGTTCGGCCCGTGCTGGAACAGGGCCACCACCTGTTCGGCGAAAACCGGGTGCAAGAGGCGGCGGCGAAATGGCCCGCCTGGCGCGCGCAGTTCGACAATGTCGAATTGCACCTGCTTGGGCCGCTGCAGACCAACAAGGCGCGGCAGGTGATGGGCCTGTTTCAGGCCATCCATTCGCTCGACCGCCCCAAACTCGCGCGCACGCTCGCCCGGCTGGCGCAGGAGATCGGCACCTGCCCGCAGCTTTTCGTGCAGGTGAATACAGGGGCAGAGCCGCAAAAGGCCGGTATTCTGCCCGATGACGCAGATGCCTTCATCGCGGATGCCCGCGCAATGGACCTGCCCGTGACGGGGCTGATGTGCATTCCACCGGTTGATGAAGAGCCGGTAGCGCATTTCATGATGCTCGCGCAGATCGCCGAACGCAACGGGCTCCAAGACCTGTCCATGGGCATGAGCGCCGATTTCACGACCGCCATCGCCTGCGGCGCGACTCATGTGCGCGTGGGCTCAGCCATTTTCGGCGCGCGCGATTAATCTGCCAGCGCCGTGGGCACGATCAGCCGCGTCTCATACCTGATGCGTGGCGCAATCCAGCGCAGATCAGCGGGCCGCAACCCGATACAGCCCGCAGTCGGGATACCAGGGCCGCGCCAGCGGTGAATGAAGATCGCAGACCCTGCACCCGCCTCGGCATAAGGCCAGTTCCAGTCGGTCAGGATGACCAGATCATATAGCGGATCAGCCCGGCGCAGCCGCTCATGACCAAAGGGATGGGGGGCGCGGACCATCAGGTTGTAATCCGCATCCGCCGGATCATCCGACCACAGATCGCGCAGGCGGATCGGTACGGCCCAATCGGTCGGACGCGCCATCCGATCAGGCCGATACAGCATCCCCACCAGCCGATGCACACCTGCCGGCGTCGCACCATCCCCCTCGCGCTTGTCAAGCTGCACCCCTCCGCGACCGATGGTGCAGGGAAAGTTGTGCCCCATGAACCGCAGCCCTGTCCGCGTCAGTACGATGTCACGCCGCGTCATGTGCCACCTGTGCACTCCCCGCCCCCGGGGGGGGGGGGGGGGGGGGGGGGGGGGGGGGGGGGGGGGGGGGGGG
>JAFIEM010000092.1 GCA_020832555.1 Natronohydrobacter sp. | reverse complement strand
TGCTGGAGATGCCGAATCTGATCGAGATTCAGAAATCCTCCTACGATCTGTTCCTGCGCTCCGGCGATGCTGAAAAGCCGCTCGCCGGCGAAGGTATCATGGGCGTGTTCCAGTCGGTTTTCCCGATCAAGGACTTCAACGAGACGGCAACTCTCGAATTCGTGAAATACGATCTGGAGAAGCCGAAATACGACATCGACGAGTGCATGCAGCGCGACATGACCTATGCGGCACCCCTGAAAGTGACGCTGCGTCTGATCGTGTTTGATGTCGACGAAGATACCGGTGCGAAATCGGTGAAGGACATCAAGGAACAGGATGTGTTCATGGGCGACATGCCGCTCATGACGCATAACGGGACATTCGTGGTCAACGGCACAGAGCGCGTGGTGGTCAGCCAGATGCACCGCTCTCCGGGTGTGTTCTTCGACCATGATCAGGGCAAGACGCACAGCTCGGGCAAGCTGCTGTTCCAGTGCCGGATCATCCCCTATCGCGGTTCCTGGCTGGATTTCGAGTTTGACGCCAAGGATATCGTCTATGCGCGCATCGACCGTCGCCGCAAGCTGCCGGTGACGACCCTGCTCTATGCGCTGGGCATGGATCAGAACCAGATCATGGATGCATATTATGATCGCGTCACCTACAGCCTGAAGAAGAACAAGGGATGGGTCACGAAATTCTTCCCCGAACGGGTGCGCGGCACCCGTCCGAGCTTCGATCTGGTCGATGCAGCCACCGGCGAGGTAATCTGCAAGGCGGGCGACAAGATGACCCCGCGTGCGGTCAAGAAGCTGATCGATGAGGGCAAGGTCACGGAACTGCTGCTGCCCTTCGATCGCATCGTGGGGCGCTATGTTGCGCGTGACATCATCAACGAGGAAACCGGTGAGATTTACGTCGAGGCCGGGGATGAACTGACCTGGGATCTGGACAAGGATGGCGAGGTCAAGGGCGGCACGCTGAAGACGCTGCTGGACAATGATATCACCGAGATCGCCGTGCTCGATATTGATGGCGTGAATGTCGGCCCCTATATCCGCAACACCATGGCGGCTGACAAGAACTGGAGCCGCGACGGCGCGCTGATGGATATCTACCGCGTCATGCGTCCCGGTGAGCCGCCCACGGTCGACACGGCCTCGGCGCTGTTTGACCAGTTGTTCTTCGATTCTGAGCGTTATGACCTGTCCGCTGTTGGCCGCGTGAAGATGAACATGCGTCTGCAACTGGATGCGCCCGACACGCTGCGCACGCTGCGCCCCGAAGATATCGTGGCCTGTGTCCGTGGTCTGGTCGAGTTGCGCGACGGCAAGGGCGAGGTCGATGATATCGACCACCTCGGAAACCGTCGTGTCCGTTCGGTCGGCGAATTGATGGAAAATCAGTATCGCGTGGGCCTGCTGCGCATGGAGCGCGCGATCCGCGAGCGGATGTCCTCGGTCGAGATCGACACGGTCATGCCGCAGGATCTGATCAACGCCAAGCCTGCTGCGGCGGCGGTGCGTGAATTCTTCGGCTCTTCGCAGCTGTCGCAATTCATGGACCAGACCAACCCGCTGTCGGAAGTGACCCACAAGCGCCGCCTGTCTGCGCTTGGGCCGGGCGGTCTGACGCGCGAGCGCGCTGGCTTCGAGGTGCGCGACGTGCACCCGACGCATTATGGCCGCATGTGTCCGATTGAAACACCGGAAGGTCAGAACATTGGTCTGATCAACTCGCTGGCCACTTTCGCCCGCGTGAATAAATACGGCTTCATCGAGACCCCGTATCGCAAGGTCGCAAACGGCCAGGTCACTGATGAAGTGATCTATCTTTCGGCCACGGAAGAGCAGCGCCACACGGTCGCGCAGGCCAATGCTCAGCTTGATGGCGATATGCGCTTCGTCAATGATCTGGTTTCGACCCGCAAGGGTGGCGATTTCATGCTCTCGCCTTCGGATTCAGTCGATCTGATCGACGTGTCGCCAAAGCAGCTTGTCTCGGTCGCGGCCTCGCTCATCCCGTTCCTGGAGAATGACGACGCAAACCGCGCGCTGATGGGTTCGAACATGATGCGTCAGGCGGTGCCTCTCTTGCAGGCGGATTCGCCTCTGGTCGGCACCGGGATCGAAGGCATTGTGGCCCGCGATTCGGGTGCCGCCATCATGGCGCGGCGTGCCGGTGTCATCGACCAGGTTGATGCGCAGCGTATCGTTGTGCGGGCGACCGAAATGCTGGAACCGGGCGAGCCGGGCGTGGATATCTACCGTCTGCGCAAGTTCAAGCGGTCGAACCAATCCTCCTGCATCAACCAGCGCCCGCTGGTGAAAGTGGGCGATCAGGTGACGCGGGGCGAAGTGATCGCGGACGGTCCCTGCACGGATATGGGCGAGCTGGCTGTCGGTCGGAACGTGGTCGTGGCCTTCATGCCGTGGAATGGCTACAATTACGAGGACTCGATCCTGATTTCCGAGCGCATCCTGAAGGATGACGTGTTCACCTCGATCCATATCGACGAGTATGAGGTCGCGGCGCGCGACACCAAGCTCGGGCCGGAAGAGATCACGCGCGACATTCCGAATGTGGGGGAAGAAGCCCTGCGCAATCTGGATGAGGCGGGTATCGTCTATGTAGGTGCCGAAGTGCAGGCAGGCGATATTCTGGTGGGCAAGGTTACGCCCAAGGGCGAAAGCCCGATGACGCCGGAAGAAAAGTTGCTGCGTGCCATCTTCGGCGAGAAAGCCTCCGATGTGCGCGACACCTCGCTGCGCCTGCCGCCGGGGGCTTACGGGACGATCGTGGAAGTCCGTGTGTTCAACCGTCACGGTGTGGACAAGGATGAGCGCGCGCTTCAGATCGAGCGTGAAGAGATTGCCCGCTTGTCGCGCGACCGCGATGACGAGCTGGAAATCCTTGAGCGCAACATCTACGGGCGTCTGCGTCAGTTGATCCTGGGCAAGGTTGCGGTGAAGGGCCCCAAGGGCGTGAAACCCAATTCCGAGATCAACGAGGAATTGCTCGAAAGCCTGAGCCGCGGTCAGTGGTGGCAGCTTGCGCTGGCCGATGAGGCCGAAGCGCAGGAAGTCGAGGCGCTGAATGCCCTCTTTGACCAGCAGAAACGCCAGTTGCAGGCCCGTTTCGATGACAAGGTCGAAAAGGTCCGTCGTGGCGATGATCTGCCGCCGGGCGTGATGAAGATGGTCAAGGTCTTTGTCGCAGTGAAGCGCAAGCTTCAGGCGGGTGACAAGATGGCCGGTCGTCACGGCAACAAGGGCGTGATCTCGAAAGTCGTGCCGATGGAGGACATGCCTTTCCTGGCTGATGGTACCACGGTTGATATGGTCCTGAACCCGCTGGGCGTGCCGTCGCGCATGAATGTGGGGCAGATTCTTGAAACCCATATGGGCTGGGCGCTGCGCGGACTTGGCGTTCAGATCGACGAAGCGTTGAAGGAATATCGCCGCTCTGGTGACATGACCCCTGTGCGCGAGGCGATGCGTATCGGCTATGGCGACGAGTTCTATGGCGAGGTTTTCAGCGAGATGGAACAGGACGGGCTTCTTGAAGCCGCCTCGACTGTTACGGGCGGCGTGCCGATCGGCACACCGGTCTTTGATGGTGCCAAGGAAGCTGACGTCAATGATGCGTTGACCCGTGCCGGGTTTGACACATCTGGCCAGTCTGTGGTGTTCGATGGCCGCACGGGCGAGCAGTTCGCACGGTCGGTGACAGTGGGTGTGAAATACATGCTCAAGCTGCACCATCTTGTCGATGACAAGCTGCACGCACGCTCGACCGGGCCCTACAGCCTTGTCACGCAGCAGCCGCTGGGCGGTAAGGCGCAGTTCGGTGGCCAGCGTCTGGGTGAGATGGAGGTCTGGGCGCTGGAAGCTTACGGTGCAGCCTACACGCTTCAGGAAATGCTGACAGTGAAATCGGATGACGTGGCTGGCCGGACCAAGGTCTATGAATCGATCGTCAAGGGCGAGGACAATTTCGAGGCGGGCGTTCCCGAGAGCTTTAATGTTCTCGTGAAGGAAGTCCGTGGCCTCGGCCTGAACATGGAACTCCTGGATTCGGAGGAGGAAGGCTGAAGGTGCGTGTAAACACGCTCCCTACGCGCAACTCGTAGGGTGCGTGCTCCGCTCGCACCTTGCGCTTCCCCCGGACCGAGCCTTTCAAGGATAGACAGATGAACCAGGAACTGACCACCAACCCGTTCAACCCCTTGGCCCAGCCCAAGACCTTCGACCAGATCCGCGTCTCGCTGGCATCGCCCGAGCGCATCCTGTCGTGGTCTTATGGCGAGATCAAGAAACCCGAGACCATCAACTATCGGACCTTCAAACCCGAGCGTGATGGCCTGTTCTGCGCGCGTATCTTCGGTCCGATCAAGGACTACGAATGCTTGTGCGGCAAGTACAAGCGCATGAAATACCGCGGCGTTGTCTGCGAAAAATGCGGTGTGGAAGTCACGCTGCAAAAGGTCCGGCGCGAGCGCATGGGCCATATCGAACTGGCCGCGCCCGTCGCCCATATCTGGTTCTTGAAATCGCTGCCGTCGCGCATCGGGCTCATGCTGGACATGACGCTGCGTGATCTGGAGCGTATCCTCTATTTCGAGAACTATGTCGTCATCGAGCCGGGCCTGACCGATCTGACCTATGGCCAGTTGATGAGCGAGGAAGAATTCCTCGACGCGCAGGACCAGTATGGCGCAGATGCCTTCACCGCCAATATCGGCGCCGAAGCGATCCGCGAGATGCTGGCCAATATCGATCTGGAAGATGAGGCCCTGCGCCTGCGCGAAGAGCTGAAAGAGGCCAAGGGCGAATTGAAGCCCAAGAAGATCATCAAGCGGCTGAAAGTGGTTGAGCATTTCATCGAATCTGGCAACCGCCCGGAATGGATGGTGCTGACCGTGCTGCCGGTGATCCCGCCGGAACTGCGCCCGCTGGTGCCTCTCGATGGTGGCCGTTTCGCGACCTCGGACCTCAACGACCTCTACCGCCGCGTGATCAACCGTAACAACCGCCTGAAGCGTCTGATCGAACTCCGCGCGCCCGATATCATCGTGCGCAACGAAAAGCGGATGCTGCAGGAAGCCGTTGACGCGCTCTTTGACAATGGCCGTCGTGGCCGCGTCATCACGGGCAACAACAAGCGCCCGCTGAAATCACTGTCGGACATGCTCAAGGGCAAGCAGGGCCGCTTCCGTCAGAACCTTCTCGGCAAGCGCGTGGACTTTTCGGGCCGTTCTGTCATCGTGACCGGGCCGGAACTGAAGCTGCATCAGTGCGGTCTACCCAAGAAAATGGCGCTGGAGCTGTTCAAGCCCTTCATCTATTCGCGGCTTGAAGCGAAGGGGCTGTCCTCGACAGTGAAGCAGGCCAAGAAGCTGGTGGAGAAGGAACGCCCCGAAGTCTGGGATATCCTGGACGAAGTGATCCGTGAGCATCCGGTTCTGTTGAACCGTGCGCCGACGCTGCACCGTCTGGGCATTCAGGCGTTTGAACCGATCCTGATCGAAGGCAAGGCGATCCAGCTTCACCCGCTGGTCTGCTCGGCCTTCAACGCCGATTTCGACGGCGACCAGATGGCCGTGCATGTGCCGCTTTCGCTGGAAGCCCAGTTGGAAGCGCGCGTGCTGATGATGTCCACGAATAACGTGCTGTCTCCTGCAAACGGTGCGCCGATCATCGTGCCGTCGCAGGACATGGTTCTGGGGCTCTACTATGTCTCAATGATGCGCGAAGGCATGACCGGCGAAGGTATGATCTTTTCATCGATCGAAGAGGTCGAGCACGCTCTGGCCGCGGGCGAAGTGCATCTGCACGCCAAGATCCAGTGCCGCATCAAGCAGATCGACGAAGACGGCAACGAAGTGTTGCGTCGGTATGAAACCACGCCGGGCCGCCTGCGGCTGGGTGCGCTTTTGCCGATGAACGCCAAAGCGCCGTTTGAACTGATCAACCGCCTGCTGCGGAAGAAGGACGTTCAGAACGTCATCGACAATGTCTATCGCTATTGCGGTCAGAAAGAGTCGGTCATCTTCTGCGACCAGATCATGTCGCTCGGGTTCCGTGAAGCCTTCCGCGCCGGGATTTCCTTCGGCAAGGACGACATGCTCATCCCGGATTCAAAGTGGGATCTGGTGGGCGATACGCGCGATCAGGTCAAGGAATTCGAGCAGCAGTATCTCGACGGTCTGATCACCCAAGGCGAGAAGTACAACAAGGTTGTGGACGCCTGGTCGAAATGTTCGGACGCTGTGGCAAACGCCATGATGGGTGAGATTTCTGCCGTGCGGCGGGACGAGGAGGGGCGCGAACTGGAGCCGAACTCGGTCTACATGATGTCCCATTCCGGGGCGCGTGGGTCGCCTGCGCAGATGAAGCAGTTGGGCGGGATGCGCGGCCTGATGGCCAAGCCCTCGGGCGAGATCATCGAAACGCCGATCATCTCGAACTTCAAGGAAGGTCTGACCGTTCTTGAATACTTCAACTCGACCCACGGTGCGCGGAAAGGTCTGGCCGATACGGCGCTGAAAACCGCAAACTCGGGCTATCTGACGCGGCGTCTTGTGGATGTGGCGCAGGATTGCATCGTGCGATCCGATGATTGCGGTACGGATCGTTTCATCACGGCGCAGGCTGCAGTGAACGATGGCGAGGTCGTGTCCTCACTGGCCGAGCGCGTTCTGGGCCGTGTCGCGGCGGAAGATGTGATCAATCCCGCAACCGGCGAATTGCTGGTGGCGCGCAATGCACTGATTGGCGAACGCGATGCGGATGCCATCGAGGGCGCTGGTGTTGCCACCGTCAAGATCCGCTCACCGCTGACCTGTGAAGCCGAAGAAGGGGTTTGCGCCAAATGCTATGGGCGTGATCTGGCGCGCGGCACATTGGTCAACAAGGGCGAAGCTGTCGGGATCATCGCAGCGCAGTCCATTGGTGAGCCCGGTACGCAGTTGACCATGCGGACCTTCCATATCGGGGGTATCGCGCAGGGCGGCAGCCAGTCCTTCCAGGAGGCAAACGCGGCTGGCCGGGTGGAGTTGCGCAATGCGCAGACGATCACCAATTCGACAGGCGATCTGATCGTCACGGGCCGGTCCATGCAGGTTGCGATCATCGACGAGAACAATGTCGAGCGTGCGACCTTTAAGCCGGGCTATGGTGCGAAACTGTTCGTCAAGGATGGCGAGCAGATCGAACGTGGAGCGAAACTCTTCGAATGGGATCCCTACACCCTGCCGATTATCGCAGAGACCACGGGGCGTGCGCGCTTCGTCGATCTGATTGCGGGCCTTTCGGTGCGTGATGAGACCGATGAAGCCACCGGCATGACACAGAAAATCGTGACGGACTGGCGCTCGGTGCCGAAAGGTGGCGATCTGAAGCCCGAGGTCATCCTGATGGATGCCGAGAGCGGTGAGCCGATGCGCAACGAGGCTGGCAACCCGATCACCTATCCAATGTCGGTTGATGCGGTTCTGTCGGTTGAGGATGGGCAGGACATTGTCGCCGGTGACGTCGTGGCGCGTATCCCGCGCGAAGGTGCCAAGACCAAGGACATCACCGGGGGTCTGCCGCGCGTGGCCGAATTGTTCGAAGCACGCCGTCCGAAAGATCATGCCATCATTTGCGAAATCGATGGCTATGTGCATTTCGAGAAAGACTACAAGAACAAGCGCCGTATCCGCATCCAGCCGGTTGACGAGACTCTGGAGCCAGCGGAGTATCTGGTCCCCAAGGGCAAGCATATTCCTGTGCAGGAGGGCGATTTCGTCCAGCGCGGTGACTACATCATGGATGGCAACCCCGCCCCCCATGACATCCTGCGCATTCTTGGGATCGAGGCCTTGGCCAATTACCTGATCGACGAAGTGCAGGACGTCTACCGCCTGCAAGGCGTGAAGATCAACGACAAGCATATCGAGGTGATCGTGCGGCAGATGCTGCAAAAATGGGAGATCCTCGACAGTGGCGAAACCACGCTGCTGAAAGGTGAGCATGTCGACAAGGCCGAGTTCGACGAGATGAACGAGAAAGCCCATGCACAGGGCCTTGAACCGGCGAAGGGCGAGCCGATCCTGCTTGGGATCACCAAGGCATCGCTGCAGACCCGCAGCTTCATCTCGGCAGCGTCTTTCCAGGAGACGACTCGCGTGCTGACCGAGGCTTCGGTTCAGGGCAAGCGTGACCATCTGGTTGGCCTGAAAGAGAACGTGATCGTGGGTCGTCTGATCCCGGCGGGTACTGGTGGGGTGGTCGCGAAAGTGCGCTCAATCGCGGCAGAGCGGGACCGCAAGGTTCTGGAAGCGCGCCGGGCCGAGGCAGAAGCAGCGGCGGCTCTGGCTGCACCTGCGCCTGCCGAGATGTCGGAAGCAGACATGGTCTTTGGGCGCAAGGACGACTAAGCCTACGCCGTTTTTGAGAAACATAGCCCTCGCAGCGAGAGTTGCGGGGGCTTTTCTTTATGCACCCGGTCGGTCAATGTCGCCTGAAAGGAGAAAGCAAAATGCGCGCACAGGTCATTGTCGTGATCCGGTTTTCCTATGTCGCAGATGCGGGCTTTCGTCTTGCACGCGAGGGGGTGGAGGCGGTGCGCGCGACACTCTATGCGCCGGATCGGCTGGACCGCCGCTTCCGGCTGTTCGAAGCCCTTACCTTGCCTTCGCTGCTTGGGCAGACTGACCCTGACTTTACGCTTGCCGTACTGATCGGAGAGGATTTCCCCGCGATCCGCCGCGCGCGGTTGGCACAGTTGGTCGCACCGCTGCGTGACGCCCATATCGTCGCCTTGCCGCCACACAACAATTACAAGTCGACCAAACTTGCCATCGAAGCCTGCAGACGCCCGGACGCCACGCATATCCTGTCTCTTCGGCTTGATGATGATGATGCGCTTGGTCGCGATGTCATTGAAGCGCAGAAGCGTATCGCACCGGTCGTGGCGTCCGCCGGACCTGCGGATGCGCCCGTCGTGATCTGCTTCAATAACGGTTTGTTTCTTGAACTGTCAGATCAGGGAAACCGGATATTCGGTGTGATTGAAAAACAGCCCCTTGGTATCGGGATGGGAATGCTCGCCCCTGCAGATGCGCGTCCGACCATCTTCTCGACGGATCATCGCCAGGTTCATACGCGCTGGAATACCTATACAGAGGCGCTGACGCCACGTTTCATCCGTACAGTGCATCGCGACAACGATTCTGCCGCGCTGGTTTCGGGCAAGCAGATCGACTACAATGCGGCAAAGATCGACACGGTGCTGCGAGATCATTTTTCCCATGATCAGTCAGCGTTGCTGGCTCTCGCGCCCTGACGCTCTGCTGCTGTTGACATCCCCCGCGACTCCCCCTATACGCCCAACAACCTGATGAGTCTGGGCAATGGTTCGGCGTGTCACGGTATCAAAATTGTAGTGGTCATGATCCGGGCCGAGACGCCCCGATCCTCTGGAATTCCACCGCGGCGCCCCCCAATCGGGACGCAAGCGGTTTTGTGCGTTCTGCCCTGATGGACCGAGCGCATGTCAGTGAGCGGCGTGAAAGCGCCATGAAAAACGGGTTGAAACGGGAAGAACCGGAATGCCAACGATCCAACAGCTGATCCGCAAGCCGCGGCAGCCGAAAGTCAAGCGCTCCAAGTCGCAGCATCTGGAGCAGTGCCCCCAGAAACGCGGCGTTTGCACGCGCGTCTATACCACAACGCCGAAGAAGCCGAACTCGGCCATGCGGAAAGTCGCCAAGGTGCGCCTGACCAATGGTTACGAGGTGATCAGCTACATCCCCGGCGAAAAGCACAACCTTCAGGAGCACTCGGTCGTGCTGATCCGCGGCGGTCGTGTAAAAGACCTTCCCGGTGTGCGTTACCACATCCTGCGTGGTGTTCTGGATACCCAGGGCGTCAAAGACCGTAAGCAGCGCCGTTCGAAATATGGCGCGAAGCGTCCGAAGTAAGGAGAGCCTTGAATGTCTCGTCGTCACGCTGCTGAAAAGCGCGAAATCCTGCCTGACGCCAAGTTCGGCGACAAGGTTCTGTCGAAATTCATGAACAATCTGATGATCGACGGCAAGAAATCGGTTGCTGAATCGATCGTCTACAATGCGATGGATCGCGTCGAGAGCAAGCTCAAGCGCGCTCCGATCGAAGTGTTCCACGAAGCCCTCGACAATATCAAACCCTCTGTCGAAGTGCGCTCGCGCCGCGTCGGTGGGGCAACCTATCAGGTGCCTGTCGAAGTGCGTCCCTCGCGCCGTGAAGCGCTGGCGATCCGCTGGCTGATCAAGGCCGCGCGCACCCGCAACGAGAACACGATGGAAGAGCGTCTGGCCGGTGAGCTGGTTGATGCGGTCAACTCGCGCGGCGCAGCCGTCAAGAAGCGCGAAGACACGCACAAGATGGCCGATGCCAACAAGGCATTCAGCCACTACCGCTGGTAAGACGCAACACTGCAAGCCTGAGGATCAATTATCATGGCACGCGAATACCCTCTCACGCGCTACCGGAATTTCGGTATCATGGCGCATATCGACGCCGGCAAGACCACGACGACCGAGCGCATCCTGTATTACACGGGCAAGTCTCACAAGATCGGCGAAGTGCATGATGGCGCAGCCACCATGGACTGGATGGAGCAGGAGCAGGAGCGTGGCATCACGATCACTTCGGCTGCAACCACGACCTTTTGGGAAAAGACGATCGACGGCGCCACGCCGCTGAGCGAAAAGTTCCGTTTCAACATCATCGACACGCCCGGTCACGTTGACTTCACCATCGAAGTCGAGCGTTCGCTTGCCGTTCTCGATGGCGCGATCTGTTTGCTGGACGGCAACGCAGGTGTCGAGCCGCAGACCGAAACCGTCTGGCGTCAGGCCGACCGTTACAAGGTTCCGCGGATCGTCTTCGTCAACAAGATGGACAAGATCGGTGCCGATTTCTTCAACTGCGTGAAGATGATCAAGGACCGCACCGGCGCGACTCCGCTGCCCGTGCAACTGCCGATTGGTGCCGAAGACAAGCTCGAAGGCATCATCGACCTGATCTCGATGGAAGAATGGACCTGGAAGGGTGAAGATCTTGGCGCAAGCTGGACCCGTCAGGAAATCCGTGACGATCTCAAGGATCTGGCCGACGAATGGCGCTCGAACATGATCGAGATCGTCGTCGAGCAGGATGATGAGGTCATGGAAGCCTATCTCGAAGGCAATGAGCCTGACGAGGACACGCTGCGTCGTCTGATCCGCAAGGGTACGCTGGCGCTTGATTTCGTGCCGGTCTGCACCGGTTCGGCCTTCAAAAACAAAGGCGTCCAGCCGCTGTTGAACTCGGTGATCGACTTCCTGCCGGGTCCGCTTGATGTGCCGGCCTATATGGGTTTTGCACCGGGCGACGAGACCGAGACCCGCAACATCGCGCGCAACGCAGATGACGCAGAGCCCTTCTCGGCGTTGGCCTTCAAGATCATGAACGATCCTTTCGTTGGCTCGCTCACCTTCACGCGCATCTACTCGGGCGCGCTGAAGAAGGGCGATTCGATGATGAACTCGACCAAGGGCAAGAAAGAACGCGTTGGCCGGATGATGATGATGCATTCGAACAACCGTGAAGAGATTGATGAAGCCTTTGCTGGCGACATCATCGCGCTGGCCGGTCTGAAGGAAACGACGACCGGGGATACGCTTTGCGATCCGGCGAAGCCAGTGGTTCTCGAAACCATGACCTTCCCCGAGCCGGTGATCGAGATCGCGGTCGAACCCAAGACCAAGAACGACCAGGAAAAGATGAGCCAGGGTCTGGCCCGTCTGGCGGCAGAAGATCCGTCCTTCCGCGTGGAAACTGACCTTGAATCCGGTCAGACCATCATGAAGGGGATGGGCGAACTTCATCTCGACATTCTGGTCGACCGTCTGAAGCGCGAGTTCAAGGTCGAAGCGAATATCGGTGCGCCGCAGGTGGCTTACCGTGAAACGATTGGCCACAAGATCGAGCACACCTATACCCACAAGAAACAGTCGGGTGGGTCCGGTCAGTTCGCAGAGGTCAAGCTCGAAATAGCGCCGACCGAGCCGGGCGAAGGTTACTCTTTCGAGTCCCGCATCGTGGGCGGCACGGTTCCCAAGGAATATGTGCCGGGTGTCGAGAAGGGCATCAAATCGGTCATGGATAGCGGCCCGCTGGCAGGCTTCCCGGTGATCGATTTCAAGGTCGCACTTCTGGACGGCAAGTATCACGATGTCGACTCGTCGGTTCTGGCCTTCGAGATCGCATCGCGGATGTGCATGCGCGAAGGTCTGAAAAAGGCCGGTGCGAAGCTGCTTGAGCCGATGATGAAAGTCGAGGTCGTCTCGCCGGAAGAATATACCGGTTCGATCATCGGCGATCTGACCTCGCGTCGGGGTCAGGTCACTGGTCAGGATCAGCGCGGCAATGCGATTGCGATCAATGCTTTCGTGCCGCTGGCGAATATGTTCGGCTATATCAATACGTTGCGCTCCATGTCCTCGGGTCGAGCCAACTTCACGATGCAGTTTGATCATTACGAGCCGGTTCCGCAGAACGTCTCGGACGAGATCCAGAAGAAATACGCCTGATCGGTGTGGTGGGGGTCGCCCCCACCTACCACCCCCTGTAGGACGGGCATCTGCCCGCCACACCACAAGAGTTTGAGGAGAGGCCAAGATGGCAAAGCAAAAGTTTGAACGCAATAAACCGCATGTGAACATCGGCACGATTG
>JAFIEM010000008.1 GCA_020832555.1 Natronohydrobacter sp. | reverse complement strand
CCGACAAGACCGCAAATGGACGCCAAAAACAGCTTGATCAAGACGGATACTCTAAAGCCGACCTATTGACCGGCCGGATGCTGCGCAGCCGCGCCGCTGAAAGCAGTCCCTCAGGCATGATACTGTATCGCAGGATGATCTGTTTCCGACGCGATTGTCGGCAGAAACCACTCGCCCGAAGTCAATCTGCGCAGAACAAGGCTGACGCGCGTTTGTGTCTTCCAAGTATTTACCTGTCCTGATGATCCGAGTGCCCAGAGGAGTGCGTCAAAACCTCGAGAGCAATCGCAACAGTCGCAAAAGCGCCTACCAGACCCCAGAGATGCCAGAGGCGGTGTCCAATTTCGGAGAAAGTCGCGCCCATCTGGCTGGCGCGCACAAGCCCATCTATGGCCGCCGTCGATGGGATGATCTGTGCGATCCAGTTCAGATGCACTGGGATAGCTTCGACCGGCCAGGCAAAGCCCGAGAGGAAGAAAAAGGGCAGTCCCACCGCCAATAGTACCACTTGGACCACCTCACCGCGCCGGAACAGGGCCGCGACGCATTGCGCCAGCAAGCCGGTTGCCAGCACGAAGGGTAGGCCCAGCATCAGCACAGCCGTCACATTGCCCAGATTGGGCAGGCCGTAAACTGCGGGTAAGACAACCAGATAGAGCGGCAGCAGCAGCGCATAAATTGCCACCCAAGCGCCCATGCGCCCCAGAATCCGCCAGACCGGATGGCCCGGCACAGGACCCCGCCGCGTTGCGACAAGGGCCAGCCCCATCAGCATGGTCTGCTGCAGGATCAGCACGAAGGCGGCGGGCAACACATAGGTCGCGTAGCCGGCCGCCGGGTTGAACAATGGCACTTCGATCTGTGAAGCAGGGCTGACCTGAGCCAGCGCCACATCGGGCGCGGTGCCTTGCGCGATCAGGCGGCCCATCTCGACCTCGGCCCCCATCTGGCGAAGTGGAATGGCGGCACCTTGCATGACGCGCTGATACATCAGGAAATAGCTGGCATCGGCATAAAGGGCGACAGGGCTTTGGCTGCCGCGCAACAGCGCGCGCTCGAAGCCTTCGGGGATCAGCAGCACGCCATAGGCACGGCGCTCCTGAACCAGACGCGTAGCCGTGATCATGTCGGGTGCGTCATGGCTCAGCATCACGGCCTCGGACGCATTGACGCGTCGCGCGAGCTCTGCCGAACTGGTGGAACGGTCCAGATCGACCAGCACAACCGGCACATCGCGCAACAGCTCGGCCCGGTAGGGAAAGGGATAGACCAGCGCATAGATCACCAGTGCAGCCAGAATGATCAGCCGCACCTGACGATCCGTAAGGATACAGCGCAACTCCGCGCGCAGGGCATTCAGGATATCGCTCATGTTGCGGCCTCGATCTGGCGGCGCAGACGTATCAGCCGCAGCAGCACCAAAGCGCCCAGCGAAAAAGCAATGCAGGCCAGCCAGACCACCGACCAGACCGAGATATCGAGCGGTGTCTCGCGCAAGGACTGGTCGATACGCAGTTGCACATACCATGTTCCGGGGATTAGCGCCCCCCAGGCTTGGGCCAGCTGCGACATGGCCTCGCGCGGAAAACCAAGGCCCATGAAGCCGAAAGCCGGGGCCGTGATCACCGCGATGATACTGGCTGCCCGACCCATGTCGCGGGTCAGCACGAAAGCCGCAGCGCCGATCAATTGCACGCCAAGCACAAACAGCACGGCGCCTGTTGCCATGAGAAACAGTGACCCGCGCAAAGGCACGCCCAGCCAGCCATACAGTGCGATATCCGACAGCCCGAGGATGATCAGAAAAATCGCCGTGTAGGGCAGGATCTTGCCGAGCATTGCGGGCAACACCCCGCCCGCCATACGCGCAAGAACCTCCGGGTGCCGCCCCGGTCCGAAATCCAGCGAAATCGCATAAGCGGTCGCAGCAGCCGCGATGATTTGAAGCACTGTGGGCACCAGCGCCGCGAGCAGAAAATGCACATAATCAAAGGCCGGGTTGAACAGCGCATGGGCCTGCAAGGGTATCGGCTGGATGCTGACCGTCGCCTGAACAGGCGCTTCGCCCTGACCTTGGCGGATAGACAGGCGCAGACCGGCCAGCGCTGTATCAATGGCCCCGCGCGCGCCCCGCGCGACCATGGAGCCCGCGCTCATGTGCTGGTTGTCGTAGAAGATCACGATCTCCGGGCGTGCGCCCCGGTTGATGTCGCGTTCCAGCCCTTGCGGCAGATAGACGGCGCCACGTACATGACCGGCCACGATCTGCGCGCGGGCCTCGCTCAGGCTCAGGGCCTGTTCCGCTACTGTGATTTCAGGGGCGGCATCCAGCATCCGGGTGATGCTGCGCGACAGATCCGAACGATCAAGATCGACCACCGTCACGGCCATGCCGGTGGGAATGCCTGCGCGGAAAATACCCGCCAGAGCGAGCAGCATGAGGACAGGCAGCACGATTACCAGCCCAAACAGGGCCGGGCGGCGCAAGATCAGCCGGAATTCGCGCGCCATCACTGCCAGCATGTCCTAGCCCCCGAGCGAGATCAGCGCCGACATGCCGGGCCGCAGCCCCTTGACCGGTGCAAGCGGGCGTGCGCGCAGCTCAAAACTGCGCAAATCGAAATCCCCTGTGGCCCGTGTCGCACGCCAGCTAGCAAACTGTCCCTGCACATTGATCAGTGTGATCTCGGCATCAACGTCTTGCTGCAGTGCAGGCACATGAACCGATAGCGTGTCACCAACTTGCAGCCCTGCCAGCAAATCCTCACGCAGATTGAACGTAAACCAAGCCTGATCGAGATCGACAATCGTGAACAAGGGCACACCGGGGCCGACATTCTCGCCCAACTCGATCAGGCGGGCGGAAATCTCGCCGCTCAGCGGCGCGTAAATGATCAGCTCGTCCAGATCGGCCTGACGCTGGGCCAGTGCGGCTTCAGCCTGCGCGACCTGCGCAGCGGCCACGGCACGTTCTTCGGGCGAGGCACCTGCCTGGGCCAGATCAAGCTGCGCCTCGGCAGCCTCAACCCGGCGCGCAGCGGTTTCGACATTGCGCATTGTCTGATCAATCACCGCTTGCGGGCGCAGCCCTTGCTGCGCCAGTTCCGTGTCGCGAGCCACCTGTTCCTGAGCCAGTCGCAGGTCAGCCTGTGCCGCGGCCAGTTCCGCTTCGCGGGCGCGGATCACCTCTGGCCGTGTCGCCCCGGCTGCCGCTTGCGATGCGCGCGCGACCTCGAGCCCCGAGGCTGCGGCGGCGAGGGACGTGACAAGCTGCGGGTTTGACAGTTCCGCCAATATTTGCCCGGCCTCGACCTGTCCGCCTAACTCGGCTGCGATCTCGGTCACCCGACCAGAGGTGCGGGCGGAGATATCGACGCGGGAGGCCGCGACCTCGCCTTGAATCAGCAGGGCGGCAGGGCGTGTGACCCACCAGACAGCAGCGGCAACCGACATTGCGAGAAGTGCTACTACCAGAAACGGAAGCGCGGCCTTGCGGGATGAAACCTGTGGGGACGTCATGAGTAGGGCTTTCTGTGGCGCAATGGATTGCCGCGCTTTTATAGAAAGTATGCGTGCGCCACAATGCGCCCGCAGCCCTTGATGCGGCGAGAAAGCGCTGTGCTTGGTGTGGCGGCCTGAAGCAGCCCATGACCAAATCAACGCAATCTCCAAACTCCGCCCCTGCCGACTGACAGCCAGGCCTTTCGCCACATCCGCGATGATGCCTTCGGGCTGTGGTCATTTCACGGGTATACGGAAGTCAAATTTACTTCTTCATGCTTCGAGCTTGTGTTACTCAGTCCACCTGCGCGTCGGCGACCGGGGAAGCTCCAAATGAACAGCGTGGCGCACTCAGCATGCACGCGAGATGAAACCCTGCACATCCTCTTTGTCGAGGATGACACGCGGTTGAGCGACTTTCTCCAAAGGTATTTTACTGAACAGGGATTCGTAGCCCAAGTCGCACATGACGGTGCAGCGATGCAGCACACGATGGCAAAGCAACGCTTCGATGTCGTGGTACTTGACCTCGGTCTACCGGGTCGAGACGACGGCTTCTCTCTTGCCCGAGAACTCAAGCGCGGCCCCGATCTTGGAATTCTCTTCCTATCGGCCAGCCAAGATGCGCTCGATCGGATTGTCGCGCTGGAAATCGGTGCCGATGACTTCGTGGTCAAACCCTTCGAACCGCGCGAGTTGCTCGCGCGGGTGCGTGCGGTCATCCGTCGCCTGCGACAGGGTATCGGTGACGCAGCATCGGCAGCCTCTCCCTCTGCTCGGCACGATACTGTCGGGCATCGCGTCACGTCTCAGACCTCAAACAGCATAACCTTCGATGATTGGCAGATCGATTTCGACAGACAGGTGCTGATCCGGACGGATGGCAACCATGTTTTACTATCTTCACATGAGTTCAACCTTCTAGCCGCGCTTGCAAAACGTCCGGGCAGAGTGCTCAGCCGCGATCAGTTGCTCGATCTGACTGTGGGGCGGAACTGGTCGCCCTACGACCGATCGATAGATATGATGATCGCCAAGATCCGTCGGAAGATTGGGGATCACGGCCCACATTTCCGCCGCATACGAACAATCCGTGGCACAGGCTATATGTTTCTGCCCGATCCCTGAACCGGCGAAAGGCAGGGCAGGTCCAACACCGCGCGCGCGCCGCCGTTCTCTGCATTTTCAAGCCAGAAATCGCCTCCTGCCAGAAGCGCCATCTGCCGGATCATCGGCAACCCCAGCCCGGTGCCGTTCGATTTTGTGGTGAAAAGTACCTGTAACGCGCGTTCAAGCGCCTCGGGAGCCAAACCAGGCCCGTTGTCGCAAACAACAAGTCGTGCATAGTCAGCGCCCCGCCAGTAGTGCTGCAAGCTGACCGTTGCTCGCCCGGTGCCGCCGGTCGCATCGCGCGAATTGATGAGCAAGTTAATTATGGCGGTCTCCAGTTGGTCCTGTTTGATAGGGGCCAGCAACGCGAAATCCGGTAATTCGAGCGTCAGGTCCATGCCGGCACAAAGACTTCTCCGCATCATGGCGATCCCCGAGGACACTGGCACACGCAAATCAATTGCCTCTTCTGCTGCGGGGGGGCCGCGTGTGAAGTCCATCAATCGGGCAACCAGCGCCTCTGCGGTGGCTGCGGCTTCCTTCGCGTCGCGAGCATAGGGCCACAGAACATCCCGCGCATGAAGCCCATCATGAATCACCGCCAGATTCGCCCGAACCACTGCAAGCATGTTCCGAAAGTCATGTGACAAGCCCGCTGCAAGCTGGGAAGTTGCATCAAGTTGACGGATCATCGCCAACTCATGCTCGGCGCGAAGCTTGGCGCGTCGCAGCGCCACCAGTTCGAAGCATCGTTCAAGCGCGCGCATTATCTCGTCAAGGAAGAAAGGTTTGCGCAGATAGTCGTATGCGCCCACCTTCAGTGCGGCAACGGCGCTGTCGACTGATGCATAGGCTGTCATCAGAACCAGGACAAGATCAGGACGCAAACCACGCAGCACGCCCGCAAGTTCGGTGCCGTCTTCGTGGCCGATGCGGATGTCGAGCAACGCAATTTCGATATCCGCGAACTGAACGGCTGCCATCGCCTCTGCTCCGTTCCGGGCAATAATGCACTCAACCCCTTCAAGAGCAATTGCGCGTGACGTCGCGGCCGTGAAATCGTCGTCATCGTCGACGATCAGGATCTTCCGCTGAGGCTGTGATCCACTCATGTTGGCTGCGCGACGCTGAGGCGCATTACTGTTCCTGACGGCCCGGATTGCTCGACCCAAGCAGTCCCACCATGCATCTCGGCCACGCGTCGAACCAGAGGCAAACCAAGCCCTACCCCCGACGGTTTGGTTGTCACCAGCGGGTCGAAGGCCCTGGCTTTGATGTCTGGCGCCAGGCCCATTCCATTGTCTGCAACCTCGATGATCACGAGCCGCGCTTGCTGGAAGGCGCGTATCACGATGGATGGATTTCGGCCCAGCGGCACCGCGGCCTCAGCCGCCTGACAGGCATTCTCGATCAGGTTGCGGATAGCGAACTGCAGTCGTGCCGGATCGCATTGCAAGCGCATACCCGTTTCAATCTCCTGGCGAATAGCGGTCTTGCCGGGATGTTCATCGACAAGAGCTGCCAGCCATTCACTCAAGTCGACTGAAATCGTTTCATGCGCTCCCTGCCGGGAGAAATCCAGAAGGATGTCGATGATCCGACTGCAGCGACCGATGTTTCGACGGATACGCAGAACATCCTCTTCGGTCTCTTTGGCCAGACCGGGGCTGCGCGACAACACTTCGACCGAGCTGCTGATCGTGCCAAGGGGATTGCGCAATTCGTGACTGATCATCGCAGCGACTTCACCGACGGCGGCAAGTCGCTGGCGGATCGCCAGTTCCCGCTGGGCCGATCCGAGCCTGCGCAGCGCATCAAGCAGATCTTCCTCGGTAAGCCGCCGCCGCTCATTGGCCAGCACGGCCCAAAGGGCCAGAAGCGCCATGAGCGGCGCGGCGCCGAGGAAGAATGCGATAGTCTGGGCGGGGCTCTGAATCCAGTCGTTCATCTGACGTGCCACAAGATACAGGCATCCCGCCAGGCCCATCAGCCCCAGAAAAACCGCCCCGGCTAGCCATATGCGCCGCCAAAGACGCGGTGCAACTCGTGTCAGGAGCAGCGGTCCATGCGTAGTCGTGTTGTCGTCATCCTGTCTTGCCGGGGCGCGTTTGCAGAAATCCCTGCAATGGGGTTCCAAGCTGCAACATAATGAACAAATGGGCCGCTCGTAGAAGGTGCAGTAGGCCATGTCCCGAGATTCATATTGATGACTGCAGATGTCGCAACCGCAGTATTCATCAGGCAGAAGCTCGTCCACTGGGCGCGCGATATATCCGCGCCCACGCCGCGCCAATCCGATTAATACTGCTGCCATCAGCGACACAAGGAACGCAATCGGTGCAGCCCATGCTTGCAGTGTTGGCCCGGCCGCGCCGAGATAAAGCGCAAGCCCGAAAAACCCCCCGATCGCCATCCCACCGCACCCTACCGGATTGAAATCTGGCAGATAAGCGCGCCGGAACTCGACGCGGGCCGGGCTGAAGCCAAGCGGTTTTAGAATGGCAAGATCGGCAAAAAGCGCTCCCAACCAAGCAAGCGCCAGGTTGGCGTAGATCGCAAGGACTGCCTCGAGGGTGGAGAAGACGCCCATCAGCATGAGTGTCAAGCTGATGGTGACATGCATGACCAGCCAGATCAACCGGCCAGGGTGATAGCGAGTGATACGCAACAGGAAGTTTGACTGAGAAAGCGAACCTGCATAGGCGTTTGTTACATTGATCTTTATCTGCGCGATCAGGATGTAGAGCGTCGCGATGATCAGCGCAGCGCGCGGGTCGAACAGATATTCATAGGCATGCCAGAACATGCCGATCGGTTCGAGCGCGAATTCCGGCGCAACGCCGTTGCCGATCGCAAGCCAAGCCAGAAAGCTGCCCATCAGGACTTTTGCCCCGCCAATCAGGATCCAACCTGGTCCGGACAGGATTAGCGCACTCCACCAACGCAACCGCGTCGTTGTCTCGGGTGGCGGCAGGAAACGCAGATAGTCAACCTGCTCGCCGATCTGCAATGTGAGGGCACAAAGCACTCCGATCGCTGCACCCAGTGACAGAAGCGTCATCTCCGGTCCGGGTTCGGCGAGCCACCTGCTGACAGCATCGGGCTCGTGCCAGGCGATCACGAAGAATGGTAGCAAAGCAAGGACAATCCAAGGGATCTGCGTGACGATCTGAAAACGCGAGATTGCTGTCATGCCGCGCGATGCGATGGGTAGGACAACAAGCGCCGACAGCAGATAGCCGATTGGCAGGGGCAAACCGAAACATATCAGTAAAGCTTGAGCAATAATCACACCTTCGAGGGCGAAGAAGATGATTGTATAGCTGGTATAGATTAGCGATGTAATGATTGAGCCGATATAGCCAAAACCCGCGCCGCGCGTGAGCAGGTCGAGATCAACGTTCGACCGGGCAACGTGATAAGCGATCGGAAGGCTGGTCAGGAAGATAAAGACAGAGACAATCAGGACCGCGAATACGGTCGTCTCTACCCCCCAGGATATCGTAAGGGCCGCACCGATCGCTTCAAGCGCAAGAAACGAAATGCCGCCGAGCGCAGTATGGGTGATGACACCTGGCGTCCAACGCCGGTGGCTGGCTGGCGCATAGCGAAGCGCGTAGTCCTCGATGCTTTCATCAGCAACCCAAGACTGATAGCTGCGTGGCGCCGGTTCCAGCCCGGGAAAATTCGCCCCGGAGCCGTCTCGCCTGGTCTCGGAAACCGTCATTTCTCCTCCTGGCTGACCGTGCCACAGCAAGAAAACCGGATGGTGACTGGCGTCTGTGCCAGCGCATGCTTCTGAAGCATGAGCGCTCCACGGTAAAGCTATGAATCAGGCAATTCCACGCTTTCAATGTAATTGATTGTAACTCCTGAATTACAAAAAATTACCCTTATCGCCACGTTGGCACGCATTCCGATTACAGAGCCGGTGCAGATTATTTCAGGGCCAACAATCATCGTTGGGTCTGCACTTTGGTATCTGGGAGGAGAACATGCCGAAAACTATCTTCGAAGTCGATCTGAACAAAGCTCCCGAGGAGGCGGCGATCAAGACACATAACCGCTGGCATCCCGACATTCCGATGGTCGAGACATTCAAGCCCGGCGAGGTTCTCCGCGTTGAATGCTTCGACTGGACCGGAGGACAGATCGGAAACAACGACAGCGCCAACGACATCCGTGATGTCGATCTGACCCGCGTGCATTACCTCTCCGGCCCCTTCGGCTTTGAGGGGGCGGAGCCAGGCGATCTGTTGGTTGTCGATATTCTCGATATTGGCGCCAAGGACGATTCGCGCTGGGGCTTCAACGGGCTTTTCGCCAAAGAGAATGGAGGGGGTTTCCTAACTGAACACTACCCCGAAGCCGTCAAGTCCTGCTGGGACTTCGAGGGGATCTATGCAACCTCTCGTCATATCCCTGGTGTGCGCTATCCCGGCCTGATCCACCCAGGCCTGATCGGATGTCTGCCTGACCACAAGCTCCTTGCCGAAGCGAACCGCCGCGAGGCTGCGTTGATCGCAACCGATCCGGAGCGGGTTCCGCCACTGGCCTGTCCCCCCGACCCCTCGACTGCGTTGATGGGTCAAATGACGGGTTCTGCCGCCGCGAAGGCTGCCAACGAAGCCTGGCGCACCGTCCCTGCGCGCGAACATGGTGGCAATTGTGACATCAAGAACCTCTCGCGTGGGTCCAAGGTGTACTTTCCCGTCTACGTCAAGGGCGGCGGGCTCTCGATGGGCGACATCCATTTCAGCCAGGGTGATGGTGAAATCACCTTCTGCGGTGCTATCGAGATGGCGGGCTGGATTGATATCAAGGTCGAGATCATCAAGGACGGTATGTCAAAGTATGCCATCACCAACCCGATTTTCCGCCCATCGCCGATCGACCCACATTTCGACGATTACCTGATTTTTGAGGGTATCTCTGTCGACGAACATACCGGCGAGCAATATTACCTTGATGCCCACGTCGCCTATCGACGTGCCTGCCTCAATGCGATCGAGTACCTAAAGAAGTTCGGGTATTCGGGCGAACAGGCCTACATGATCCTTGGCACAGCTCCGGTCGAGGGGCGCATCGCCGGCATTGTCGATATCCCCAATGCTTGCGCGACCCTCGCGATTCCGACAGCGATCTTCGATTTCGACATCCGTCCCAACGGTGACGGGCCCAAGCGTTCGGTGCCGGAAGTCTCGGTAGCGCGGACAAGCTGAACCCTTTTCTCTCCCGCCCTGCAAGCCGGGGCGGGACAAGATGGAGACAACGAGAATGCTGCTAGGGTTTCTATTATTTTATGTAGGTGCGGTCCTTTTTCTCAATGGTCTCTGGCTTATGGGCCGGATTCAGGACCGCGAGATCGTGGTCATCAATGTCGTCTCAGGTCTGGTTGCGGCGGCAGTGGTCATTCAGGGCGCTTTCGGCACGGGTGCGGATGAACAAAGTGTTCGCGCAGCGGCATTGACCCTGATGTTCGCGACGACTTACGTCTGGGTGGCTTATAACCGCCTTCTCGAGGTGGACGGGCGTGGGTTGGGTTGGTTCAGTCTGTTCGTGGCGATCACCACGGTCCCGGTTTTCCTGCGCGCTATCGCAGAGGCAGGTTCGGCGACTGAAATCTGGCTTGCGACCAACTGGCTGTTCTGGGGTGTCTTGTGGTTCATGTATTTCCTGCTTCTCGCTCTCGGTCGGCCCATTTTGCGACAGACCGCCTGGGTCACCCTTCTGGCGGGCATCCTGACCGGATGGCTACCTGGTTTCCTGTTGCTCGACAGTCTGATCTGAGGAGGATCATGTATGCCGGTTTATGATTTTAGCTGCCCTGACCACGGAGTTTTCACCGCCATAGCAACTTTTGACCAAAGCCGGGAGGGGCTGAACTGTCCCTGTTGTGGTGTGCGCAGCCGAGTGCTGCCAGCGCTACCTCAGATCAGCAACCTTTCCAGCGCGTTGCGTCGGGCTGAGAGTCGCGCCGAGAAAAGCTCGGCCGAGCCGAAAGTGATCAAGCGCAATCATTTACCCAGTTGTGGTTGTAATCTTTGCAAGAAAGCGACCCCACCCACATCGCGTCGCTGGATGCTCGGGCAATGCTGAAAAACTGGCACGGGCCTTTCTATGGAGGCCCGTGTGTTCACTGTTCGAAAAACTGTTCAAGTTGTATATCAAGATGACGTCAGGAGTGGACAGCAATTGGGGGTCCATTTCGTCGTTGCGGCCCATGCTCCCCAAGCTCGTCCGGAATGCCATCGGTGGCGACTGCCAAGTGAAGCATATTCTGGACGGGTGGCATATTTCGATGCGCATATGACATGACAAGACCGCCGTTCAGGGTTGGTCTCGACATCAGGCTATATCGGCAATCCTGCACTGTTCCAGCGTCCTGCGAAAAGCCTCTACTGGTGATTGTTGCACAGCAAAGCACTGGCCGCAGAAACTTATCTGAAGCTGCTCATCCACGATTACGCCCATCTTACCCAAGAACGCCTGTCTGATCACGTCGCTGCCGCAAGCGGACAGGAGCGCGGCGAGTGACAGGCCGGATCAGGCCGCTTGGGCCGATGGTTTGTCAAGTATACAATCGTCCAAAGTAAGGATCGCACCATCAAACCGTGGGATCAATCATCTAGGGAAACGGTAGCGGCATAGCATACGCGGCGTATCTGAAAATCTGACTTAGAAAACCGGAAATACTATCGGTGGCCAAGTACAAAACGGTTTTGAAACTGGTCTTGCACAGTTGCGCCGGGAAAGGCCCGTAATCGCCGGTAACGTTGCCTTGGGGTCATGCAGGCGTCGCCAGATCACCACTTCGGCTGCGCAACAGCGCAGGAGTTGACGTTTCCCTGCTCACATAGTCAGCGCAAAACCGCTCACAATGGCAAACATCACGGCACCGACGCTTAGCATCCGGGCGGTGCGCATATGATCCTGACGTGAGCGGCCACCTCCAGCATAGTCGAACCGTTCATAGATGACGTTGCGCATTGGCAGACCGACTTCCAGCAACATATCCGAAACAGCGACCACCATCAGACCGGGCCCGCAAATCAGGGCCTTGGTTGTGTCAGGGGGCAGCCCATTCAGCATCTTGGACAGATGCGCTTGCGTCAGCCGTCCCTTGATCATGTCGGCGGTGTCGGGTGAGTCTTCACTCAAGAGCCAGAGCTGCAAATCGAGAGTTTCAGTGGCTGCACGCAACTCGTCCAGACAGGCGAAATTCTGCACTGCGCCGACCGCATAGGCCAGCCGCACGGGTCGCGTGTCGCCACGCGCAACCATATCGCGCAGGATGCCCAAGATCGGTGCAATCCCGACCCCGCCACCGATCAGCAGGACAGCATCAGCGCCATGCGCCTCCAACGTGAATTCACCGTAAGGACCGTCAATTCCGATTGTGCGACCTTCGGGCAGGGTTCCGATCAGGTTGGTGAAATCCCCCGCTTCCTTGATCAACAAACTCACGCCGTCGCGTCCGGGGCTGTCGGCAATGGAAAACGGGTGGTCGAAAAGCGGGAAGCGGCGTCTGCCCTCCGTCACCCAGACGAATTGACCCGCATGATAAGGCATCGGCGGTGTGCCGGAGTCAGGCTGGATGTCCAGTTCCCACATGCGATCCGCGCGTTTGGTAACACTAGCCAGCCGCCACGGTCTGCGATGCAAAAGCCACCAGCGCCACCCATAGAGGATGGCCACCACCCCCAGGACCGCAAGTCCTACAGCAGCCCAGAACCACGCCAATGTCCCCTCGGCGCTGAACCGCCCCACGGCCCATGCATGATGCAGGCCTGACAGCACTGCGATCATCCCCAGCACCAGATGCGTGCCGCGCCACGCCTCATAGGGCCATGGCAGCCGATCCAGCAGCAGGGATGTCACGATCAGGGTCGCGAGCGCGCCCAGACTGATGACACCGCTGCGATAGGCAGGGTCCGTCAGGTAGAAGTGTAATCTGATCCAGCCAAGATCGGGATCATCCAGCCAAGTCGGCAGAATATAGGCCAGGGGATGCAGCACCAGCGCCAGCATCACCCAAAGTGCTGCGAGCTTGTGAAAGGCCATGATCTTGTCGATGCCGAGCCGACCCGAAACGGCCTCGAACCGGCCGGATGTGACGAATTGCACCGCCATGCCCCAAAGCGCGATAATGCCCATCGCGGCCGCGGCGTATTCCCACCTGTCCATGGGCGCTGCGGATTGAATCCGCGCAAGCATCAGCGGAAACAGCGCGGCCAGCAGATACAAGCAGGCAAGCGCGGGGCCATTCAGACCGGAGAGGCGGAGCGAGTTGTGCATGTCTTCAGTGATCCGGTTCTCGCCAGCATCGTGTCACGTTGCGTCGTATGTACGATGATGCAGATCAAGGCATTTCTGGAATTTCAATGCAAGCCTTGCTAGCGTGACAAGTGGAACAGGAGGACAGAATGCGCTTTCTCGCCTTGCTTCTTGCCGCTGCACTTTTCATCCCCGCGCCTGCGCGGTCAGACGGGTTGGACGGGTTGGAACGGCTGATTGCAGCATGGCTCGAGTCGCCGCACGGGAATTATCAGTCGCTGTCATTCACCTATTGGAACGATCAGGGGTCGGTTCCTGAAAGCTGCGCCATGTGCCATTCGGAAACCGGTTTTCTGGATTTTTTGGGGGTAGGCGGTCACACAGTCGGTCAGGTGGACCACCCCGGCACGATCAACACGGTGATCGGTTGCGCCAGTTGTCACACTGCAGAAGCGCATGCACTGGATGCCGTCACCTTCCCGTCAGGGGTCGAAGTTTCGGGGCTTGGGTCGTCGGCCACCTGCATGGTCTGTCATCAGGGCCGCCAGTCCAGCGATCATGTCGAAACCCGCGTGGTAGGCAAGGCCGAGGATGAGGTATCAGGCGAACTGGCCTTTGTGAACATCCACTATGCTGCCTCTGCGGCCACGATGCTGGGGGCAGAGGCGCGTCCGGGCTATCAATATGCAGGACGCAGCTATGCCGGGCGCTTCATGCATGTGCCGGGCGCAGATACATGCGTCGCCTGCCACGAGCCGCACAGCACCGCAGTCGAAACCGATGGCTGTCTGGCCTGCCATCGCGGGGTGGAGGAGCTACGCGACATCCGCATCCAGCATCGCGATTTTGCAGGGACTGGCGACCGCTCGGGCGGGATTCACAGTGAGATCGTTGCCTTGCAGAGCCAGTTGATGGATGCCATCCGTGTCTATGCCGCACAGATCGCTGGCACGCCGATTGCCTATGCCAACAGCTTTCCCTATTTCTTCGCCGATCCCTCCGGCAGTGGCGAGTTGTCACCCGACCAGCTCATCCGCGACAACCGCTATCAGAGTTGGACACCGCGTCTTCTGAAAGCCGCCTATAACTATCAGGTGGCCGCGAAAGATCCCGGCGGCTATGTTCATAACCCGCGCTACATTCTGCAGATCCTGCATGACAGTCTGGCCGATCTGGCGGGGGTCACAGGGCTGGATGTATCGCATATTTCCCGGCCCTGAGATCACATTGTAAGCGCCTCAGGGCTGGAACACATAGCTTCCGGGTGCGGCCATCAGCGGGGGATAGCCTTTGTCAGGCGCCCCCATCTGCGGCGCTGGCACTGCATTGCCGGTTCGCACTTTCAGCCACTCGGCCCACTCAAGCCACCATGACCCCGGATTGGGTGAATGCTGTGCCATCCATGCATCAGGGCCAGTGTATAATGCGCCCTTGGGGCGGTGCGACATGCGGAAATGGCGGCCCTTATGGCCCGGCTCGCTGAGAATGCCGCCATTATGACCGCCTTTGGTCAACACGAAGGTCAGGTCGCAATCGGTGAAAAGCTGCGTTTTGTAAACTGATTGCCAAGGAGCGATATGGTCGGTTTCCGTGCCAATCACGAACAGGGGCACCGCGATATCCTTCAGAGCGATCACCCGACCCTCGACTGCGAAACGCCCGGCGGTCAGCCGATTGTCGAGAAACAGCGCGCGCAGATATTCCGAATGCATCCGCGCAGGCATCCGCGTCGTGTCGGCATTCCACACGCCGATATCACTTGGCAGATCATCACGTCCCAGAAAATAACGCTGCACATTGCGGGTATAGATCAGATCCTCTGACCGGATCGCGGCGAAGGCGCGGGCCATTTGTGGACGGTCCAGATAACCCTGCTCCCACATCAGATCTTCCAGAAAGGCAATCTGGCTTTCGTCCAGAAACATCAGCAATTCGCCCGCTTCCACGAAATCCACCTGCGCGGCCATCAGCGTGACGGACCCCAGCCGCGTGTCACCATCGCGCGCCATCGTTGCTGCGGTGATCGCCAACATTGTGCCGCCCAGACAATAGCCGACCGCATGGACCGGCCTGTCGGGCACAATCGCGCAAACGGCATCAAGGGCGGCCAGAACACCGCGCTTGCGATAGTCTTCAAGCGAAAGCTCCGCCTGATCAGCAGTCGGGTTGCACCAGGAAATCATGAAGACCGTGAAGCCCTGATCCACCAGATAACGCACCATCGAATTATGCGGCGAAAGATCGAGGATGTAGTATTTCATGATCCATGCGGGCACGATCAGGATGGGATCTGCGCGCACCTGCTCGGTTTGCGGCGCATATTGGATCAACTCGAACAAATCATTGCGAAAGACCACTTCGCCGGGGGTGCAGCCCAGTTCCTTGCCGATTTCAAAGCCTTCGGGGGCAGGATCGCGATGGCCGCTTAGTGTTTTGATCATGTCACGGGAAAACTTGATCATTCCCTCGGTCAGATTGCGGCCTGCCGTGTCGCGGGTGGCAGCGATTATTTCGGGGTTCAGCCATGTGAAATTGGAGGGCGAGACCAGATCGAGCGTCTGGCGTGCCAGAAAACGCGCGCGCTCGGCATCTTCGCGGCATAAGCCGCGCATGGGTTCGGTCGCGTGATCCCACCAGTCCTGCATCGCCAGAAACCCCTGTTGCCACATTCGGAAGGGCGGCTTTTGCCAGTCGGGATGGGTGAAACGGTGGTCGTAGGGTTTGGGCGCGAAGGGTGCCTTTGCTTCGGGATCGGTCAGGCTGGCCCATAGTTTCAGCGCGTTTCGCTGTGCATGTTCGACAAGTTCAAGCTGGCGACCCGGTGAGCGCGCCATATGCTGCGCCCAATCGCTCCAGGCCTCGATAAATGCATGGTTCGACACACCGCCGCTCATCTTTGCCATGACGCCCCGCGCGGCGCGGTCAAAATTCTGATGTGACTGTTTCACTTCGGGCGCAGTGGGCGGCGTCATTATCGGTAGCTGCGTCACGGCAGGAGGGTCAAGTTTGCTTTTCGGCGGCTTGGGGCGACGGGGCGGCATGGGTCATATCCTGTTTCTGGTAAAGGGTGTGATCTTGCTGTCCGGGTCGAGACATTCACGAATGGCCTGAAGATCAAGGGTTTCTTCGGCTTCCAGCCGCGCTACAAGACCGGTGATCCGGTCGCGATGCTCATCGATCAAGCCCATAGCCTTGGCTTCAGCATCTAGCAGCAGCGCCATCACGGCCTGATCAACGCGCGTGGCGGTGTCGTCCGAATAGCTGCGCGGTTGCGCGATCTGTTGGCCGAGGAACGGGTGATCTTCGCTATCGCGCAGATCGACCGGGCCAATCTCCGGGTCCATCCCCCAGCGCGCCACCATCGAACGCGCCAGTGCCGTGGCGCGGCGGATGTCGTCATCTGCGCCGGAACTGACCGAACCCAGCAACAGCTTTTCCGCCGCCCGCCCGGCCAGCAGCGTGACGAGTTGCGCGCGCAGATAGGACTCTGACAGGGTGTGGCGATCATGGGCGGGCAGCATATGAGTGCTGCCAAGGCTGCGCCCGCGCGGGATGATCGTGACCTTGTAGATCGGATCGCCGCCGGGGTTGTAAAAGGCCGCTGCGGTATGGCCCGCCTCGTGAACAGCCAGCCGGTGTCGTTCATCAGGCTGGATCGCCAGGGTCCGCACAGTGCCCATCATCACCTTGTCGCGGGCCTCGTCCAGATCGGCGGGAGTAATGTCACCGGCATGGCGACGCGCAGCCGTGATCGCGGCCTCGTTCAGCAGGTTTTTCAGATCCGCCCCGGAAAAGCCCGGCGTGCCCGCCGCCACCTGATCGAGATCGACATCGCGGTGCAAGGGCAGCCCCTTGATATGCACATTCAAAATCGCGCGGCGCGCGTCCTTGTCGGGCAGCGACAGGGTCACATGCCGGTCAAACCGTCCCGGACGCAGCAGCGCGGGGTCCAGCACATCGGGGCGGTTGGTCGCGGCAAGCACCACCACCGCCTCGCGTGCGCTGAACCCGTCGAGTTCGGCCAGTATCTGGTTCAGCGTCTGCTCGCGTTCATCATGGCCACCGCCCAGACCGGTGCCGCGGGTGCGTCCGATACTGTCCAACTCGTCGATGAAAATGATCGCAGGCGCTTGCTTGCGGGCGGCTTCGAACATCTTGCGCACGCGTCCCGCGCCGACCCCGACAAACATCTCCACGAATTCTGATCCGGAGGTTGAAAAGAACGGCACATCCGCCTCGCCTGCCAGTGCGCGCGCCAGAAGTGTCTTGCCCGTGCCGGGCGGTCCCATCAGCAGCACGCCATGCGGCACGGTGGCACCTACGCGCTGGAACCGGTCGGGATCGCGCAGAAATTCGACCAGTTCCGACACTTCGCGCTTGGCTTCATCCTGACCTGCGACATCGGCAAATGTGACCTTGCTGGTCAGTTTGGCAGGTTTCGAGGACCGCCCGCTGAGGAAATCCCCCATGCCGCCAACCCCGCCACCAAACCCGCCACCAAACCCCCCCATCATCCGACGGCTGAGCCAGAAATAGAAGCCGATGATCAGGATCCACGGCAGGAACCAAATCAGGGTCGATGGGGCGCGGGGGGCTTCGGCTCTGACAGTGACACCCATCTCTTCCAACAGTGGCAGAAGCGTCGGATCGGGCTGCGCAGGCGTGACGGCTCGCATGCGGACGGCACCATCGGCTCTTTGCTCGTGCAGAAAGGCAACAATTGCCGATTCCTGCAAAGTTACCTCCCGCACATCACCTTGCCGGATCAGAGTTCTGACTTCACTGTAGGATACAGTCTGTGTGGCACCGGGCGCGTCTGGATGCTGCGTCAGAAGGAACGTCAACGCGAGCATTCCGAAAGCAATCAGCCAGAGCATCTGCACCGGTCCCGGCTTGCCAGGTTCTTCAGATGGCGGTGGTGTCTTGGGGGTATTCATGACGCCTCCTCGGTACACTTACCTGCGCATTTCGCAGATATGAATCAAGCGCGCATGGAAAGGCCTTTGTTTCAGGATAATCATTGAACGACGGAGCGTCCTTGCGCTGCATCAAGTTGTTGCGCCTTGCAAGCGTTGCCCCATCCGGTCGCCGCGCACGTCCTTGCTAAGGCACGCGGTCTGAATGCGGTCGAGGGTTTCCGCGTCGAACCGCAGAGACTGCGGGCTGCGCGTGAAACCAAGGGTCGTCACGGCGCAGCGGTCTGGAATGATCAACGGCAGGCCAGAGCGCAGGCCTGTGTCGGGTCCGAAACCGATTGTTTGCTGCTGCACTGGCCGCGCAAAAGGCCAAAGCCGCGCGATTGGCCTTTTCCGTCGGGTGATTGGCAAAGCGGATCAGAACGGCATCTAAGCCGAAATCGGAAATCCGTGCAGTCATTGGGTTCAACCGGGTCTGTCATCGCAGGGTTTGTGGAAGAAAGAGGGCGATTTGCGGCACAGCGATCAGAGCGATTGCCATCACAAACATGACAAGCACGAATGGCACGGCGCCAACCATTACCTCGGACATGGTACCGCTGCGCCGTGCTCCTTGCACCACATACAGATTTAGCCCCACCGGCGGTGTGATCAGCGCCATTTCGATCAGCAGGATCATCAGGATTCCGAACCAGACCGGGTCATAGCCCTGCGCCAGAACCAGCGGCACGATGATCGGGATGGTGACGACCATCAGCGAAAGCGTCTCGATGAAAAAGCCCAGCACGATGTAGATCAGCACAACGACCATGATCGTGCCCAGTGGCGTCAGGCCCAGCCCTTCCATGAAAGCCTGCAATTCGCGGCCCAGCCCGGCGCTGGCCAGTGTGAAATTCAGGAATGATGCGCCTATCACCACCAGCATAATCATGCTGGTGATCTTGACCGTGCCCAGTAGCGCCTGCGCCAGCATCGACCAAGACAGTGATCCGAACAGCGCCGCGATGGCCAGCGCGCCTGCGACGCCAACGGCGGCGGCCTCGGTCGGGGTGGCCCAGCCCTTGTAGATTGACCCGACGATGAGCGCGAAGAGGATGAAGATTGGGCCAAGTTGCACAAGTGCGCGCAGCATTTCATTAAAGGGAAAGACCCGGCGTTGGCCGCCCAACTCAGGGCGCAGCGTGCAGATCAAAGCGGATATCGCCATGAACCCAAGCGCCAGCATCAGCCCCGGAATGACCCCGGCCAGAAACAGTTGCGGGATCGAGGTCTGGGTCAGAAAACCATAGACAATCAGATTGATCGATGGCGGGATCATGATCCCCAGCGTGCCACCTGCCGCGATGGCGCCCGCAAACAGGCGCGGGTCATAACCCAGCTTTTCGGCTTGCGGCATGGCAACTGTCGCAACCGTGGCCGCTGTGGCAACGGAACTGCCGGAAGTGGCGGAAAACAGGGTCGATGTCGCGACATTTGCGTGCACCAGCCCGCCGGGCAGCCACGATACCCAACGATCAAGCGCCGCATAGGTGCGCGCGGCGATGCCGGAACGCACCAGAACCTCGCCCAGCATGACAAAAAAGGGAATCGCAATCAGGGTGGCGTTGTTCGAGGTGGACCAGACCATATTGCCCAGACCCCGGATCAACGGCAACGGCGTGAAGAAGGTGTCAATACCGAAGCCCAGCAGAAACAGCACGATACCGACCGGGATCGACAGGCTGAGAAGCCCCAGAAGCGCAAATGTCAGGGGGGCAATCATGAGTGTACCTCGGCCTCGTTCTGCATGCCGATGGTTGATTCGGCGGCTTTTTCATCGCGCATCAGCACCAGCCAGAGCGCACAAAGAAAGGTGATCCAGGCCACCAGCGCAAACCAGACCCAGCCTGCAAACCATGGTGCCTGAACCCAGGCCAGCGGCGTTTGCAGCGCTGAATTCGAGCGTGAATTGTTCAGGATCGAGCGTTCCAGCACCGGCCATGCCCGCAGCGCGATCATGCTGGCAGTGCCTGCCAGCGCCAGAAGCGCTACCAGATCCAGCGTGGCGCGCAGTCGCCCCGCAAGGCGGCTGCGCAGGATGTCGATGCGCACATGGCCCAGTTCCAGCAACGTAAAGGCCATGCCCCAACTGGTCGCGATGGCCATCGCATAGCCGGCGATGTCCGTGCCTCCGCGCAACGGGAAACCCACTCGACGCAGCACGATATCCGCCACCACATAAGCTGCGCAAAGCAAAAGCGCTGTCCCGATGATCAGGGCAATCGCGCGGTTGATCCGGCGCAGATAGTGCAGAATGGCATGCGCCATGCGGGTCTCTCCCTCTGATTAATCAGTTCAGCGACACGCCTAGGACGGAACCGACTTCATCGCTCCAGCGCGTGGCCCAGTCACTACCTGCGCGCGCGGCCCAGTCTGGCAGCACCTGATTCACCACCACGTCGCGTGCGCGGGCCATGTCTTCGTCGGAGACCTCGACCAGCACCATATTGCGCGCATCGCCTGAGGCGCACTCACCAGTGCCGGTCAGGCAGGCAATGTCATTTTCCAGCGCACCCTGGGCGCTGGCCCAGACAGGGGCTTCGAATTCGGTGGTGATGGTGGTGCCGATCAACTCCTGCATCTCGGGGCTGAGGCTGTTCCAGCGTTCCATGTTCATCGCGGTGACGACGGAATCCCAGCCACCAAGCGGGATTGGCAGCAGATGCGTGGATACTTCCCACCAGCCAGCGCTGTAGCCCGACCCGCCGCCGGTCACTCCGCAATCGATCACACCACGCTGAAGCGCGCCTGGAACTTCGCCAAAGCCGACATTCACGCTTTCAGCGCCAAGCGCTTCAAGGAAAATCTGCGTCATCCGGCCCGACCCGCGCACTTTCAGTCCGCGCAGATCGTCCAGCCCGGTGATGGGGGCATTGCAGAACACGATTTGCGGCGGATAAGGTGCGATGGCCAGAACATGGCTGTTGAAGCGATTGGCAAAGATGTCGGCAACCATCGGGCGCGCGGCATCGACCATTGCGCGGGCCTCATCCGCAGTCAGCGCCAGCATCGGCACATCAAGCCCTTCCAGTTCAGGGGCGTCGGCAACGGCATAATCAGCGACGGTCATTGCAACATCATAGACGCCTTGTCCCAACAACGGGTAGATATCGCCAAGGCCCAGATTCATCTGGTCATGGGTGGTCAGGGCAACGTCCAACGCCCCGTCCGAGGCGGCAGGCAAAATCTCCGACCAGAAGGGCGCTTCATGCTGTATATGCAAGGGTAGGCCTGTCCAAGACCCGACAACGGACAAGGTTTCGGCATTCAGGGGTGCAGCTAGCGCCGTCGTTGCAGCCAGAAAGGCCAGAGTGCGTTTCATGTCAGTCTCTCCTGTTATGATGATTGTAATGAAGGCAGATCAAGAACATCCAGTGCGTCGGCCTGATCCGGTATATCCGTGATCAGCATATGGCCGGGCTTATGGGTGATGCAGATGGACGGGCGTGCCGTTGCAATGGCCGCCTGCGGGGTGACGCCACAGGCCCAGAACACGGGCATATGACCAGGCGGAACCGGGGCTGGATGGCCCCAATCCGGGCGGCTCAGATCTGCGATGCCGATTTGGGCAGGATCACCTTGGTGGACAGGTGCACCATGCGCATGCGGAAAACGGGCCGAAATGGCGCGCACATCTTCCAGCCGGGCCTGCGCGATCGCGCGCATACTGACAACGACCGGCCCCGCAAAGGGTCCGGCAGGTCTGGCTTGTATCGCGCTGCGAAACATCGGTACGGTTGTGTCATTCTCGATATGCCACAGGGGAATACCAGCCTTTTGCAGCGCGGATTCAAACGTAAAGGAACAGCCAAGTGCGAAGGCTACGAAGTCATCGCTCCAGAGTGCAGAAATATCAGAAGAGCTGTCCACAAGCACGCCGTCGCGATAGACATTATAGGCAGGCAGGTCAGTGCGCAGGTCGAAATCGCCTAGAGCGTCAATATGCGGCGCGCCCGTATCCGACACACCGACCAGCGGGCAGGCCCGCGGGTTGCGCTGGCAGAAGCGCATGAAGTCCAGTGCCAGAACCTGCGGCAAGATCACCAGATTGGCCTGCAATTGTCCCGGACATAACCCCGCCGTATGCCCTCGATACTGGCTGGTGCGGATCGATCTGCGCACAGTATCAGGGTCTGCGCTTTTCAGGGTGGCGTAGGACAGGGACATCGAAGCCTCATTCGTGACCTTGCCACGATGGCCTGCGAATCTACATCGCGCAAATTGATTGTTGATTTCGATTCGAATAAAAAAAATTTATATTTTGATGTAGTCGGTGGCAACCACGCGGGCGATGCCTGCCGCTTTTTCTGCGATATGGCTGCGCGCCTCGGCCAGATAACTGGCGGTGAAATTCAGCGGCTTGGGCAGCCAACCCGGGTCAAAGATCCGCAACTTGCCTGACTCGACCCATTCTCGGGCCAGAGCCTCGGGCAGGGCTGAAACCCCCAGATCACTTGCCACAAGCCGGAAGCACGCAGATAGGGACGATGACGGAAAGATTGCGACGCCTTCGCCATGACGTTTCAACAACTCTGCCTTCAATTCGCGATAAGGCCGTGTATTGCGCGCATAACTCAGGATAGGTTTGCGCAGGTAATCTGCCGGGTCTTCCGGCACTGGTGCACCTGATGCGGCGTACCATTGCAAGGTAAACCCCGGCAATTCGACGTTATCGACCGAGAAGTCGGAGACCGGGCCAAGCAGGATCGCCAGATCGATTTCGCGCGCCATAAGCGCGGCACGCAGAACGACCGAAACATCTACATTGAACTCGATCTCCAGCCGAGGATAGGTTTCATGCAGCCGCGTGATCAGCGCGGGTAGCCAGCTTTGCGCAATGGTTTCTGAAACGCCAAGGCGCAACCGCCCCTCGATCCCTGCCGGGTCCATCACATCGCGCTGGATGTTGCGTGCAAGCCGGTCATGGGCTTCGGCATAGCTGACCAGCAATTCGCCCCGCTTGGTCAGGCGCATACCGCCTGCGCCACGTTCAAAAAGCGGTGCACCAATTGATTGTTCCAGATTGCGAATGCGCGTCGTGACCGCAGGTTGGGTCAGGTTCAGGGCAATCGCGGCCTTGTTGACACCGCCCAGACGGACAACCGACAAGAAGGCTTGCAACTGATCGAGTGTGTAGCGGACCATAAGCCCCTCAGGTTTGGTTTTCGTAAAGTGACCCTTCAGGACTATTTTCCGTCGGATACTGCAAGCAAGACATTATATAAAGGGAATCTATGTAAAATTGGCGAAAATGGTCAATTTATTGATATCCTTCGGTGCTGTCAGACTGCATGGCTAGTGGTCAGCCCGGAAACGCTGTGCGATTTGGCGTGAAAGCTCTCGTGTTTCGCGCCGAGGACTACGGGTGCAGCCTTAAGTGATCGGATCTGCTCTGGGCAGACGGTGGCACTCCATGCCCATCTTCGGGAAAGCGGACTATCATTCCGCAGCAGAAAAAGCAGAGGGTGCCATACTCTTTCAGAATGATGAAATTTACTGGTTCCACGCGCGCGCTGTCCGGAGACAAAGAAACCTGGTTCGCCACTCTAGCGCTAGATGGCCTACATCCATCGACAACACGCTACGGAATCAAGGTAAAGTGCTCTAGCCTGTTGTGGCTCAGTCCTTGAGGAAGCCTTCAAGGCCAGAACCTTGCGGCTTTCTTTCTCACCGAGCGCGGCGGTCGCTTCATATGCGCCTGCGGCTATGGTACAGGGCCTGAAGGTCGAGCAGATCCTGATGCGCTCTGAACCGGATCCTTTCGCGCCCCCTGTTGGAATGCGAAGCGGGTCGCAATGTCGAGTTGATGTAGATGACCGGTTGGCTGGTCCGAGATCACGAAACCAACGCAGATTTCCGGCGCGCAAATGGTCCCACCATCGGGCAGACCAGCGCAACACTCGTCGAATTGTGCCGCCGTATCGGTGTTCTGAAAGGAGAAGCAGCGACGATGCGCCCGCCCTGAGCAGAGTGTTGGGTTGTCTTTAGCTGTCTTCGAAGCGGCCACACCTGCGCTATGCTTGCGGTTTTGACCGTTGATGCAGCTCTGAGAAACTACGGTTCAATCGGAATCCGCTCTAGCGGTTTTGCGCATGCCATTTAGTGCAGCCTGCGTTGGGACCAGCGCGCGCACCAGCTTTTGCATATCCAGATAGCCGACCTGCGCACCGTCGCGATGTACGACATAACTCAGGCTGGTGTCGCCCTTCGACAGCGCGATCACCGACTCTAGGGTCGCATCCGCTTCGACCTTCCCCGAAATTTCAGGCGGGCGAGGTGTGTCAACATCCATCACCGAGCGCACCCGCAACACACGCGCGCGATTTATGTCGCTGATGAAATCCACAATATAGGGGTCGTTTGGCTTGAGCAGAATGTCCTGTGGCTCGCCCTGCTGCACGACAACACCGTCCTTCAGGATCACCAGATGATCGGCAAGTTTCAGCGCTTCATCAAGGTCATGGCTGATGAACACGATTGTCTTTTGCAGTTCATCCTGCAATTCCAGCAGCAAATCCTGCATATCCGTGCGGATCAGCGGATCAAGGGCCGAGAACGCCTCATCCATCAGCATGATCGGCGCGTTCGAGGTCAGCGCGCGGGCAATCCCCACCCGTTGCTGCATGCCCCCGGAAAGCTGATGCGGATATTGCGCCTCCTGACCGCCAAGCCCGACGCGCGCCAGCCAGTCGCGCGCGTCCTGTTCATAGCCCCGGCGATCTTCGCCCCGCACAGCGCGCGCCATGCCCGCATTGTCCAGCACGGTCTTATGCGGGAGCAGCGCGAAATGCTGAAACACCATCGACATCTGCTTGCGACGCAGTTCCCGCAGGCGGGTTTCGCCGAATTTCAGGATATTCTCGCCATTCACAAGGATTTCGCCCGCAGTCGGCTCGATCAGGCGGTTCACATGGCGGATCAGGGTCGATTTGCCGGACCCTGACAGCCCCATGATGACGGTAATCTCGCCCGCCTGCATCTCGACATTGATATCGCGCAGGCCAAGCACATGGCGGTGGTTATTCATTAACTCGGTCTTGCCCATGCCCGCGCGGACATGTTCGAGCGCACGCATCGGCTGGCTGCCGAAGATCTTGTAGAGGTTGCGAATGGAGATGCTTGCACTTTGGCTCATCTGCGCTTCCGATCAATGACGCGGGACACTGGCGGCGGCATTGACCCGCGCCAGAGCCGCTTTCGTGACACGGTCAAGGATGACCGCCAGCAAAACGATCCCAAGACCCGCCATCAGCCCGACACCCAGTTCCAGATTGCGGATGCCGCGCAGGACCAGCACACCCAGACCGAGCGCTGAGACCAGCGAGGCAATCACCACCATCGCAAGGCTCATCATGATGGTCTGGTTCACGCCTGCCATGATATTGGGCAGGGCAAGCGGGATTTGTACGCGGATCAGTTTCTGGTGGCGCGTCATGCCAAAGGCCTCGGCGGCCTCGATCACATCCTTGTCCACCAGCCGGATACCCAGATCGGTCAGCCGGATCACCGGGACGATGGCATAGAGGATGATCGCAATCCCGTAGAGTTTGGGTTCGGTGACGGAAAACAGGAAAATCAGCGGGATCAGATAGACGAAGGTGGGCAGCGTTTGCAGCATGTCCAGCACAGGGATCATCAGCCGTTGCAAGCGGTCGCTGCGCGACATGGCAATCCCCACCGGCACCCCCATGACCACGCACAAAAAGGCGCAGACGAAGATGATCGCCAGCGTCTGCATGGCGAAGATGTAGTGATCGACAAACAGCAGAAAGCCCATGACGCCAGCGACCAGAGCGACAAGTGCGATTGATCGTCCCGCCACCCAGACGACTGTCAGCAGGACAATGAGCATCAGCCACCAAGGCGTGTTGACCCCCACATAGAGCGCCGTTTCCAGCGCCCAGCTCAGCGGCTGGGTCAAAGGGTCCAGCACATATTTCAGGCTTTCGCGGATGTTCAGAAACCCGGTTTCCAGTGATTTGGTCAGGTCGCGCGATCTGGGGATGGCCGCGCAGGCCTTGTGCAATTCGTCAAGCGAGGGGAACGGCAGGGACCAGAGCGCGGACCAGTCAAACCCGGTCTTTGGCTCGGCCGGGGCGGAGCCGCGCGCCAGCAACTCGGCCATGGTCATCGGGCCGGAACGCTGCGGCTCACCGCACCAGTCCCGCAGACCCAATCCGTCAAAGATGAAGCTGTATGTCGTCACCTTGCCCCTCGCGTCGCAAGTGCTGGTCCAGGGCCGCAATCAGGCGGCCCCGGACCGGTTCAAAGCCGTTGGCTCAGCGGAAGATCGCGGACAGGCGCTCGGCAGCGGCCTCGCTCACCCAGTCCTGCCAGACATCCTGCTGCGTGGTCAGGAAATGCACAGCGGCTTCTTCGCTCGATGCGCTGTTCATGTCCTGCCATGCCAGAAGCTCGCTCAGCGATTGCGAGGTAAAGGAGATGTTGCTGACCAGCGCGAAGGCGTCGGGGTTGCGCTCTGCGAAATCTGCCGTCACGACCGTCAGGACAGGGGCGGCCGGAAAGGCCGAAATGCCCGGTGTCGCGCAATCGACAGTCTGGTTGCAGTCGTGGATTTCCGGCACATGCGGGCCCATGTCGATGGCGACCATGCCATAGCGGCCCAGCACGGCTGTCGGGCCATACATATAGCCGAAGAACGGCTCGCGGTTCTCATAAGCCGTAGCCATGGCTGCTGCAAGGGTTTCGCCCGATCCATGATTGAACACATCCATGCCCGCGCCTGCGAAATCATGCGCGATGATCAGGTTGTCATTGGCAATCCGGCAGCCCCAGCCATCGGGGCAGTTGTGAAAACGCCCGCCCACCAGTTCGGGGTTGGCAAGGACGCCCTCGATCGTGGCGAGTTCCGGGTGTTCTTCGATCAGGTAATCCGGGACAAACCAGTTTTCGGTGCCGCCGTCTGAAAACACATCTGCGGCCTTGCGCACGCGGCCTTCGGCTTCCAGCCGGGTATAGAGCGGCGCAGAGTTGATCCAGAGTTCCGGCACCACGTCAGGTTCATTGTTTTCCGCCAGCGAGGTGATGGCGGTGGTAGTTGCAGACGGGACCAGTGTGACCTCACAACCATAGCCCTGCACCAGCAGGAATTCGGTGACTTTCGAGATGATCGAGGCCGAGGACCAGTTCATCTCCGCAACCGACACGCGCCCGCAATCGGCAAGCGCGGCTGTGGGTAGGGCAAGGGTGGCAAAGGCGGTGGCGATCAGTGTTCTTTTCATGGTGCAGTCTCCCTGTTGAGTGGATTTTGGTGCGGTTCTTTTGTCAGTCATTGTCGCTTTCCTGCGCACCTGCACCGGCCAGAGAACTGGCGGATGTGGGCACGGTGAAGGCCATCATGAGATGCGTCAGGCGCGCATATTCGCGCGCTTGGACAGTGCCGCGATGGGGTTGCGGCCAGTCAGGGCAAGCGGGGCTGTCCTGCGGGTCCGGCGTGATCGAGACCTGCGCCGGGCCTGACAGGCGCAATGGACCGACGATCAGCGGGCAGGCATGTGGTGCAAGAACGACTTGCGTCGCGTCCCAGTTCAGCCTGATCCGCTGTCCGGTCTGGTCGGCGATACGCGCAGCGAAGGGTAGCAGGAAACAAGGGCTTGTCACCCGCCGCACTTGCGCTGTCATGGCGTCAGGCAGGGGGGCTGAATCTGCCAGCGCGATGCCTGCACACAGGGCGCAATCTACCTCTCGCGCGGAAGCCTCCAGCACGTCCAAAAGCGCGCCTGCCCAGTCCAGCCCGGCGCGGGCCAGCCAGCAGGCGGCTTCGGCGGCCTCTTCGGCCTCGCCCCAGCTGCGCCCCGCCCCGCGTGTGGCGCGGGCGCTCAGGGCCGCGATTTCGGACAGCGAGAGGGCAAGCGCTGCATCTGTCACCGGGTCATGCTTCATGCGCGCCCCCGGTCATCTGGTCAGGATAGGGGGCGTCCTGAAACAGGCTGATACGCACCCAGCGATCCGAGCGCGGATCAAAGCGCGTCGCCCCGAAAAATGCGAGTTTGCAGCGCAATATGTCGATGGGCAGCATGTCATCCGCGATCAGGTTGTCGCGGATTTCCGCAAACGGATGGCGCGCGGTGATCTGGGCGCGCCTGACCGCCGGGCGATGCTCTGGCTTGGCCAGCAGCAGATGCGCGACGGGCAGATCCTCGGGCTGGTCCTGCAACGCCTGCCAGAGTGCTGCGGCCTGCCGTCCGGTATCGAGCGGCAATTCGTGGTCCACGCCGGGCTCGTGATGGCGCTCGCCAAGGCGCGGCTCGAGCTTGTCCTCGGACACATACCAGAAGCGGGCGCATTGGGCGGGCTGCGCGTAGTCGACCCCCAGCGCCCAGCCGTAATGCGCCTGCACTATGGCGCGCAATTCTCCCGCGCGCATCGCGCCATTGATGGGGAAATACGCATTCTCATCGGCGTCCATGCATTCGCCCAGCCCGTCGATCAGCGCACCATGCGGCTCCAACATTGCCGCGAGCAGCGCTTCCTGTCCTTCCATCGGCAGGTTATCCTGACCCCAATGCCACAAATCATTCCAAGGATGCCGGGTGCTCCGGTCCCACCCCTGGGCAACATGGGCGATAATGCGCGCAAGGCCATCGCTCAGATCAGCCAGTTTCGCGCGCTGCATATCATGCGCGCTGGTCCAGAGGTCCGCGTTCTTGCGCGCCTCCTCCAGCGCCGCCTGAAACCCTGCCAGTTCGTCCGCCCCGACACGGGTTTGCGCACGCACGCGCGCCAAGGCCTCTTCGCGCGCCAGCATCCAGTTGTTCAGAAGCACCGGATGACGGATCACAAAAGGGGCCATGCCAAGCCCGGTGGAGTTGCCCACGCCGAGGCCGCGCTTCAGATCGGGCACAAGGCGCGCGGCCTTATCCCCGCCGCGTGCGCGCGCCAAATGTTCAACCAGATCGACAGTGAAGGCCCGCGTCAGCCAGACCGACAGCATTTCAGCCTGAAACGGCGCGCTGAGTTCCGGGCGCTGCGCAATCGCGGCGCGATCCGCCGCGCCGAATTTGCCAGACCCATAGACCGCCGTCGTGCGCATCAGATAACCGGTTTCCAGCAGCATCGCGGCATCAGGTTGCGCCCCTGCGGCCAGCCGTTCCACGACATGATCGAACAGCCGCACCGAGCGGTTCGCGCGGCTCAGGCTAAGTTCGCGCGGGGAAATGCGCCCGGCTTCCTGCAAGGGAACATTGGCGGCAAGGCGGTCCAGATCGGCAGCATCGGGCGTGCCGTCAAACAGTGCGAATGTGGCGTCCCATGCGGTCGCGATCACCCGATCCGAACGCGCCTCGGGCGGCAGATCATGGGCAAAGGCCACAAGGCTGTAAGTCCGCGCGGGGCCGATGGCGCGGTAGACGGCGCGGCCTACGCCCTCCGCGTCGATCTCCCAGATGGGTCGGTCAAAGCGCCAACCCTCGGACTGCATCCGGCGCAAGAGTTGGCGCAGAAATGACAGCCGCGTGGGATGGCTGCATCCCATGCGGGCAAGGCGCATCACCTCGTCGGGGCTGCGCCGGAAGGCGCGCGCCTGTGGCATGGGGTTCAGACCCTCGCAACTCATTGCGCGGCCTCTTGCTGTGCGGATTCCAGAGCGCCAAAACTCTGCGCAAAGAACCGTGCCCAGTTGCCGCCCATGACAGCGGCGATATCTGGGCCAGACATGCCAACGGTACGCAAACCGTCCTCGATCTTCACGAAATCACGATTGTCGTGGAACCAGTCGGGCATGGGCGGAAAGCCGGGATTGTCGGCGCTGCCCTCGCCATAGTCGCGCGCTTTGGTCCAGCGGCCTGCGCGCATCCAGTCCACCACGGAATCCGGTTGGTCCTGACACAGATCGGTGCCGATGCCGATATGATCCACGCCCATCAGATCGGCGGTGCGCGCGATCATCGTGCAGAAATCATCCAAAGTGCAATCACCGCCCCCGCGCAGGTGGTGCGGATAGACCGAAAACCCCAGCATCCCGCCGCTTTCCGCCAGCGCGCGTAACACCCGGTCAGATTTGTTGCGCATGGCAGGGTGCCAGCTTGCCGGGTTTGCATGGGTGATGGCAATCGGGCGGGCGGAATGGGCGATGGCGTCCAGCGTCGAGCGTTCGCCCGAATGGCTCATGTCGATGACCAGGCCCACGCGGTTCATTTCCGCCACCACCTCGCGACCCATACGGGTCAGGCCGGTATCTTCGGCCTCGTAACAGCCAGAGGCGAGAAGCGACTGGTTGTTATAGCTCAGCTGCATGAAGCGCAGGCCCAGACGGTGCAGCACTTCGACAAGGCCGATGTCATCCTCGATGCAAGAGGGGTTTTGCGCGCCGAAGAAGATCGCCGTGCGGCCACTCGCGCGGGCAAGGTCAATGTCATCGGCGGTGTAGCCCTGAAAGATCAGGTCCGGGTGACGTTCAAACCAGCGGTTCCAGCCTTCGATATTGAGCACTGTTTCGCGAAAATTCTCGTGATAGGTGATCGTGACATGCACCGCATCAACCCCGCCCGCGCGCATCTGGCGGAAGATCTTTTCCGACCAGTTGGCATATTGCAGCGCGTCGATGCGCGGGCTCATGCGGGCGCCCCCGAATGGATATAGGAGGTCTTTACGATGGTGTAGAATTCTTCCGCATAACGGCCCTGTTCGCGCGGACCGTAGCTGGACGCACCGCGCCCGCCGAAGGGGACATGGTAATCCGTGCCTGCGGTCGGCAGATTGACCATGACACAGCCCGCGCGCGCGTTCCGGCGGAAATGGGTGGCGCGCGCCAGATCGCGGGTCATGATGCCCGCAGTCAGGCCGAATTCAGTGTCATTGGCGATGTGTAACGCCTCGTCATAGCTGCCGGCCTTGAGGATGCAGGTGATCGGCGCGAACATTTCCTCGCGGTTGATGACCATATCGTTGCGCGTGTTGGCAAAGACCGCAGGGGCCATGAAATAGCCTTCCGTCGCGCGTTCCAGCCGCGTGCCGCCGCAGAGGAGTTCCGCCCCTTCGCGCTTGCCGGTCTCGATATAGTCCAGATTGGCGGCAAGCTGATCGCGGCTCACCACCGGGCCGATTTGCGTGCCCTCTTCCAGCGCGTGACCGACGTTCAACGCCTGCGCACTCGCGACCAGTTTCTCGACAAAGGCATCATGGATGCGCTCATGTACGACAAGGCGGCTGGCGGCGGTGCATTTCTGACCGGTGCCGCCAAAGGCCGCGTTGGTGGCATGCGCCACGGCCAGATCGAGGTCGCAATCCTCCATGATGACCATGGGGTTCTTTGACCCCATTTCCATCTGCAATTTGGTCATGTTGGGGATTGCAGCAGCGGCGATCCCGCGCCCAACCGGCACCGAGCCAGTGAAGCTGATCGCATCGACGCGCGTGCTTTCCGCCAAAGCCTGCCCGATTTCGCGCCCGGCCCCCATGACCAGATTGAACAGCCCCCTGGGCAAATCCTGCTTCGCGATGATCTGCGTCAGCGCCACGGCACTGGCAGGGGTCTGGTTCGCGGGTTTCCAGATCACGGCATTGCCAAAGGCCAGTGCGGGCGCGATTTTCCATGCGGGCGTTGCCACGGGGAAATTCCACGGGCTGATGATCGCCACGACGCCCACGGGTTCGCGGCGTACATCGATTTCAATATCCGGCCGCACCGAGTCAGCGGTCTGGCCCAATTGCCGCAACGCTTCAGCTGCGAAATAGGTGAAGAACTGGCCCGCGCGGTAGACTTCGCCCTTGCCCTCGGCCAAGGGCTTGCCCTCTTCGCGGGCGATCAGTGCGCCGATTTCCCCGGCACGGGCCATCATTTCGGTGCCGATGGCCATCAGCACATCATGGCGCTTCTGCGGGCCAGTCGCGCCCCATTCGGCTTGCGCGCGACGCGCAGCGTCCAGCGCAACACCAAGCTGAGCGGCATCGGCCTGTGCGAAGTGGCCGATCACATCGGACAGGTCTGACGGATTGCGGTTTTCGACCGTGCCAGTCCCGTCCAGCCAGTCGCCTGCGATGAAATTGCGGGTTTCAAGTTCCATGTCGTTCCTTTTCGCCGCTCAGGCGGCCTTGATCCTGTCCATCAGGGCGGCATCGACCTGCACGCCCTCACTCTCGATGCGCTGGCAATTGGCGGCGCGGCGCGCACCGGGCAACCGGGTGCCGGGCTGATCCGTGATCGCCGCTGTCAGCCGCAAAATAGCCGTGTGGAAGCTGTCGCCTGAAAACGCCGCCGGATCGATACCGATGAAGAACTGCCCGGTCCCCGGTGGCCCGCCCTTGGGGCCGGAAAACGGGCTGGCTTCCAACCCCAGATTGCCCCCTGACAGGGCGGCGGCGAAGATCTCGACCATCAGGCCCATGCCGAACCCCTTCTGGCCGCCCGCAGGCAGCATCGAGCCTGCAAGGGCGGCTTCCGCATCCTCGGTCGGCTGGCCATCGGCATCAAGCGCCCAGCCCGGCTCGATCGCCTCGCCCTTGCGGGCGCGCAGCATGATTTCGGATTTCGCAATCGCACTGGCGGATTGGTCGATGACCAGACGCGCGCGCCCCGCGCCATCGGGCACGGCCAGCGCGAACGGGTTTGTGCCGATCACGGGCTGCCTGCCACCAATCGGGGCCATGGATGCAGGCGCATTGGTGAAGCACAGCCCGACAAGCCCGGCTTCGGCCAGCCGCTCGGCATGATGTCCCAGTACGCCGCAATTATAGGACCGTGCAATCGCTATTGCGGCAATGCCCTGTTCGCGCACCGCCGCGTCAAACTCTGGCCAGCCTGCATCGATCGCCGCATGTGCGAAACCATGTGCCGCATCGACCTGAACCGTCGCAGGGCGCGGGCGTGCAACTGTGGGCCTGGCTGCGCCCAGAACCTTGCCACAGCGCAGATGCTCGGAATAGATCGGCACATACATCAGCCCATGACTGCGAATGCCGTCACGCTCGGCCAAGCGCGTGGACCGCGCGACAGAGGCCGCTTGTTGCATGCAGGCCCCCGCGCCAAGCAGGGTTTGCAAGGCAAGTTCTTCAACCTGATCCAGGGTAAGTGCCATATCTGTCATCACTGCCTCCGACTCGCAGGCTAAGGGGGTGACTTATTCAGATCAATCGAATTAAAATTGAATAAACTTCAGAAAAAATGGAATTAACGCCGATGATTCGAACCCAGGCCCTGCGCGTTTTCGTTACCGTTGCCGATTGCGGGACTCTCCGTGATGCGGCCAAGACCCTCGGACGCACGGATTCCGCGATATCAATGACGCTCAAACAGCTTGAAAGCGACCTTGGCGCGCCCTTGTTCGAAACCGATCGGAAACACACGCTCACACCGCTTGGCATTGAGGTGAACAAGCTCGCTCAGGACTTGCTGCGCGAATATGACCGCAGCATCGAACGGATCATCGCGCTCGCCGAGGGGCGCGAAGGGGTCTTGCGTATTGCGGCAGTTCCGTCTGTCGCAGCACAGCTTCTGCCGCCGGTGCTCAGTGCCATGTTGGCAGATCATCCCGGCGTCAGGATCGAGTTGCTGGATACCGACAGCGCCAGCGTACATACGCTGGTCGAAACAGGCGTGGTCGAGTTAGGCATTGGCGGCAAGCCGGAAGCCAAGGCTGGCCTGATTTTCGTCTCCTTGTTCAATGACCCTTTCCGGCTGGTCTGTCGCAAGGACCATCCGCTCACGCGCCTTGCAAGGCCCTTGACACGTCAAGATTTACAGGAGCATCGGCTGATCAGTAACAAATCAACCACTGGCTATTCCGGCTTTGGGGCAGAAGCTCCGGATCGCGTTTCGGCAATAAGCGCGCGCAATGTCATCTCACTCCTGGCATTGGTGCGCGCCGGGGCCGGGGCAACGATCTTGCCAGCTCTTGCGACGCGCTCGATCGATGAAGAGCTTTGCGCACTTGAACTGCATGATCCAATGGCGCTTCGAACTGTCGGCTTTGTCTTGCGGCGAGGCGGCATCAGCAGCCCGATATGTGCCGCGTTTCAGGACCGGCTCGTCTCGTTGATCCAGACGACTGACATGACACGCTAGTCGATGGGTTCTGGCAAGGATCATTGCGAGCTTTGATCACAGGCTGCAGAAGCAGTTGAACGGTGACAGGACAGAAAAGCCACCGCCGGTTCTTGAAACCATGGCCACAGGCAGGCGAGAGGTTCTGTTTTCTAAGCTTTTTTCCGAGTTCGGGCGATTTGGCGGCTGACCGCTTACGCAAATTGCTGCCTGTGCAAAGGCGAAACTTCAATATCTGCATACCATCCGATGCGCGTGTGGCTTCTGCGGCATTGGCACGGTTGGCGGCTGCCCCTTCGGTGAGAGTGTCTCCCATGCTGGCGACTTGCGTGAGTTTCACTGATACGCAAGCGAAACGTATTGGTCATTATGTGCGAACCTGCTTCCTGTCATGCAGCGCTCATGCGCCAGTGATGGGAGATTACTTTTGTAGCGCAAAGGCGGTCAGGCTGTTCGAGAATTCCTCGATGAACTCGAGCGCGATCAAAGACGGAGCTTTGTGGATAGGCCGCACCAAAGATAGCCGGTGTGGCAAAACGGGCGCAAAGGGACGAAATGCAACGCCGCGGCCAGCGTATTGCACAGCATCCAGTTCGCTGATGACCGAAACGCCCGCGCCATGCCGGACGAATTCGCAGGCTGTCGTGAATTGCCGGGCCTCGATAAATGTCTCGATCGTCGCGCCATCTTCATCAAATGCAGCCTGCAATCGGCGGAAATAATCGCTTTCTCGGCGTGCGTGGATCAGTCTCTCACCAATCAGATCGCGCGGGCGGATGACGGATAGCCGCGCGAGAGGGCTTGTTTCGGGGAAAATGCAGACCGTGCGGATATCGATATGTGTACTTTCGAGCGCCGGGTGGCCTTCGAACCCGTCTGTATCCGTGATGCCCACGTCAAACTGAGCGCCCACCATCCACTCCAGAATTCGTTCTGGCCTGTCAGGTTCCAGGATCAGAGAAACGTCGGGGCGGGTGTGCAAGAACTTCGCCAGAAACTGGGGCAGGTGGCTGACGGCAAAACCCGGCAGGCAGGTAATCCGCAATTCCCCCGCCTTGCGCTGGTTGATGCTGCGCCCGGCTTCCGAGATGCGCTCGACTAATTCGAGCGAGCGCTTGATATCGGGCAAAAGGAAGCGGGCTTCCTGAGTGGGTGTAAGTCGCCCGTCACGGCGTTCGAGAACCGGGAAGCCAAGTGATTCTGTCAAATCGGCCAGAAGGCGGCTCACGGCAGGCTGCGAGATGTCGAGCGCCTGCGAGGCGCGTGTCATCGTACCGTGCTCGACGACGGATAAAAGCGCCTCAAGTTGGCGCAAGCTTAGTTGCCTGTCCATCATTTCCTCAATGATCTCACAGAGTCAGCCGAAAATATAACATAATATTATGGTAAAAACAAAAAAAATTGCCTTGTCCTATAGATGTTACAATGCGACGCTATCTCAGATAGCAAGCGATCCAGTTCATGGTCGCGATCAACATGGTGAATGACTGCTATCTCCAAAGGGAGGATGACAATGAAGAGACATGTTTTCGGGGCCTGCCTCGTGGCCACCACAGCGCTCACGCCGGTCTTGGCGCAGGCGCAGACAACAATCAACTGGTGGCATGCGCTTGGCGGTGAGTTGGGCGAGCTGCTCGAAGGCGTTGCCGAAGCCTTCAACGAGAGCCAGGACGAATTCCGCGTCGTGCCCTCGTTCCGCGGCACCTATACCGAAGCGATGACGGGCGCGATTGCGGCCTTCCGCGCGAACCAGCAGCCCCATATCGTGCAGGTTTTCGAAGTCGGCACCGGCACGATGATGGCCGCCGAAGGGGCCATTGTTCCTGTTTATCAGATGATGGCAGATGCAGGCGTTGAATTTGATCCGTCGGCCTATCTGGATGCCGTGGTCAGCTATTACACGGACCCGAACGGAAACATGCTGTCCTTCCCGTTCAACTCGTCCACCCCGATCATGTATTACAACAAGGACATCTTCGAGGCCGCCGGGCTTGACCCGGAAACTGCGCCAGCGACTTGGGCCGATATGGAAGCAGCCTCGATTGCAATTCTGGAATCGGGTGCAGCGCCTTGCGGCTTCACCACCTCCTGGCCGAGCTGGGTGATGCTGGAAAACTTCATGGCATGGCACAACCAGCCGCTCGGCACGCTCGCCAATGGCTTTGAGGGTTTCGAGACCGAGTTTGTCTTCAACACCGAATTGCTGGCGAACCACTGGGACAACCTGAAAGCCTGGCAGGATGCAGGCGCATTCCGTTGGGGTGGCCCTGGCCCCGGCCCCGACGCTTTCCCGGCTTTCTATGCGGGTGAATGTGGGATCGTCTTTGGGTCATCGGCCAGCCGCGCAGGGGTTCTGCGCAACGCAGATTTCAACGTGGGCTTCGGCTTCCAGCCCCACTATGATGATGTTGAAGGCGCACCCCAGAACACCATTATCGGGGGGGCAACTCTCTGGGTTCTGACCGGCCACACGGATGAGGAATACCGCGGTGTTGCGCGCTTCTTCGAATTCGTGTCCGACCCTGCAGTTCAGGCGCAGTGGCATCAGGACACCGGCTATCTGCCGATCACTCAGGCCGCATGGGATCTGACCCGCGAACAGGGCTATTATGACGCCAATCCCGGTTCCGAAACCTCGATTCAGCAGATGCTGCTGAACCCGCCCACCGAGAATTCGCGCGGTCTGCGTTTCGGCAACTTCGTCCAGATCCGTGATGTGATCTCGGAAGAGATGGAAGCGGTGATGACAGGCGCAAAGACCGGCCAGCAAGCGGCCGATGACGCCGTGCGTCGTGGCAATGCATTGCTGCGCGAGTTTGAAGCAGGCCTGAACTGATACCATCGGAACTTCTGGCACCCCTGCATAACCTGCGGGGGTGCCTTTTCCTGTTGCATCCTGGACCGGAGCGCCCATGCAAACCAAACGGATGACGTTCTCGAACAACTGGCTGCCCTATGCGTTGCTCGCACCACAGGTGATCGTTACGCTGATCTTTTTCATCTGGCCCGCAAGCCAGGCGCTCTATCAGTCGTTTCTGCGACAGGACATTTTCGGTCTGCGCACCACATTCGTCTGGTTCGACAATTTCAACAGGCTCTTTGCCGACCCGCTCTATCTGAACTCGCTGAAAGTGACCTTCTGGTTCTCGGTTGGCACCACAGTCCTGTCGATGTCGGTGGCGCTTTTGTTCGCCGTCATGGTCAACCGCATGATCCGCTCGCGCGACAGTTACACCACCTTTCTGGTCTGGCCCTATGCGGTCGCCCCTGCAATTGCGGGCGTGCTGTGGTGGTTCATCTTCAACCCCTCAATCGGGATCATGCCCTATATGCTCAAGGGCTTCGGCTATGACTGGAACCACCGCTCCTCCAGTACGGATGCCATGACCCTCGTGATCATCGCCGCCGCCTGGAAACAGATCAGCTATAATTTCCTCTTCTTCCTGGCCGGGCTGCAATCCATCCCGCAATCCCTGATCGAGGCCGCCGCGATTGATGGTGCAAGCCGGTTCAAGCGCTTCTGGACGATCGTCTTCCCGCTGCTGTCGCCGATCACCTTCTTCCTGATGGTGGTCAATGTGGTCTATGCCATGTTCGACACGTTCGGCGTGATCCATGCCACAACCGAGGGCGGGCCCGCGCAGGCCACGAATATCCTTGTCTACAAGGTGTATCGTGACGGGTTCGTGAACCTGAACCTTGGCTCTTCCGCTGCGCAATCGGTCATCCTTATGGGGATCGTGATCGTGCTGACCGTCATCCAGTTCCGCTATATCGAGCGGCGTGTGAATTACTGAAGGAGCGGCGCAATGGTCGAGAATAACCGCTGGGGCAATCTGTTTGCCCATCTGGTCCTGATCCTGGGCGTGGCGATTGTCATCTTTCCGGTCTATGTGGCGATCATTGCCTCCACCCATCCGCCGGGCACCTTCATTCGCGGGGTCATGCCGCTCTTGCCGGGGCCGAACGCGCTGGAGAATTACAAGACCGTCATCACGCAAGGGCGCTCGCAAGCAGGCACCCCACCCATCGGGGGGATGCTGTGGAACAGCTTCGTGATGGCCATGGCCATCACTATCGGCAAGCTGTCGATCTCGCTTCTGTCGGCCTTTGCGATCGTCTATTTCCGCTTCCCGTTCCGCATCTTCTTCTTCTGGGTGATCTTCCTGACGCTGATGCTGCCCGTCGAAGTGCGGATCGTTCCGACCTTTCAGGTGGTGGCGGATCTGGGGATGCTGAACAGCTTTGCGGGCCTGTCGATCCCGCTGATCGCCTCGGCCACGGCGACCTTCCTGTTCCGGCAATTCTTCATGACCGTGCCAGAGGAATTGATGGAGGCCGCCCGCGTCGATGGGGCGGGGCCGATGAAGTTTTTCAAGGACATCCTGATGCCCTTGTCGATCACCAATATCGCGGCGCTGTTTGTGATCATGTTCATCTATGGCTGGAACCAGTATCTCTGGCCGCTGCTGATCACGACCGACCCTGAATATTACACCATCGTCATGGGTATTCAGCGCATGGTCACGGGCGGCGATTCTGAACCGCTGTGGCATCTCGTGATGGCGACAGTCGTGCTCGCGGCGCTTCCGCCCATTCTTGTCATCTTGTTCATGCAGCGCCTGTTTGTGAAGGGCCTGACCGAGACGGAGAAATAACACATGGCTTCCATAACAATGGACAATCTCGGCAAGGTCTATACAGGCAATGTCCGCGCTGTGTCGGATGTGAATATCGACATTGCCGATGGCGAAATGATCGTGCTTGTCGGGCCTTCAGGCTGTGGCAAGTCCACGCTTCTGCGCATGGTGGCCGGGCTTGAGACCATTACTGAGGGCACCCTCAAGATCGGGGATCGGGTCGTGAACCAACTCGAACCTGCGGATCGCGACATCGCGATGGTGTTTCAGAACTACGCGCTCTATCCGCATATGACGGTTTTCAACAATCTCGCCTATGGGCTGAAGAACCGGGGCTTCAAGAAAGACGAGATCGACCGCCGCGTACGCGAGGCTGCTACCATGCTGGAGATCGGCAAGTTCCTCGACCGCAAGCCGCGCCAGCTGTCGGGCGGGCAGCGTCAGCGTGTGGCGATGGGCCGCGCGCTGGTGCGCGAGCCTGCGGCATTTCTTTTCGACGAACCCCTCTCGAACCTTGACGCGAAACTGCGCGTGCAGATGCGTGTCGAGATCCGGCAGTTGCAAAAGCGGCTGGGCACGACCTCGCTCTATGTGACGCATGACCAGCTTGAGGCGCTTACCATGGCCGACCGCCTTGTGGTGCTGAACGGCGGGCGGATCGAGCAGATCGGCACACCCATGGAGGTCTATCTGCGCCCTGCCACCACCTTTGTCGCCGGTTTCATTGGCTCCCCCGCGATGAACATGCTGCCTACCGCGTATCTGCGCGGGCTGGTCGCGGCAGATGCCTTGGCGCATATGCCTGTCGCCGCTGATCTTGTGGGCTTGCGTCCCGAAGACCTATCGCTTGCGCCTGCGGGCGAAGGCGAAATCGCGCTGACAGGGCAGTTGATGCTGCTTGAGCCTGCAGGGGCAGAAAGCCATCTGCATCTGACCTTCGAGGGGATCAAGGACACAATCGTCGCGCGACTGCCGCATGTGCCGGATGTTCAGGAGGGCTCCCATCTGACCTTCAGCATCAGACGCGACAAATTGCATCCATTCGATCAGGCAACGGGCAAGCGCGTGGCATGACCCCGAACAGGTTTCGTCGCTCGCATGGCGCTCCCATCATCTACGGTCATCGCGGCGCGCGCGGTGTGCTGCCGGAGAACACGCTGACAAGCTTTCGCTACCTGCGCGAGACCGGTGCGCAGGGGCTTGAGATCGATGTGCAGAACGCAGCAGGCCAGGTGCCGGTCGTGGTGCATGACCCGTTGGTGCCGATGCAGCTTGCACGCGGACCCGATGGCGCGTGGCTGCGCGTGGCAGGGCCGAAGATCCGTGACCTCAGCCTTACGCAACTGCAAGCCTATGATGTGGGGCGTCTGAACCCCAACCATGCCTACAGCAAGTCCTATCCCGATCAGCAGGCGCGCGATGGGGAACGCATACCCAGTCTCGATCAGGTTCTGGACTGGGCCGCAGGTGAAGTCGGGTTGATCCTGAATATCGAGATCAAGTCCTACGCCACGCGCGATGACCTGGGCGACCCGCCCGCAATGCTGGTCGAGGCACTCTTGCAGGCGCTCGCGCATTCTCGACCCTCAGCCGAGGTTTTGGTGTCCTCTTTCGACTGGCGCGTGCTCGATGAAGTGCAGCGACAGGCACCCGATCTGGCGCGTGGCTATCTGACCTATGAGCAACCCGGCGATCATCTTACGGTTTTCGAGGGATCGCCCTGGATGGCAGGGCTGTCACTTACGGAACATGCTGACAGCCTGCCGGCGCTGATCGCCGCGCAGGGCGGGCACTGCTGGTGCGCCTATCACCGCGATCTCACTGAGGCACGGATCAGGCAGGCGCAGGATCTTGGTCTTGCAGTCAACGCCTGGACAGTGAACGATCCCGACGATATCGCCCGGATGGTCGCGTGGGGGATAGATGGCATCATCACAGATTATCCCGCGCGGGTCACGGGCCAAAAAGGCTGAGCTAGCGTCTGGATAATGCATCGCTGCGTGCAGGGCAGTTACGCTGGTAGGGTGCGCTTTCAGGACTTCAAGACTGGGGTCACAAGCCAGCAAAGGTATCAGGAAGTCGCTGGCCCATTGCAATGCTTGACGTAATCTGACCCAAGGGTTCTTGACTCTGGATAAGCCTCATACGACCAAACCGATCCCAAGAATAAGCCAGCCCTGGAGCATGTTGCGCAAAAGTGTTTTCCGGTTTTGCGCATCAAAACATGCGACGACAATAAGCTAGAGCGGAGCGCGCGAATGCGAATGAGCGCAACCCGCTCTAGTGGAAACCCTGATCCACATTGAATCGGCTGCGATCTGGCCGAAGAACAGAACCACTTGTCGAGGGGCTGGTCAAGGAGATCGCGCCGCGTGGCTTGCTTCAGGGTTTGGGCGTGGGACCGGTGCCAAATGACGATGGCACGCTCCGGGAAACTTATACAAAGGGTATCGCGTTACATCGCCTGTTATATCCGACCATAGAACAGTTGCACGACTCGCTGTCTCGCTCCAAGCTACACGCTCGACAGGCGAACAGGAGGCCGCCGTGTCTGATCTGGAACATTTGCGCGAGATTGATCAGGTCCTGTCAGGCAGGAAGATCGAACGCGATGGGTTTGTCACGCAGTCCTGGCGACGATGCGTCGAACAATATGGCATGGACCCGGCCAAACCCAGCCCGGCGCATATCGTCACGGAAACGCGCCTGCGCGAACATGTCGAACAATCCGAGCGCCTGATCACCATTGCGCGGAGCGGACTGGACGCGCTGTTTCGCCAGATTGCCGGGCGCAATTATGTTCTGCTTCTCGCTGACGCCAAGGGCGTGACCGTCGATTATTTCGGAGACCCCCAATTCGAGGATGATCTGCGCCGTGCCGGATTGTATCTTGGCTCTGATTGGTCAGAGGACGTGGCAGGCACCTGCGGTGTCGGATCGTGCATCGTGACTGAACAGGCGATGACCGTGCATCAGAGCGATCATTTCGACCTGACGCATACGCCACTTTCCTGCACAGCAGCGCCCATTTTCGACACATCGGGCAAGTTGACAGCGGTTCTGGACATCTCGCTCCTGCGCTCGCCGCAACCCAAGATCAGCCAGAGCCTTGCCTTGAGCATGGTCAAGGCCAGCGTGCGACGGGTTGAGATGGCCAATCTGATGGCAGAAAGCCGTGATGACTGGGTGCTGCGCTTCTCAACCAGTCCCGAATTTCTGGACGTCGACCCGGAAGCGGCGGTCGCACTGGACGGATCGGGCCGGATCATCGGCATGACTCACGGTGCTGAAGTGCTGTTCGGGGGGGCAGGACGGTCCATACTCGGCCAGAGAATTGATCATTTCCTGAATGTTTCCGTCGATAACCTGCCCGACCTGATGCGTGATAGGCCGACACAGGATCGACTGATCAGCCTGCATGACGGACAGGCGCTTTTCGGTCACGCCATAGCCCCGCAAAAAGCACGCGCCTTCCTGCCGCGCGAAGCAGACCGACGTCCGGCAGCTTTTCGCAACCTCTGCGGGAATGACCCGGTGATGCTGAGGTTGATTACCGACGCTGCCCGGCTCGCGCCTGCGACAGTGCCTTTGCTGATCTGCGGCGAAACCGGCACCGGAAAAGAGGCACTTGCGCGGGCGATTCATGTCAGTGCCGGTGGGTCCAAGGCATTTCAAATCCTCAACTGCACGGCGACCCCGGTGCCATTGCCGACGCTTGAAAGCTGGCCCGATGGTGGAACGCTGCTGATCGACAATCTCGACGCGCTGGACGCGGCGGGGCATGGGACTTTGCTCGACTGGATCTTGCGGATTGAGGGGATGCCCATCAGGGTGCGACCCAGACTGATCACGGCGACCAGCGACGATCTTGCCTCGGCCGTCACCAAGGGGCGTTTGCGCAAGGATCTCTATTTCCGACTTGCCTCTGTGCGGCTGACATTGCCATCGCTGCGCTACCGGCAGGATATCGACTGGCTGATCGACCGCATCCTGCGGCGGGTCGGGCATGGACGTCCGGGGATGCTGAAACTCTCTCCTGCGGCGCGCACCGAACTCAAGGCGCGGAACTGGCCGGGAAATCTGCGCGAACTGAACCAGACGCTGGAAGTGGCCGCGCTGATGGCCGAAGGCAGTGTGATCGATCAACCCGACCTGCCGCCCGAACCATTGCAGCCAGACAAATCACAGGAAACCCTGTCGCAGGTGCTGGCAGCCTGCAATGGCAATATGTCTGTCGCGGCCCGCAGGTTGGGGGTGAACCGCTCTACCGTGCTGCGCCGCGCGCGTCGAGAGGGCTTGGTGCGCTAGCCTGTTGCAGCTTGTTGCATCTGCAACGCCGGGCCCGGGTTTCTTTGCAAAACCTTTCTCGAATGACCGCCACCTGATGACAAGCCACCCGTCAGCCGCAATCTTCTCCACACGGAGGAGAGATCGGCACCAGGGAGGATTTCATGCTCGACACCACAATCCAAGACGAAGTGACAGAGTTCCTGCAGAATTTCGGCAAGGCACTTGAAAAGGGTGATATTGACGCTGTGACCGCGCATTTTCAGGATGATTGCTACTGGCGCGATCTGGTCAGCTTCACATGGAACATCAAGACCAGCGAAGGCAAAGGTGAAATTGCCGACATGTTGCGGGCACAGCTTGGCACAGTCAGACCGACCGGATGGCAAATCGCCGAAGGAGAGACCGCGACCGAAGAGGGCGGTGTGACCACCGCCTGGATCTCGTTCGAAACGGCAGTCGCGCGCGGCTACGGTCTGATCCGCCTGAAAGACGGCAAGATCTGGACCCTGCTGACCACGATGGTTGAGCTGAAAGGCCATGAAGAGCCCGCAGGGTTTGCGCGCCCGCTGGGAGCCAGACATGGTGCAGGCAAGAACCGAGCGACGTGGTTGGAAGAGCGCGAGGCCGAGGCACGCGAACTGGGCTATTCCCGCCAGCCCTATGTCCTGATCATCGGCGGCGGGCAGGGCGGTATCGCATTGGGCGCGCGGCTGCGGCAACTGGGCGTGCCCACGATCATCGTGGAAAAGAACGACCGCCCCGGCGACAGCTGGCGCAAGCGCTACAAGTCGCTCTGCCTGCATGATCCGGTCTGGTATGATCATCTGCCCTATATCAAGTTTCCTCAGAATTGGCCTGTCTTTTCGCCCAAGGACAAGATTGGCGACTGGCTGGAAATGTATACCAAGGTGATGGAGCTGAACTACTGGACCCGCACCACCTGCAAATCCGCCAGCTTCGACGAGGCGACCAAGGAATGGACCGTCGTGGTCGATCGCGATGGAGAGGAAGTCACGCTGCGCCCGAAACAGCTTGTTCTGGCCACCGGCATGTCAGGCAAGCCCAATCTGCCCAGATTTCCGGGCATGGAGCGGTTCAAGGGCGATCAGCACCATTCCTCGAAGCATCCCGGCCCGGACGCCTATCGTGGCAAGAAGGCGGTGGTCATCGGCTCGAATAATTCGGCCCATGACATCTGCGCGGCACTTTGGGAAAACGATGTTGATGTGACCATGGTGCAGCGCTCGTCCACGCATATCGTGCGTTCCGACACCTTGATGGATATCGGCCTGGGCGCGCTGTATTCCGAACAGGCCGTGCGCAACGGTATGACCACAGAGAAGGCCGATCTGATCTTTGCCTCGCTGCCCTACCGCATCCTGCATGAGTTCCAGATCCCGCTTTACGACAAGATGCGCGAAGTCGATGCGGAATTCTATGCGGGGCTGGAGAAGGCCGGGTTCTGGCTGGACTGGGGCGCAGATGGTTCTGGCCTGTTCATGAAATACCTGCGCCGTGGCTCGGGCTACTATATCGATATCGGCGCGAGCCAGTTGATCATCGACGGCGAAATCAAGCTTGCACATGGCAATGTGAAGGAAATCGTCGAGGACGGGGTTGTGCTGGAGGATGGCACCAAGCTTGAAGCCGATGTGATCGTATACGCCACGGGCTATGGCTCGATGAATGGCTGGGCAGCGGATCTGATCGGGCAGGACGTGGCCGACAAGGTGGGCAAATGCTGGGGGCTTGGCTCTGACACGCCGAAAGACCCCGGCCCCTGGGTCGGCGAGCAGCGCAACATGTGGAAGCCCACCCGGCAGGAAGCGCTGTGGTTCCATGGTGGCAACCTGCACCAGTCGCGGCACTATTCGCAATTTCTGTCACTGCAACTGAAAGCGCGGATGGAGGGGATCGAGACACCGGTCTACGGCGTTCCCGACACCTATCATCTGGGCTGACCTGCCCCGCGCCCCGGCATGCAAGCCTGTGTGCCGGGGAAGCATAACCCATTTAGAAACAAGGAAAGATGCGATGCCTGCATCCAATATGCGCGCGGCTGTCTGGCACAAGGCCAGAGACATCCGCATCGAAACTGTTGCTATTCCTGAATTGCGCGGGCCCCACGATGTCCGGGTAAAAGTTGTGGCTTGCGGCATCTGCGGCAGCGATCTGCATGAATATGCCGCCGGACCGATTTTCGTGCCCGTGGACGCCCCGCACCCGCTCAGCGGCGATATAGCCCCGATCATCATGGGCCATGAATTTGCCGGTGAAGTGGTCGAAGTGGGCGCTGCCGTGACGCGGGTGAAACCGGGGGATCGCGTTGCCATCGAGCCGATCCTCTCCCCCAATCGCGACGGGGCCTACTTGATGGAGCGCTACAACCTGTCGCCAGAGCTGGGGTTTCACGGTCTGTCTGGCGGTGGCGGCGGATTCTCGGAATATACGGTCGTGGGCGAGCATATGGTTCATCTCATGCCCGATGATCTGTCCTATGAACAGGGCGCACTGGTGGAACCTGCGGCGGTTGCACTGCATGCCGTGCGTCAAAGCCGGTTTCAGGCCGGAGATACCGCTGCTGTCTTTGGCGCAGGGCCGATCGGTCTGATGGTGGTCGAGGCACTCAAGGCCGCCGGAGCGGCAAGGATCTATGCGGTGGAACTGTCCGCCGCGCGCCGGGCCAAGGCTGAAGACCTGGGCGCCATCGGGCTGGACCCCTCGTCAGGGGATGCGGTGGCCCGGATCGTCGAAGGTAGCGGCGGCGGCGTGGATTTTGCCTTCGAGGTAACGGGCATTCCGGCTGTGCTGGGCCAGTGTATCCATGCAACCCATCCCGGCGGCGATATCGTCGTTGTGAGCATCTGGGAGGGCGAGGCCAGCTTCAACCCGAATGATCTGGTGATCAAGGAACGCACGATGCGCGGAATCATCGCGTACCGGAATGTCTATCCGGCGGTCATGGCTCTGATGCAGCGGGGCTATTTCCGCGCAGAAGATCTGGTGACGGATCGTATTGCTCTCGCATCGGTGGTTGAAGACGGATTCGAGCGCCTGCTGGCCGACAAGTCACAGATCAAGATCCTTGTGAACATGGCGTAGGATAAATCAGACCGGTCAGGTCACACGCCTGCTGAGACCTGCTGTATCCCTCCGGTGCCCGTCGCGGACCACCGCAACCGGCACCGGAAAGCCCGTTAATGTCCGGGTTCGCGCTGGTTCAGGTTTCCGTGGATCAACGCCTTGCGGGCATCCATGTCACCGACCTGCTCCAACGCCATGCGCTCGGCGTCGCGGGCACGGACACTGGCCATCGTCTCATCCACGATCCCCTCGTACCCGCCCAGCCGCGCCCTACCGGTCAGTTCCGGCGCGTAGTGGCGGGTCAGAACCGGCACCATCGGGAATTCATGGTGGGCAAGTTCGACAATGCGCCAAATGTCATCCCGGCCAGAGGATGCGACCAGTTTCACCTGCCTTGGGCATCTTTGCCGACTGGCTGGATTCCCTCGTAAGGGGACACATCACGCGATGACCGCGCGCGTTGACGGAAGGATCAGATGGCAACGCGCGCTGCAGGGCGCTTTCCTTTGGATAATTCGTCCCTATCGCCTTGCATCCAAAATGAATCTTCTGCTTTCTGGCACGGATTGAACACACCGGATACCATATGGAGCGACAAGGATGACCAAATTCCGCCCTCTGCCCGTCGGGCGCAAGGTTCGGGTTGCCGTTCTGGATGACTACATGGGCGTGGCGCACCGACTCGCAGATTGGTCAACGCTGTATGATCGCGCCGAAATAACCTTCCTGAACCACAGCATCCCCCAAGACCAGCTGGTTCGGGAACTGGCCGGGTATGACGCGCTTTGCCTGCTGCGCGAGCGGACCGATTTTCCCGCAGAGGTTCTGCACGGTCTTCCCGATCTCAAGGCAATCGTGGCCACCGGGCGGCAGAACCGGACATTGGACAGCGCGACGGCGACTGAACTGGGTATCGCGGTTATGTCCACCGATGGCGGCGGGAATGGCGCTTTCGCGACGGTGGATCTGGCATGGGGGCTGATCCTCGGGCTGATGCGCCATATTCCGGCGGAAGCTACCGCAATCCGCAGCGGCGCATGGCAGACGCGTCTTGGTAATGCGCTCTACGGACGCACTCTCGGGCTGGTGGGGTTGGGCAGGCTCGGCAGCCGAATGGCGCTTGTCGCGCAGGCATTCGGAATGAAGGTCATCGCCTGGAGCCCCAATCTGACATCCGACCGCGCCGCCGCTGTTGGCGCAGAACTGGTCCCGAAACAGACGCTTTTCGCCAAGGCGGATATCGTCTCGCTGCATCTGGTTCTTGGCCCGACAACGCAAGGCATTGTCACGGCGGCAGATATCGCGGCCATGCCGTCGCATGCGCTCTTGATCAATACCTCCCGTGGCCCTTTGATCGACCAGCAGGCCCTGCATGACGCACTTGCCAATGGCCGGATCGGCGGGGCAGGGGTCGATGTCTTTGATCGCGAACCCCTTCCCGCAGATGCACCCGAACGGCATTTGTCCAACCTCTTGGCAACCCCGCATCTGGGCTACTGTGTGCAAGAGACCTTCGAGGTGTTCTATCGTCAGACCGTCGAGAATCTGGATGCGTGGCTGAACGGCCAGCCTATCCGGCTGCTACAGGACCAAACCTGAGACCGGCAATCATCGCTCCTTTCGTCAGGACCGGTCCGCCTTTCTCCAGATCAGCCGTGCCATGATCGGCGCACCGGTGATCACGACGATCAGGCGCATCAGGTGGTGAACGACGATAAATCCCAGATCCGCGCCTGCGACAATCGCCAGAACCGTCATTTCCGCCTGCCCTCCGGGTGCGAAGGACAGGAACGCCTCCAGCATGGGGACATTGCCGATCTTATGGGCCAGCAGCGTGAAAACCCCGGCCAGTATCGCCAGAATCACGGCGAAAGCTGCGCCTGCGGCAACATCATGGCGCAACTCGCCAAAGGTGACGCCGCGAAACTGCATCCCGATTCCCATGCCGATGAAGAACTGCGCAGCCATGATCGCTTCAGCGGGCGGGCGGTGGTGGATGATATCGCCAAGGGATAGCGCGGCGGCCAGAATCAACGGCCCAAGGATCGCGGCCCCGAACAGCCCGATACGCTCGCCGCCTTTCCAGCCGATCAGCGCGATCACGACCATGATGACCATCTCAGGCACGGGAACCTCGCGCGCAGGCGCGCCGATGGGCTGGTCAAGGCTCAGGCCAAAAGGTCCGGTCAGCAGGATCGGTACCAGCGTCACGATGACCAGAACCCGCGTGGCATGAATCAATGACAGCGCGCGCGGATTGCCCCCGGCCTCTTGCCCGAACAGCACCATATCCTGAAACCCGCCCGGCATGGCGGCATAATAGCTTGTTACACGGTCAAACCCGCAGATGCGCTGAAAAAAGGGCACGCCAATCAGCCCGATGATGGCGATATAGACCGGCATCATCGCCAGTGTTACCGCCATGAGCGGCACCTGCCCAAGGATAGCAGGCGTGATCGAGGCCCCGACCGCCACACCCAGAACCGTGCGCGCCGCGACCGAGATTTGCCCCGCGCCCTGCATCTTCACCCCTGCCAGCGCAGCGGCAAGACAGGCGAACATCGGCCCGAACAGGAACGGCAGAGGCAGGTCGAGCCCATGAAACACCGCGACCCCGAGAAGGGCGATGGCAAAGGTCAGCAGGCGGGCGCGTGTCAGCATGGCATATCTCTCGTTTGCAAAACTTGCATACTCTTGTATCCACGTGTATGCAATATAAATCAACCTCCCGCATCCCTAGAGGCAGATATGCGCAATCCGTCCGACGCCACCTCCAACTTGCCGCAAGGCCAGAGCGCTTACGACCGGCTGCTGGATGATATTCGCCTCGGGGCGCTTCCTCCCGGTGCAAGACTGCGGGAGGTTGAACTTGCCGAACGGCTGGGTCTGTCCAGAACCCCGATCCGCGAAGCGATCCGGCGTCTGGAAGCCGATGGCCTGGTCGAGCATCTGCCGCGTCAGGGGGCCAGCCTGCGGCGTCTGGGATATGCCGAAGTGATGGAGCTCTATGAGATGCGCGCTGTGCTGGAAGGCACCGCTGCGCGGCTTGCCGCGCGCGCCGCCTCGGATCTCGAACTGCGCGAACTGGCTGAAATCAACGCCGAAATGACCGCCAGCGCTGATCCCGCAGATACGGCGCGGCTGAACCGTCAGTTTCACGCGGGACTGATCAACGCGGCGAAGAACCGCTACCTCAAGCGCGCCATTGGCGCGATGGCCCGCACGCTCCTGATCCTCGGTCCATCGACGCTCCATGACCCTGCACGCAGCAAAAGCGCGGCGGCGGAACATGAAGGGCTGCTTCAGGCTTTGAATGCGCGGGATGGTCAGGCCGCCGAGGCACGTATGCGCGCCCATATCGAAGCCGCGCACCGCATCCGCCTGCGCCAGTTGCGCGACGCAGGACTGATGGAACTTGACGACCATGACGGGGGTAGCGATGTCGCAATATGATGTAGTGGTCATTGGCGGCGGCAATGCCGCACTCTGCGCCGCGATCGAGGCTGCCGAAACTGGCGCGGATGTTATCATTCTGGAATCCGCACCCAAGCATATGCGCGGCGGCAATTCCCGCCATACGCGGAATTTCCGCTGCATGCATCAAGGCCCGCTTTCGGTGCTGACGGGTACCTATGACGAAACGGAATATTACGACGATCTGCTGCTTGTGACCAAGGGCCAGACCGACCCGGATCTGGCACGTCTGGCGATCCGCGAAAGCGAAAGCTGTCTGCCCTGGATGGAGCGGCATGGCGTGATCTTTCAGGGCTCACTGTCCGGCACTCTGTCGCTGGACCGCACAAATGCCTTTTTCCTTGGCGGCGGCAAGGCGCTGGTCAATGCCTATTATGCCTGTGCCGAGGATCTGGGCGTTACCATCCGCTACAATGCGGAAGTGCGCCATGTCGATCTGAGCGAGGGGCGCTTTACGGCTGCGATCCTGACGGATGGCACAAGGATCGAGGGCCGCGCGGCGGTGCTGGCCTCTGGCGGGTTTCAGGCCGATCTGGACTGGCTGACCCGCGCCTGGGGGCCAGAGGCCGCGAATTTCCTGATCCGTGGCACGCCCTATAATCGCGGCGTCGTTCTGCGCGATGTGCTGGATCAGGGCGCGGTATCGGTGGGCGATCCCACGCAATGCCACTGCGTCGCCATTGACGGGCGCGCCCCCAAATTCGACGGCGGTATCGTGACCCGGCTGGATTGCGTGCCCTATGCGCTGGTGGTCAATCGCGATGGCGCCCGCTTCTATGACGAAGGCGAAGATGTCTGGCCCAAGCGCTATGCGATCTGGGGTCGGCTGGTCGCGAGGCAACCCGATCAGATCGCTTATGCCATCACAGACCAGAAAGCGCAGGGGCTGTTCATGCCGCCGGTTTTCGCCCCGGTGAAGGCCGACACGATCGAAGGCGTGGCGCAACTGCTGGGGCTGTCGGGGGATTCGCTACGCCAGACAGTTGCAGAGTATAACGCTGCCTGCCGCGATGGCACCTTCACGCCGGGGGTGCTGGACGGGCTGGCCACCGACGGGCTGGACCCGCCCAAGACCAACTGGGCGCGTCCGCTCGATACGCCGCCCTATTACGGCTACATGCTGCGCCCCGGTGTGACCTTCACCTATCTGGGGCTGAAGGTCACCGAACGCGCGCAGGTGCAGGGCGCGCATGGTCTGTTGCCGAATGTCTGGGCAGCGGGCGAGATCATGGCAGGCTCGATCCTCGGCCAGGGCTATCTGGCAGGGTTCGGGATGACCATTGGCACCGTATTCGGACGTATCGCAGGACAGGAGGCCGCAGCCTATGTTGGATAACTCTCTTTCGGACGAAGCCACGCGCCAGTTCCAGATCTGCAATTCCTGCCGCTATTGCGAGGGGTATTGCGATGTGTTTCCGCAGCTGTTTTCCTTGCCAGAGATGAGTGCCGCGCAGGCCACGCATCTGGCCAATCTGTGCCATAACTGCCGGGGCTGCTACTATGCCTGCCAATATGCCCCGCCGCATGAGTTCGATCTGAACCTGCCTGCTGTGCTGGCAGAGTTGCGTCAGGACACATGGGAACGGCATGCCCTCCCGCAGGCGCTTGCACGGGTCTTTCATGCGCATGGCGTGGCTGTTGCTGCCGCGCTGATCGCGGGCTTTGCGCTTCTTTTCTTTGCTATGGCAGCACTACGACCGGAAGCGGGCGAGGGCTTTTATGCCTATCTTAGCCATAATGCAATGGTGTTGATCTTCGCCCCGGCCTTTGTGTTGCCGCTGCTGGGTCTGGCGCTGTCGCTTCGCAGCTACTGGCGCGAGATTGGCGGCGGCTGGGTCACATGGGCGGACCTCAAGCGCATGGGCGGATCGGTCGCGCGGATGAAGAACCTGTCGGGTGGTGCAGGGCAGGGCTGCAATTTCGAGCAAGGCGCGCGCTATTCCAATGCCCGCCGCCACGCACATCAGGCCACGCTCTGGGGGTTCCTGATGTGCTTCGCCGCGACCTCGGTCGCGACGCTGATGCATTACGGGTTGGGCTGGGAAGCGCCCTATCCGTTCTGGTCGCCGCCGAAACTGCTGGGCGTGCCGGGCGGGATATTGCTCTGCCTTGGTACAGGCGCACTGGCTTGGCTGAAACTGCGCGCCGACCGCGATTTGGGCGCAGCGCGGGTCTGGGGTGGCGAGATGGCGTTCGTGGTCTTGCTGTTCACAGTCTCGGCCACGGGTCTGGCGCTTTACGCCGCCACGGGAACCGGGGCCGTGCCAGCACTTCTGGCGATCCATCTGGGTGCCGTGCTCGCGTTTTTCGTGCTGACGCCCTACACCAAGATGGTGCATGGATTTTACCGTGTGGCAGCGCTGTTGAAACGCGGGTGAGCGCGAAGCGCGCCCTTTACGCCGACAGAGGGGTTGGCCAAGGTGAGGCAACAACCGCGTGAGGACAGGAATGAGCAGCGCATTGGTCCCGGAACTGGCCGTTTCCGACTGGCGGAAATCGAAATCCTTCTACTGCGACGTACTCGGGTTTGACTGCGCCTATGAGCGTGCCGAAGAGGGGTTTTGCTACCTGCGCCTGGGCGCGGCAGAGCTGATGATCGACCAGATCGGAAAAGGCCGCACATTTGATGACGGGCACCTTCCAACCGGATACCCGTTTGGACAGGGATTGAATATCCAGATCCGTGTACCGTCCATAGCGCCACTGGTCGCGGCGCTTGCCCGGAACAGGCACCCGCTTTACCTGCCCGTCGAGGACAGATGGTATCGTGCCGACGATCAGGAGGTCGGAAACCGGCAATTCGTTGTCGCTGACCCGGATGGCTACTTGTTGCGTTTCTTCCAGCAACTCGGATCGCGACCACGGCGCGCGTGACTTTGGCGCAGAGGGCGGAACCCGCGCAAACCCGCCCCTTACCCCTTGTCCCAAACGCTTTTTGGCACCATCACCGCCCCGCGCGCCAGCAGCCGCGCCGTGCGCGTCAGGCCCGCCGCGCGGATATCCACGCCTTCGCCACGCACAACGAAATCCAGCAGCACATCCAGCGCGCCAGACGGATGCTCGATCTGCATCGCGGCTGGCCCGGTTGCGGGCACTACCGCCAGCCCGTCCGCCACCGACCCCGGCAACACGGCGCAGGCCGCCAGACATTGCCCGCCGGTCACGGCCATCGACGGATGGCAAGCCCAGGGCGTCAGGTAGCGCGCACGCAGCGAGCCACCGGCGACAGGCGCGGAAATCAGTCCCACCTTGGGCGTGACCGACCCAGACACATCCGCGCCCAGACCCATCATCGGCCCGGCCTTGCAACGCAGCGCCTCGATCCGCGCCAGAAGTGCTGCGTTGCCGTCAATATCTGCCGGGGTTTCATCGCCGCGCAGGCCCAGATCAGCGGCGCGGGCGATCATCATCGGCATGGCGACGTCGATCAGTGTAACGTCAACCCCGTCAATCACATCACGCGCGCGACCCGTGGGCAGCATCGCGCCGCATATGGTGCCCACTGTGCCCATGAAGCTCAGCGTCACGGGTGCGGAGCTGGCCGGAACCCCGTCAAGGCGATACGCACCCTCATAACTGACGCGCCCCTCGGGCGTCTGCACGACAGCATCTACCAGCGCACCGGTGTTGACTGCCCTGATACGCAGCTTCGTTTCGGACCCCGTGACCGGGACCAGACCCATCTCGATGGCAGCAGGGCCGACGCCGGACAGGATATTGCCGCAAGTGGGGCGGAAATCGACTTCGGGTTTCATCGGGTCGACCTGCGCGAAGAAGTAATCGACATCCACCCCTTCGATCTCAGATCGCGACAGGATCGCGACCTTGGTTGTCACTGTTGCCGAACCCCCGATCCCGTCGATATTCAGCGGATGGCCGGAACCAAGCACCGAACGCAGCACCGCCGCCAACTGGTCACGATCCGCAGGCAGGTCGGCTGCATTGAAGTAAGGCCCGCGCGAGGTGCCGCCCCGCATGAACAGGAAGGGTATTTCAGTCTGCATCTGTTGTCTCAGCTGAAGGGCCAGGGCAGGCGATAGAGGTCTTGCAGCAAGCCACCGGGGAAGCGCATGTTCAGCGCGGATGCCAGCGTCAGCACGAAGCCGGTGCAGCCCGCCGTCAGGATCGCCGTCATCAACCAGCTCGCCTGCGCGCGCAGGCGCAGGAAGGCGATGAAGAATGCGACAAGCGCAACCACGAAGCCCGCAAGTGCTGTCAGTGCAACCAGAAGTGCGATCCAGAGCAGCGCGCCGAATGTCGAGCGCAGCGGGATGCCCTCGCTCTGCGCCTCATGTTCGGTATCGCTTGAAACAGCGTGATTGGGTTTGCCGAGAACCAGAAAGACCAGCACAAGCGCCGTGAAACCCGCCCCCGCACAGGCCATGATCAGCGGAAAGACCTGCCCGAGGAAGCTTTGCTGCAACGCATCATGGATGCCGATTGCGAAAAAACCCAATGCAACAAGCGCAAAGATGATCTGCGGGGCGCGCGCACGGATATTGGCCGCCGGGCCAGTGCCTGCATCGCGCGCCTCGACCGCGAGGATCTCGGCAGGCGTTGCCTCGGAGACCCGCGCGCGCAGCCCCAGCCAGATCGACCCTGCCGTAATCCCCATGATGATCATGACACCCGTGCGGGTCAGGAATTCCCAGCCGTAGAATTGCACGGCCTGATAGAGATAGGTCTCTGCCTGCGTGGCCAGCACGAAGCCGATCAGCAGGGCAGGGCGCGGCCAGCCGAAACGGCGCATATAGACACCCAGCACACCGGTCGCGAGAAGCACGATCAGGTCATCAAGCGTGCGCGTCGCCTGAAAGGCAGCAAAGCAGATGACTGCGATCATGAAGGGCGCAAGCAGCTTGAACGGGATCAGCGTGAGCTTGGAAATCGGAATGGCGAGCAGGATGCACAGGCCAGCCCCCAGCACATTGGCCAGCGCCAGCGACCAGACGATGGTATAGGTCAGGTCAAGATTGCTGCCCACCATCGATGGCCCCGGCTGGATGCCCAGAAGCACCATCCCGCCAAGGAAAACCGCCATCGCGCCGCCGCCGGGGATGCCGAACAGCAGCGTGGGCAAGAGCCCGCCGCCTTCTTTCGCGTTATTGGCGGATTCCGGCGCGATCACGCCGCGCACATCGCCCTTGCCGAATTGCGGGTCTTTCTTGACCGATTGCACCGCATGACCATAGGCGATCCAGTCCACCACCGTGCCGCCCAGACCCGGAATCGCCCCGATCAGCGCGCCGATGCCGGAACAGCGCAGCGTCAGCCACCAGTTGCGGACCACATCGCGGATACCCTCGAACCAGCCCGCGCCAAGCGTTGTGTGTTCTGAAATCGAGCGATCCCGGCGCAGCAGGTCCACGATTTCGGGCACAGCGAACAGGCCAAGACCTATGATGATCAGCGGGATGCCATCGTAAAGATAGTCGATCCCGAACACCATGCGGAACTCGCCCGTGGCCGGGGCCCCCCCGATCGAGCCGATGATCAGCCCCAGCGCGCAGGCCGCCACGCCCTTGACCAGCGATTTACCCGCAAGTACACCGACCATCGACAGACCAAAAACCGATAGCATGAACAATTCGGCGGAACTGAAGGCAAGGATCACAGGTCGCGCCACCAGCACGAACCCTGTCAGCACCACGGCCCCGATCAGACCGCCCACCAGTGAGGCGAAGAAGGCGGCTGAAAGCGCGCGTGCCGCCTCGCCGCGCTTGGCCATGGGGAAACCATCGAGCACCGTAGCCTGTGAAGCGGATGAACCGGGTATCCCCATCAGCACGCTTGCGAATGTATCCGATGTCGGAATGACCGCAACCAGACCGATCAACATGGCCAGCGCCATGGTCGTGTCCATCCCGTAAAGGAACGGGATCATCAGCGACAGCCCTGCAATCCCGCCCAGACCCGGAAAGACACCGATCATCAGACCGACCATGACGCCGATCATCATATAGCCCATATGCTGCAGCGTAAGGATATTCGCGAGAGCGGAGAGAAAGACATCGATCATGGCTGGCCCCTGTCGTCAACAAATGGACGGGCGCAGGCAATGGCCCTGCGCGGTCGCGGGAATACAGAAAATACCCCCCGGAACAGAACAGTTCCGGGGGGTAGGGGCGATTACTCGCCGAGACGCACGTTATACTCGGTGGCCAGCATATCGACCACCATCGCACGCACTTCCGGGTCGATCGTGGTGCCTGCCTGGAACAGAGCATCAGCCGCAGCATCCGTCACCTGCTCATAGCTGCCAAGCGCGGCCTCGAATGTCTCCAGGTATTCGGGGTCATTGAAAACATCGCGCCAGGCCTGACGATAGGTCTCGACCAGTTCCTCCGATGCGCCGGCAGGCAGGACAACCATCTTCTGCGCTGCAAAACCGGCGGTGTTGAAGGCCTTGTAGGCATCATACATCGGGCCGGATGGCGCTTCGCCATGCACCATCTCGTAGACTTCCTCCAGAATCGGCAGATCCGGGAATGTCGGGTCTCGCTGAGGAGTGCCATCGGCATCCAGCACACCCCATGACATCAGCGGAACGGCTTTGCCTTCCTCGACCAGCGGCGTCACGTTGTTGATGAAGGCCGAAGAGGTCTGATAGTCGATATTCACTTCGCCGCGCTCGAATGCCAGTCGCCCGTCACCGCGCCCGCCAAAGCCGAACACATAGTTCACATCGAAGCCCAGAAGCTTGAAGGCAAGCATCGGCACCAGATCAAGCGAGGTCGCGCCCTGGCTCGCATAGACCAGCCGTTGCCCTTGCAGATTGGCGACATCCTCGATGCTGTTCACACCGGTCGAGGGCGAGACATAGGCCACGCCGCCCGTCGGGCCGACCATGACCACCGACCAGTCCTGATACTCATAACGTACGCGCGGATCACCCAGCAGATAGGGGAACTGGGTGGAACCGGATGTGCCAAGGATCGTCAGACCATCGGGCCGCGCGCGCTGCGCGAACAGATTGGTGCCGCGGGTTGACCCGCCACCGGGTTCATTGACCACGACAACTGTGGGATTGCCGGGCAGATGGCGCGACAGGAAGGGTGCGTTGAAGCGTGCCCAGGTATCAGAGCCGCCGCCCGTGCCGAAAGGAATGATCCATTCGATTGTCCGCCCCGAGAAATCCACCTGAGCCTGTGCCGGAGCGCCCAAGGTGAGGGTAGCCGATGCCGCTGCGAAAAGTCCCAGCGCCCCGCGCCGGGTGAGTGATTTGACTGTCATATTGACCTCCCAAGTCATATTGCGCACAGTGAACGCAGAGCCTCCAAACCCTGCCATGCAGGGTGCGTATAGCAGCGGAACCTGTCAAAAAGCTGTCAGGAGCGAAAACCAGTCAGGCTCTGTCGGGGAATGCCGGTGCGAATTGTACTGATCGAAGACAATACGATACTGGCGCGTGCACTGATTCAGGCGCTACAGGAAGCAGGTCATGCTGTGGATTGGCTTGATGACGGGCAGGATGCAGACCGTTTTCTGGCGCAGACCGGGGCCGATCTTGCCATCCTTGACGTGAACCTGCCCAAGCTTGGCGGGTTGGAAATCCTGCGCAGATTGCGCGCGCGCGGCGACACCTATCCTGTGCTGATGCTGACGGCGCAGGGTCAGGTGCAGGACCGGGTCGCGGGGCTGGATGCAGGGGCGGATGACTATCTGGTGAAACCCTTCGAGATTGCCGAACTCCATGCACGCCTGCGCGCGCTTGCGCGCCGCCCGTCAGAGGCACGACCGGATGTGGAAACCATCGGTGCGGTCAGTTTCGACCGTGCTGCGCGCAGTCTGTCCGGCCGGGATGGGGTGATCGGCCTGTCACGTCGTGAACTGTCCCTGTTCGAAGCTTTCGCCGACAATCCCGGTCGCGTGCTGTCCAAGGAACAGCTCGGGGAACGGATCTACGGGGTCGGTGCCGATATCGACGCGAATGCGGTCGAATTGCTGGTCTCTCGGTTGCGGCGCAAACTCGACGGGCACGGGCTGACCATCCGCACCCTGCGCGGACTTGGGTATCTCGTGCAGATCGAGGATGCATGAGATGAGACGCGGCAGGCTGACCCCCCGCAAGCGGTTTGCTGGGTCGCTCCGGCTTCGGCTGTATATTCTCATCATGCTGCCATTGGTGGTGGTGGCGCTGCTGGCTGGCGGAATACGCTACTGGCAGGCACAGGATATGTCGCGCACGCTCTATGATGATACGCTGAAAGTCGTGGCGCATGCTGTCGCGCGCGAGGTGATCATCACCCAGGGCGATGTTGTCTCAGACGCCTTGCTGAATTCGCTGGTGGGCGTCATGGGCGACCCGATCTTCTACAATGTCTCTGCCGCTGACGGGCGCATTCTGGCGGGCTATACCGACACCCCCGATGACATTATCCCCGATGACCTGCGCGGGGGCGAGCCGTATTTCTTCGACTTCACCTATACCGGCAAACCCGTCCGCGCCGTCGTGCTGCGCGAATTCATTGCCGATCCGTTCTTCGACGGCTGGACAACCGTTCTGGTCTGGCAAACCATCACCCAACGCCGCGCGCTCAGTCTCGTCATATTGCAGCAGGCGCTGGCCATCCTTGCGGTGGTCCTTGTCACCGCCTCGGTTGCGGTCTGGTTCGGGATCACGCAGGGCCTGCGCCCGCTGATCGACCTGAAAGAGGCCGTCGCCCTGCGCAGCCCGTCAGAACTGGGCCCGATACGGCGCGCGGTGCCCAACGAAGTCCGGCCATTGGTGACAACGATGAATTCGCTCTTTGCGCGCCTGCAGGCCGAGATGCAGCGCCGCAATGCCTTCATCGCCAATGCCGCGCATCAGATCCGCAATCCGGTGGCCGCGATCCAGACGCAAGCCGAAACTGCGCTATCGGCGCGGACCGAAGATCAGCGTCAGGCGCGGTTGCGGGATCTGTATGAATCCGCAAGTGACCTGTCCCGCCTCAGCCAGCAATTGCTGAGCCTGGAGGTCGCCGATCACATCAGCAGCGAGAATGACGACATCGTGGATTTCACTACACTTGTTGCAGAGATTGCGCGCAGGTTCGCCCCCAAGGCGCTGTCCGAAGGTGTCGAAATTCACCTGAACGCACCGAAACAGCCGTTTCGGGTGGCCGGGAACGCCATCCTGCTGCGCGAAGCCATCGAGAATCTGATCGACAATTCCCTGCGCTATGGTGCTGTCAGTGATAGCGAGATCCGCCTGACGCTTGAAAGCGACGGGCAAACGGTCACATTGCTGGTCGAAGATGATGGCCCCGGCATCCCGAAGGAGGCCGCCGAACAGGTTTTCGAGCGTTTCGTGAGACTGCCGCAACAAGGCGGTCAGAAGTTCCAGAAATCAGGCTGCGGTCTGGGGCTGGCCATCGTGCGTTCTGTGGCGGCCACGCATGGCGGAACGGCCTATGTCCGGCACAGTGACACCGGATGCTGTTTCGCGCTGGTCTTGCCTCTGGCTCCGCCGCCGTCAGATGAGGGCATCCCGGCAGAGGTCTCGTCCGCAGAAGGCTGAACCGCCGGACAGCCATCAAAACTGCCCGAAATTTGAGCATTCACCGCATGAGGCACGCTGAACACGCGGGCTTGGTCTTGTGCACCCGCCCGGAACGTGGCCCTCGTGGGCGCAGAAAGGCGACAGCAGATGAAACTCCATATTGTCATTGTCGAACCTGATGAAACCCGCGCGCGGCTTGTGATCGACAGTCTGCAACCGCTTGGCCATCGTGTCACGATCATCAGCGAAGGGGCAGGGCTGGCGCGCCGTGTGCGCGAGATTGCACCCGATATCGTGCTGATCGACATGGCCAATCCGTCGCGCGACACGCTTGAAGAAATGGCGCTTGCCGCAGGCCCGATGGACCGGCCTGTGGCTTTCTTCGTGGACCGCACCGATGGCGACCTGACGCGGCAGGCCATCGAGGCAGGTGTTTCCGCCTATGTCATTGACGGCCTGCAGCCCGAGCGCGTGGCCGCCGTGATGGATGCGGCAATCGCGCGTTTCCAGATGTTCCAGCGCATGCGGCTGGAACTGGAAACCACCCGCCGCGCGCTGGAGGAACGCAAGCTGATCGACCGCGCCAAGGGCATCTTGATGAAAGCGCGCGGGATCAGCGAGGACGAAGCCTATGCGCTGATGCGCAAGGCGGCGATGGATCAGGGTCGCAAGGTCGCCGATGTGGCGGGCGCGATTGTCACAGCGGCGGGGCTCTTGTCATGAATATCATGCCCCTGCGACTGGGTTTCGTGCCGCTTCTGGACATGGCGCCGCTGGCCATTGCGCATGAACTTGGATTCGCCCGCAGCGAAGGTCTGGCGCTTGACCTCATCCCGGCCCCCTCCTGGTCCAGCCTGCGTGACATGCTCCTCTGGGGCCAGATCGAGGCCGCGCATATCCTCGCCCCCCTGCCGGTCGCGATGGCGCTGGGGCTTGGCGGAGCGGTTGCGCGGGTCGATATTCTGCAAAACCTGTCGATGAACGGTGTCGTGGTCGCGGTCTCGGCAACTCTGGCGGATGCCCTGCGCGCGATAGGTCACGGGTTCGGATTCGAAGATGCCCGGATCGCTGCCGGGGATCTGGCGCAGATCGCGCCGTCATGTCTGCGGATCGGGGTGCCCTTTCCCTTCTCGACGCAGGCGATGCTGGTTGATTACTGGTTGCGCGGAACCGGGATCGGGTATGAACTCTGCACTATCCCGCCCCCGCGCATGGCCGATGCGCTCGGCGCAGGTGAAATAGATGCCTTCTGCGTGGGCGAGCCCTGGGGCTCTGTCGCCGTCGAAACCGGCGCCGGGGCGCTCTTGCTGCCCAGTCGCGCGATCTGGGCAGCGGCCCCGGAAAAAGTGCTGGCCGCCCGCCATGACTGGATCGAGGAAAACCCCGCCGCCACAGGCGCGCTCATGCGGGCGGTCTGGCGTGCGGGAAAATGGCTGGCCGAACCGGGCAACAGGCAGACCGCTTCAGAACTTCTCGCCCGGCCCGAATATGTCAATGCCCCGTCCGAACTTCTGGACAGGGCATTGCGCGGCGAAATGATCGTCACCCCGCGCGGCGAATTGCGCAAGGTTTCGGGCATGATCCGCTTTCACGAAGGCGCGGCCAGTTTTCCCTGGCGGTCGCAAACGGCCTGGTTCGCAACGCAACTGGCAGAACGACACGGGCTGGAAGCGGGCGCAAGTGTCCGTGCCGCCAAAGCGATCTGCCGCACGGATCTCTATCGACAGAACCTGCGCGGAGTGGGGGCTGACCTGCCCGGTGCCTCTGAAAAGCTGGAAGGTGCGCTTGCGCATCCCACGGCTGTCGCATCCGAACGCGGCACGATGATTCTGCCCTCGGATCGTTTCTTTGATGGTCAGATTTTCGACCCTAGCGCAGCTGAGCGCTGAAATTCCGGGCAGATTGCGCATTCGGCCCGGAAAAAATGCTGCGCCTGCAAAGAACCTTTGACCTTAAGCTGAATCCTGCGCATTTCTAAGGCATCCGGCAAAGGGGTCGGATGATACGAAGGACGGAAAGCTGCGCAAGACGCGCTTTGCCATCTGACTTCGCACTGACGCGATTTCCCACATCGTCACGACAGAACCGCTTTCAGGCGCTGTCACATCTTTTGACCCCGTTGCAGGCCACGGCCTGCCCATGTCGGAGACCACCCGAAATGCTGAATTCCCCCAAATCCTCGACGCTTTCCCGCCGCTCCTTTCTGCGTGCAACGACCGGCGCGGCGGCGACCCTCGCTGCGGCCCAGGCCCTGATCCCCGGCGGCGCATGGGCCACAAGTGCTGCCCCGGAAGTCCGCGGCGCAACGCTGGGATACATCGCGCTCACCGACGCCTCGCCGCTGATCGTGGCCGAGGTCAAGGGTTTCTACAAGAAATACGGCCTCGATCAGATGAAGATCGAGAAACAGGCAAGCTGGGGGGCGACGCGCGACAACATGGCCCTTGGTTCGGCACGCGGCGGGATTGATGGTGGTCATATCCTGCGGCCAAAGGTGTTCCAGTACAGCCTTGGCACTGTGATGCAGAACAACCAGCCCACGCCCATGTACAACCTGCTCAGCCTGAACGAGGACGGACAGGGCATCTCGGTCGCCAAGGACTATGCCGAAACCGGTGCGGGTCTGGACAGCAGTGCTCTCGCCGATGCCTTCGCCGCCAAACGCGCACGCGGTGAAGAGGTCACAGCCGCCATGACCTTTCCCGGCGGCACGCATGATCTGTGGATTCGCTACTGGCTGGCGGCTGGCGGGATTGATCCGAACACAGATGTCAACGTGATTGTCGTCCCGCCCCCGCAGATGGTGGCCAATATGCGCGTGGGCAACATGGATTGCTTCTGCGTGGGCGAGCCATGGAATGAGCAACTGGTCAATCAGGATATCGGTTTCACGGCGCTGACAACTGGCGAATTGTGGAACAACCACCCCGAAAAGGTGCTTGGCATGCGCGCCGACTGGGTGGACGCGAACCCCATCGCCACCAAGGCCATTCTGATGGCCGTGATGGAGGCGCAGATCTGGTGCGAAGACATGGCCAACAAGGAGGAACTCGCGCAGATCGTGGGCCGCCGCCAATGGTTCAATGTGCCGCCCGCCGATATTCTGGGTCGCCTGAAAGGTGATGTGAATTACGGCAATGGCCGGATGGAAACCGCAACCGGCTTGCAGATGAAATTCTGGGGCGCGAACGGGGCAACATCCTACCCGTGGAAGAGCCTCGACAAATGGTTCCTGACCGAAAATATCCGCTGGGGCTACCAGCCCGCCGATCTCGATATTGCTTCAGTCGTCGCAAACACCAACCGCTCTGATCTCTGGTTGGACGCCGCGCGCGAACTCGGCGTCGATACCGCCAGCCTTGGCGACAGTCGCGGTGTTGAAACCTTCTTCGACGGCAAGAGCTTCGATCCCGAAAACCCCTCTGCCTATCTCGACAGCCTGTCGATCAAGGCCATGGTTTAAGGAGGCAAGAATTATGTCAGCAGTTGCACAGATCAAGCCCAAAGCGCCAGCCCCGAAGGCCAGCGCGACCATTTCCAGCCTGCCAGAGCGGCCCCGCAAGGGATTCGCGCTTCCGGGTTGGGCGCAATCGCTTGCGGTCAATACCTTGCCGCCGCTCGTGGTGTTACTTGTGATCCTCGCCCTCTGGCAGATCGCCTTTTCGGCTCCGGGGTCCAATCTTCCCACGCCTTCCGTCGTCTGGATGGAATCGTCCGATCTGATCCTTGAGCCGTTCTATGTCTATGGCAGCCAGGACATCGGCCTCGGCTGGCGGGTTCTGACCTCGCTGGAGCGCGTGGCCTATGGCTTCGGCTTCGCCGCCCTGATCGGGATTGTAGTGGGCGCCATCATCGGCCAGTCGGTCTGGATGATGCGCGGTCTGGACCCCATCTTTCAGGTGCTGCGCACGGTCCCGCCGCTGGCATGGCTGCCGATCAGCCTTGCCGCTTTCATGGACAGCCGCCCTTCGGCCATTTTCGTGATCTTCATCACAGCGATCTGGCCCGTCATCATCAACACTGCCGCCGGTGTGCGTAATATCCCGCAGGACTATCGCAACGTGGCGCAGGTGCTGCGGCTCAACCAGATCGAGTTCTTCTTCAAGATCATGGTGCCCGCCGCCGCGCCCTATATCTTCTCGGGGCTGCGCATCGGGGTCGGGCTGTCCTGGCTGGCCATCGTCGCCGCCGAAATGCTGACCGGCGGTGTGGGTATCGGCTTCTTCATCTGGGATGCGTGGAACTCCTCGCGCCTGACCGACATCATCGTGGCGCTGGTCTATATCGGGCTGGTCGGTCTCATCCTCGATAAACTCGTCAGCTTCATCGGGCGCGTTGTCACCCGTGGCACATCGGAGGCATGATCCATGGCTTATCTCAATATCTCCCATGTCGATAAAACCTTCGTCACCGGGTCCAAACGGGCTGACGTGCTGCGCGACATCCGGCTGGACATCGAAAAAGGCGAGTTTGTCAGCATCATCGGCCATTCCGGTTGCGGTAAATCCACGCTCTTGAATCTGATCGCTGGTCTGACCGATGTGACCAAGGGCGGCATCAAGCTGGACGGGTTCGAGGTCAAGGCACCGGGGCCGGATCGGGCGGTGGTTTTCCAGAACCACAGCCTGCTGCCCTGGCTGACCGTCTATGACAATGTAAAGCTCGCCGTTGAAAAAGTATTTCGTGGAGTGAAAAACAAAGCTGAGCGGCATGAGTGGATCTTGCACAATCTCGATCTTGTGCAAATGCGCCATGCGGCCGACAAACGCCCCGGTGAAATCTCTGGCGGGATGCGGCAGCGGGTCGGCATCGCGCGGGCCCTGGCGATGGAGCCGAAAGTGCTGTTGCTTGATGAACCCTTCGGCGCGCTCGATGCGCTGACGCGGGCACATTTGCAGGATGCGGTGATGGATATCCATGCGCGGCTTGGCAATACGATGATCATGATCACCCATGACGTGGATGAGGCCGTGCTGCTGGCTGACCGGATCGTGATGATGACCAACGGCCCGGCGGCGACGATTGGCGAGGTGCTGGACGTGCCGCTTGATCGCCCGCGCGACCGGATCGCAG
>JAFIEM010000091.1 GCA_020832555.1 Natronohydrobacter sp. | reverse complement strand
TTATCGGCCTGTTCGCCACAATCCGATCAGGTCACGCGGCAATCAGGCCGCGTGAACATTGCTTCAAGGCTCTGAGTGTTTCTCGTCGCGCGATGGACATGCTGGCGCACTGTGCCGGTCATGGCCCTGCCATGTAGTCGCGGAACAGGGTCTCGATATCTTCTGAATATCGGTCCGACGCTTCTGGTGTCATGAAATGCGGGATCTGTTTTTCAAGCGTCTTGTCCAGCAGCACCATGCCGATGAGGCAACGGTTTTGGTCCTCGATGACGAATAATCCGCTGCCGTGACTGCGGCATCGATTCTGCTCGATGAAAGCGCCTATCCTGTCAGGCGGGGGCCATGATCTGCGGCCTTCGGTCCCGTGGTGTGGTAGCATCGTCGCAAGGGCAGGGGCGTCCTTCTGGACGGCAGGCCGCAAAGTGAGCGCGCCGCAGGTCATGCGCGGCGGGTGAAGCTGAAGCCATTGCTCGGTGCAGAGGACGTGTTCAAGGCATCTTAGCGCACGCCCTTCGTTATGAAAAAACAGTCGTTTGCGCATCGGCATTCTGGAGAATCCGAGACGCGACAGCAGGGATTGCGCGGCAAGATTGTCCTCGCGGCAGGTTGCAAACAGGGGCGGTGCCGGGGTGTTGAAATAAGCGGTGATTGCGGCATGAAGGGCGCGGGACATCAGCCCCTGACCCTGTGCAGGGGGCGCGAGCCAGAACCAGATATCCGGTGAAAGCCTGAGACAGCCGACCATTGTGCTATTCACCTCCAGCATCCGGAGGCATTGTGAAGGATCATGTGCAAGGGCAAGGATCTCTTCAGCATCCGTATCGGTAAACGGGTGCCTGACGGTCGCCATCCAGCGCGCGATATCGGGCATATTCAGATGCGCGACAACTGTTCTGAGGTCGTTGGGATCTGCGGGGCGAAGCAGAACGCCATCTGCCGCGATCACCTCGGGAAAGCTGTTCAAGCGCGCGGCCTCATGTCTTTGCCAGCCGGGTCTGACGGGCGCTGTGCTCCCCCGAATCACCCGTGCGAATCGGTTTCATCGAGACTCAGTCTATTTCGCGATTCATGAAAAATCTATATGGAACATAGTGTTACGATTTTCCGGGTAAAGGTGTAACGATATATTACAGATGCATCTTTTTTGACTGTCTACGGGCTCGAATCGCGCAGTTTCAATTGCACGGAGTCAGTCTTTGGATAGTCTGTCCGGCACTCGACAAATCGGAAGCTCACGGGAGGAGAAGCCGATGATTGCCCGACCTGTGCCCGAACGATCCGCGGCGGCAGATGCCGACCTAATTGGGTCGTTTCGCTGTGGATGCATTCGGCATCATGCCCCAGATCGCAGAAAGATCGCTGGCCATGGCGGTATGAACCTGCGCCAGAACATTGTTGCGAAATTCGGTCGGCAGGGCGTGAACCAACTCGCGCGCGATGCGCAGATCCTCCGGCGCGCCGGTTGCGAGCGCGCGGTCGATTGCTTCGCGGCAGGCCGTGTCTTCAGTCTCAGCATGCGCCAGCACGTCCTGCAAACTGGTGAAAAAACGCAAATCAACAGGATCGGTCATCGGGTGCGTACCTCCGTTCAGGTCGCTGTTGCAGATATTGGCGCGACTCCATGACAGATCGCAACCACGAGATCCAGACGATCATGACGCGGCGGATTTCGCTGGTGCAGGCAATCGCGGCTGCAAATTGCGAGCATCTTCGACTGAACCAGATCGCAAGCGGCTTTCTTGTCCTTGATCAGAAGGATTACGAGGAAGGCACTGCACTCGGTGCCGGTGATGCAGAGCGTGCAACGAATGCCGAAGCTCTGGCGGCCTGTATGACCCGGATAGAGACTCTGGAAACCGAACTGGCTGCAGTGGATCAGGACCTCGCAGCGATCATTGAAAGAGATGACACATGACCAAGCATAGTCCACCGCAATCCCTGTCGCTCTTCGATCTGCTGGCCAGAACATGGGATCTGGGGACCGAGATCCGTGATGTCCGGTTCAATGTGGTCGGTTCCACGGTTGCGGTCACTCTGGCGGATGGTGTGCTGGCCTTCCTGCAGGTGCAGGATGCCGAAGATCCCGAGACGCGGATGCGCACCGAGTTGGAAACCGGGCGGATGACGATCCGTCCGCGTGAAAAACCGCTGCCGGTGCCGGTGCGCTCGCAAGAGCCTGTTGCGGCTGTCGTCACGGGTCTGTGCCCGGTGGCGCAACAGGGTTTTGCCTTTGTACATCATGACGGTGCGGAAATCTGGCGTGCGACCGCGCGGGGGCAGCAACTGCGTATTGCGCGGGCCGGGGAGGGGCGTGTCACCGCCCTGTCAGCGCTGCCCGACAAGCGGGGGCTTTTGGTCGCACGCGGTGCGCGGATCGACATCATGTCGCCTGAAAACGGGATCACGCTGGAGTCGACCGTGTTAGAACATGCGGTGACGCGGATCGGCCTTTCACCCGATGCGCGACGGATTGCCTGTTGGGGTGAGGGTCAGATGACGATCCTGGATGCAGGGGATCTGGCCAAGGTGGCGCAGATCGCGGCTGACCGGCAGGTGAACCGTCTGGAATGGTCGCCGGATGGTCGCTGGATCGCAGGCGGTTGCGCGGACAAGAGCCTGCTATTGGTGGATGTCGCGAAGGGGCAGGCTGACCGGATCGTCGATTTTCCGGCGCCGGTGGCGACTGTGGCTTTCAGTAGCAAGGCGAATGCGATGATCGCGTCGGGGGCGTTTCGTGTTGTCGGGTGGCAACTGCCAGATCTGCCGTTCGGTGCGCATGAAGGCGCGGCTGTCGAGACAGGGAAACCGGGTCTGACGCTGGTCGAGACCGTGGCCGCGCATCCGTTCCGCGATCTCTGTGCGGTGGGGTATGCCAATGGGCTGGTCACGCTTTGTCAGATCGGCAGGCGGGAGGAAATGATGTTGCGCGAAGGACGGGGTGATGCCGTGACAACGCTGGCCTGGTCGCCCGATGGCAGGCATCTGGCGATCGGAACGGCCGCAGGTGCTGCGTCCATAGCGACATTTCCCAAGACAATGTTCAAATAATCTACCAAGGGAGCGAAGAAGATGAACCAGGCACTGGATACCGAAGAACAGAGCAAGGACCGCTATTTTCAGGAACTGGCGAAAACCGCCGAAGCCATGATCGAGGATCATGGCAAGGATTTCGCCACCGGAGCCCTGATCCTTGCCGCGCAATGGATTGCGCAGGGTCGGCTCGGCAAGCGGGAAGATGCCGTGCATTAATGGCGCGATGCCTGCTCGCTCAGGATACGGGACGACGTGGGCGTGCTCAGGCTCTGTATCTGGCTGACGAGAATTGCACTCAATGGGGCCGCGAGTGGCGCGAAACTGCCGGGTGCCAGTGCGCCTGTTTCGCGCAGCCAGTTGGTCAGGTCAGGCGTGACAAGCTGTGCATAGGCGCAAAGCTCATGGATACGATAGGTTGCGAAATAGATGCTGTCATCGTTCAGCAGGGCCTTGTTCGGCCCACGACCGGTATCGGCAGCGCTCAGGATATTGCTGTGAACAGCAGTGTTGAGTGTCGTCAGCACCGATCTGCGCCATTTGGCGTATTCGGTGTCGGCGGAATGGTCGATGCCGATGCCATAGAGTTTCTCCGCAATCGCCTTGAACGCGCGCCCGCCCGCGATATGACGGCGCCAGAATTCGTTGGTGTCCTCGACATTTCGGCAGATCGCGAATCGTTGCGCAAGTTTCGGCCGGATCAACAAGACCAGCGCCATGTCCACATCTTCGGAGATGGCACGGGCAATCTGCATGGCCGGCATCGGAAGCCCGGTCAGGGCCAGCAGGCGCAGCGCGGACATCTGTTCGGTCAGCCGGGCCGTTATCCCGGCAATCCCGTGCCATTGATCCGGGTTAAGCCCCTCGACCCCATGCGCATGTCCGGTGGCAGTGGCCGCATGCATGGCGCGTATCCACAACACCGCCTGATCGAAGAGAAATACCAAATCGACGGCGGCGCTGTTGGTCGAACCGTCGAAACGTGGCACGGCCTGAAAACCGGGCAAGCCGCGTATCCCCACCCGCCAGCACTGGTCGAAATCCAGTCCACGCGCCGACCACAACTGTTTGACCCGCGCCAGAAGCTGCGGCGAAAGCCCCGGATAGGACAGTTCCGGCGGGCCGCTGAACAACGGAGTGACACTGCCTGGCGGAAGAGTTTCGGTCATGGCGTCAGACATCCTTGCGATCCGGGGCTAATGCTACCCCAGGTGATCGGAGCCTTGCCAGCCCTATTGTCGGAGGCCGCTGAATGAGTCTCTCGACCCGTCTGAATGCGCGGCAGTCCCAGGTTTTCCGGCATGGACAGATGACCACTGTCCTTCAGATGTCGGTGGAGCAACTGGAGGATCACCTGTTGCAGACCGCGCGGGATAACCCGTTTCTTGTGGTCCGCCGGCGCGGCGGGGCGGCGCTGCGCGCGGGCAATGTGCATGATTTTCTCGATACGGGTCTCGCCGCTGTGCCCGCAAGCCTTTACGAGCATGTCACGCGCGAACTTGCCGGTCTGATCGCGCATGGCGGGCCAATGGAGCGGCTGGTCATGACCTTGATCGAAGCGCTGGAGCCCACGGGCTGGCTGGGCTGTCCGGTTGACGACATCGCCGCACAACTACGTCTGGAGTCGCGCCTTGTGGAGAACGGGCTCAGACTGGTCCAGCGCCGGGTCTCCCCTGCCGGGCTTTTCGCCCGTGACCTGCGGGAATGCCTACAGTTGCAGCTAGAAGATCAGGGGCTGTTGAGTGATGATATGCGCTGCATTCTCGACAATCTGGATCTGCTTCCGCGCGGTGGTCCCGAGGCGCTGGCACGTTCAACGGGGCTGACGCTGGAAATCGTCTCGCATCAACTTGCCCGGCTGCGTCGGCTGGATCCCAAGCCCGGCAGCCGTTTCTCGACGGATCTGACCCTGATGCGCGAACCCGATGTGCGGGTGGAACCGCAGGGCAGCGGATGGATTGCGATCCTGAAGCCATCCCTTGAGACGCGGGTAACGCTTCAGGCTGGGGCTGCGTTGAAGAACTCGCCAGCGATGCGGCAGGCACTTGCCCAAGCGCGCGCAATCAAACAGGCGGTTGATCTGCGGCACAATGCGTTGAAGCAGATCATGCAGGTTGTTCTGGCGGTTCAGGGCGATTTTTTCCGCGATGGTGCCCAGGCCCTGCTGCCCCTGTCCCTGTCGGCCATCGCTAAGAAGACCGGCTTTCATCTCAGCACTGTCAGCCGGGTTCTGAACGGTCTGCTTGTCGAGGGGCCGAACGGCATCATCTCGGCCAGAAACCTATGCCCCCATGCTGCCGCACAGGCTTGTGCGGACGGACCGTCCAAGCCTCAGGTCATGGCGCGTCTGCGCAAGGCTCTCGCGCATGAAAATGGCGGATCTCCGATGTCCGACCAGAGGCTTTCAGAGTTGCTGACGGCTGAGGGTCTGATGGTGTCGCGCCGCGTCGTCGCCAGATATCGCCAGGAACTCGGGTTTTCCGGCGCAGCAGAGCGGCGTCGGCACCGCTGATTTCATCTGAGTTGCGGGTCCGGTTGGATCATTCATCCGGCCTTCATGACTGATGGCGTGGTCGGGGCGAAACGGCCTGCAAAATAGATGTATTTCAAATGTAACGTAATGAACGCCTGCGGTGTTACACCAAGTGTAACGAAATGTATCAATGGCTTGCTTCAGTCGGAACGCAGCCGGGGCGCGCAAGTCAAAGCAAAAAAAGTAATCAAAAAATATATATTATTAACAGGTGTTTAGTTTGTAGATCTCTGCATTCCGCCCTGAATCGGTCTCGTTGGAACCGGGTTTGCATGAAGAAAGACATAACACGCGATCAACCAATCTGTTGACCGAAGAAGAACGAAGGACGGGAGGAGAGACACTGAATGCTTCGGCAGCTCGCGCTGTCGGATTGTGACAGCCATCTCAACTTTCACCACCTTTGCCGAGAGACCATGCGATCCGGCGCGCTGCCTGATCGCATGACATGAAACGGCGAAAGCCGCCAAACGCGACCGTTTGAACGGTCTCAGAGCTTTAAGGAGGCTCATGGCATGACTTTGACGCTAAACAAGATCACGTCTCAGCGTGGTATCTCGGTCGGGGAGGCGACCAAGAAGATCGCAGATCTCGGCTGGAATCCTTCCTATGTTCAGGAAGCTGCGACCTTTCCGACAGATTACAAGATCACCAAGGCACCGCGCGACCCGATGAAGCAGGTGCTGCGGTCCTACTTCCCGATGGAAGAAGAGAAGGACAACCGGGTCTATGGGGCGTTGGATGCAGCGCTGCGTGGCGACATGTTCCGCAATGTGGAACCGCGCTGGATCGAGTGGATGAAACTGTTCCTCGCGATCATTCCTTTCCCCGAAATCTCGGCTGCCCGCTCGATGGCGATGGTGGCACGACTGGCACCGGGCGAGGATCTGCGCACGGGCTTCACCATGCAAATGGTCGATGAGTTCCGGCATTCCACGATTCAGATGAACCTGAAGAAGTGGTATATGGAAAACTATATCGACCCGGCAGGTTTCGACATTACCGAAGAAGCCTTCGGGAAATGCTATGCGACCACCATCGGTCGCCAGTTCGGCGAAGGGTTCATCACCGGCGACACGATGACCGCCGCCTGCATGTATCTGACCGTGGTCGCCGAGACCGCCTTCACCAACACGCTTTTCGTGGCCATGCCGTCGGAAGCCGCCCGCAATGGCGACTATGCGCTGCCCACCGTGTTCCTGTCGGTGCAATCGGATGAAAGCCGCCATATCGGCAATGGTCATTCGCTGCTGATGGCCGCGCTGAAAGAGCCGGAAAACCACCTGCTGCTTGAGCGCGACCTGCGCTATGCGTTCTGGCAGAACCATGCCATCGTCGATGCCGCGATCGGGACGTTCATCGAATACGGCACCACGAACCGCGACAAGGAAAAGGAATCCTATGCGGAGATGTGGCATCGCTGGATCTTCGAGGATTACTACCGCACCTATATGCTTCCGCTCGAGAAATACGGCGTGAAGATCCATCACGACGATGTGCAGGAAGCCTGGAAGCGCATCACCGAGCGCAACTACGTCCACAAGGTCGCGCAGTTCTTCGCGGTCGGCTGGCCGGTGAATTTCTGGCGGATCGAAGCTCAGACCGACAAGGATTTCGAGTGGTTCGAGCACAAGTATCCGGGTTGGTATGCGGAATTCGGCGACTTCTGGAAATGGTATGCCAAGCTCTCGAAGCCCGGCGAAACTGTCATAACCTTCAATCAGGACACGGGCTATGTCTATCCGCATCGCTGCTGGTCCTGCCTAGTGCCGTGCCTGATCCGCGAGGATATGGTGATCGACCAGATCGACGGGAAATGGCACACATTTGCCCATGAGCTGGACCGCTGGACCGCTGTCGAGGCCTTCTCGGACGAATATCAGGGCAGGCCGACACCAGCGATGGGCAAGTTCTCTGGCAAGCGTGAATGGGAAACCCTCTATGATGGCTGGGATCTGGCCGATGCCATCGTCGATCTGAACTTCGTGCGCGAAGATGGTCAGACATTGGTGCCCCAGCCGCATCTGCGTTTCGACAACAAGGACATGTGGAAGCTGGAGCATGTGCGCGGTCACACGCTGCGCTCGCCGCTCAACATGCTGCGCGCGATGTCGGATGACGAACGCAATGCCCATGTCGCGGAGTACCGCAAGGGCTTCACGATCAACCCCTGCAACTAAAGCCAAGAACCGGAAGCCGCATCGGCGGCTTCCGGACCTGCGGACACGCAACAGGCGTGTGCCGTTCTCCAGGGAGGAAAGAATGACGGAAGTTTATAACGTCCGTTTGGAGCCGGTTGGCGTCGAATTTGAGGTCGAAGAAGGCGAAACCGTGCTCGATGCCGCATTCCGGCAGGGAATTGCGTTGCCGCATGGCTGCAAGGAAGGGCAGTGTTCAGCGTGCAAATGCGTCCAGCTCGACGGCGAGACCGAGATGCTGAACTACTCGACTTTTGCGCTGAATGAGATGGACCGTGACAGCGGTCACATCCTGATGTGCCGGACCATTGTTCACAGTGATGTCGAGATCGAGCTTCTGAACTACGATGAGGAAGTGCTCTCCAAATCGATCCCCGTTCGGAAATTCTCTGGCAAGATCGTCGATTTCGAGAAGCTGACCCACGACATTCGGGGCGTTCAGATCGAATTGGATACACCACTCAAATTCTGGGCGGGCCAATATGTCGACATCACGGTCAGGACAGAAGCGGGGGAGGAGATTACACGCTCGTTCTCCATGGCAAATCCGCCGAGCGAAACCGAAAAACTCGGGTTCATCATCAAGAAATACCCCGACGGGCGATTCTCGAACGAACTCGACGACGGAGGAATCAAGGCCGGTGCCGAAGTCAGTGTCGAAGGCCCCTACGGAATGTGCTTCCGACGCGAAGGACGGGAAGGACCAGTGATCCTGGTGGGTGCCGGTTCGGGCATGTCGCCGGTCTGGTCGATCCTGAATGATCATGTCGCGAGCGGCGAGGATCGGCCTGTCTATTTCTTCTACGGTGCCCGGACACAGGCGGATCTGTTCAAGCTTGACGAGATCGCCTCCCTGACAGCGGCCAATCCGTCGGTGGAGTTCATACCGGTGCTCAGCCATGCCGATGGTGATGCCGGTTGGAGAGGTGAGCGCGGTTTCGTGCATGAAGTCGTCGACCGTCGGTTGCGCGAGCTTGGTATCGACGGGGAAGGTGATGTCTATGCCTGTGGCCCGCCGCCGATGATCGACGCGCTGACACCTGTGCTGTTCATGCATGATTTCGACACTGATCACATCTTCTTCGACAAGTTCACGCCGACTTCCGGTTCTTCGGGCCACTGAGACCGGCCCGAACGCTAGTGACGTGAAACAAACCAAGGGAGGCTACCATGGTAGCAACATCAAGTTCAGTCGGCTCTGGAGCCGCAGGTGCCGCATCCTTCGTCGGCTCAACCAGCCGCCGCTACAACTATTTCGAACCGCGCGGCAAGCGGGCGACGCATTACGAGGATGTCACCGTTGACGTGCAACCCGATCCCGAACGCTACCTGATCCAGGACTGGATCATCGAGTTCGAGGGCGGCAAGGGCGGTGGGGCCTACCGGAAGGATAGCACTGCGGCGCTGTCAAGCAATTGGCACGCTTTCCGTGCGCCGGATCAGGAATGGGAGCGCACCCATTTTCAACGGCAGTCGAAGATCGAGACAATGGTGCAGAACGTGATCTCGAACGCCCGCAAGGCCGGTGCGCATAAAGTCTTTGACAAGGCGTGGCTGACCATCCTGCAAAAGCATCTCGGTGCATGGAAGCACGCCGAGTTCGGCATGGCGACCTCGCTGATGCAGGCGCAGCGCTACGGCTATACTCAGATGATCAACAATGCCACGCTGACCAATTCCTCCTACAAGATGCGCCTGACACAGGACATCACGCTGTATCTGGCCGAGATCGGGATGGATATCGAAGGATGGAACGATGAGCTGGGCAAGCAGACCTGGCTGGAAGATCCGATCTGGCAGCCCTGCCGCGAGGCGATCGAGACGATCATGGGCTGCGAAGACTATCTGGAGCAGTATTTCGCCATCAATATCGTCTTCGAACCTCTGGTCGGCGAATTGGTGCGGTCAGGTTTCTTCATGCAGGCGGCGGCGGCCAATAACGACTTCATCACGCCGCCGGTGATTTCCGCAGCAGAGGCCGATTACGAGCGCAATCTCGCGAATACGGTCGATCTGATCTACCTTCTGGCCAATGACGAGACCCATGCGGATCACAACCGCAAGCTGTTCAAATCCTGGGTCGCCAAGCATGGTGCCCTTGCCGAGAAAGCCGCGAATGCGCTTCAGCCGATCTGGTCACAGCCGCATTCCAAGCCGGTTTCCTTCCAAGACGTGAAGGAAGTCTCGCGCGAGCGCCTGTCCCAGATCCTCGGCGAGCTTGGCCTCAACTGATCATCCAGCAAGGAAAACAATCATGTCAACCATAGCGCGCAACGCTTCGAACAAAAACATCTTCAAGTCGATGCAAGACATCGACATGACGTCGCGTGAGGTGTCGCACCAATGCGGTGTCACCATGAATGACTCGGTCGAGGCGCGGGCCATCGCCGAATTCATGGAAGAGAACAATCCGTCAGTGACGGTCACTTACAATCCGGCCACGATCCGGATTGATGGCGAAGGCAAGCTGATCTTCAAGATGGATGAGATCACCGAATATCTGGGCCGCGAGATGACGGCAGAGATCTTCGAGGTGAATACGTCGACCCATTATGGCCGGATGGTCCGGGTCGATGACAACACCGTGATCCTCTTCGGGGATATGAACGAAGTGATGGAATTCATCTGATCGCTCGACACTGCGGACGCGGCGATGTCGCGTCCGCCCTACCCACAGGCCAGATGGAAACCGTTCTGCCAGCCATGACGGGGCCCCGTGACACCAAAGAAGAACGTGGTCTCGCGCAGAGATGCGCGGGGACCACTGGCCCCCCAGAAGCATACACATCCAGGAGGACAAGATGTTCAAGACACCCGAAGGCAAGGAAATCTTCGTGATTGATGGCCATACGCATTTCTGGGACGGCAGCCCGGAAAACCAGGCGAATATCCACGGAAAGCAATTCATCGATTGCTTCTATGCCTACCATACAAATCTCAGCCCCACGGAAGAGTTGTGGGAAAAGCCGCGCTTCGAGAAATACAGTGAAGAGGACGTCTATCGGGATCTGTTCATCGATGGTCCCGATGATATGGCGATCATCCAGTCGACCTATCTGAAGGATTTCTACAAGAACGGGTTCTCGTCGATCGAACGCAGCACCAAGATGGCGCAGCGCCACCCCGAGCGATTCATCGTCAATGGTTCTTTCGATCCGCGCGATGGCGAGAAGGCGCTTGAATATATCCACTACATGAAGGAAGAATTCGACATCAAGGGTGTCAAGATGTACACCGCCGAGTGGAATGGCGACAGCAAGGGCTGGGCGCTGAATGATCCGTCGGCCTATAAATGCTTCGAGCTGTGCGACAAGCTGGGCATCCGCAATATCCACGTTCACAAGGGCCCGACGATCATCCCGCTGTCGAAGGATGCCTTTGACGTTCATGACGTCGATTACGCAGCGACCGATTTCCAGAACCTGAACTGGATCATCGAGCATTGCGGCCTGCCGCGTCTGGATGATTTCTGCTGGATCGCAACGCAGGAAACCAATGTCTATGGCGGTCTTGCCGTGGCGCTGCCCTTCATCCATTCGCGGCCGCGCTATTTCGGCGAAGTGATGGCGGAATTGCTGTGGTGGGTCGGCGAGGACAAGATCCTCTTCGGATCCGATTATGCAATCTGGACCCCGAAATGGCTGGTCGAGAAATTCTGGGACTTCCAGATCCCGGAAGATATTTCTGCCGAACGTGGTGGGGTTCAGCTGACCGATGAAATCAAGGAGAAGATCCTCGGTCTGAACGCGGCCAAGCTCTATGGCATCGATGTCGAGGCCAAGAAGAAGCAGCTTTCCGGCGCACCTGTCCAGATAGCCGCAGAGTGATCCGATGTTTCTGGCCAATCTCACGACAGAACGTGAACTCGAAGTCTGGGACCGCCTTTCGGCGGTCTCGGATCCCGAGCTCGACGAGCCGATCACCGACATGAATTTCGTAGAGCAGGTCGAGATTTTCGACGCAGACTCCGTGCTGGTCGAGTTCCGGCTGCCCACCTATTGGTGTTCGCCGAATTTCGCCTTTCTTATGGCTTTCGGCATCCGCGCAGAAGTCTCTGCGTTGCCATGGGTGCGAAAGGTAACAGTGCAACTGAACGATCATTGTTTCGGTGACGAGGTGAATGTCGGCGTCAACTCTGGGCGCAGTTTTCATGAAATCTTCGCCGAGAATTGCGATGGTGCGGTGCTCGAAGATGTCGTCGAGAAATTCGCGGCCAAGGCATTTGATCGGCGGCAGGAAGTTGTCCTGCTGGCTGTCCGGGCGCTTGTCGGATCGGCAGAGGATGTGGTTTCGATGAGGCTGGGGATGCTTCGGAAAATGCATTTTTCCGGTGAGGAGGAGCTGCGCCAGTTGCCGCGTTATCTTGATCTGCTGGCGGAGCGGGGGCTGGCCGTCAAGGACGACGATCTGGCCTTCCCGACCTGGGAGGGGGGCGCGATTCCGGCTGAAGATCTCGAAGCGCATCTCCAACGACTGCGGAGCATCCGGATTAACATGGAGTTCAACGGGGCGATGTGCCGGGGCCTTGCCTCGACGCGGTATCACGAAGTCGAGATCGGGCCGGATGGGCCGACCTTGATCGATTTCATGGCCGGTCGTGTGGCGCCACGCCTTGCTCCGCAGGCGCGTCACTAGGCGGCAAAACACCGAAAAAAGTCAAGGATAGGGTCCGGGTCTCTCCGCGACCAAGGGAGGAAGATATGGCCAAACAAATAATCCACGGAAAGACGGCAAGGAAGGCCCTTGCGCGCGGGGTCGCGCGCCTGGCTGCTGCCGTAGAGCCCACTCTGGGCCCCAAGGGGCTGAATGCGATGGTGGATCGTCCAGTCGGCACGCCGCTGGTGACGCGCGATGGTGTCAGCATCGCCTCGGAAATAGAGCTGTCTGATCGCTTCGAAAATATGGGCGCGCAAGTGGTTCGCGAAGTGTCGATGCAGACCAACGAGGTGGCGGGTGACGGGACGACGACTGCGATCGTGCTGGCGAATGCCCTGATCCAGAAAGGGGTCGAACTGACCGAGAGCGGCGTGCGTCCGGTCGATTTCTGCCGTGGTATCGATCTGGCCGTGCAGACCATCATTGAAGCCATTGACGCCTCGTCGCGTGATTGCGAGGACAACCCCGATTATCTGGAAGCCGTCGCGCGGGTCTCGGCCACCGATCCGAAGCTGGGGGCGCTGGTTGCCGATGCCTATCGGCGTGTGGGGCGCGATGGTGTCATCTCTGCAGAGTTCGGCGTGACCATCGACACGACGATGGAAGTCGTCGAGGGCATGTCCTTCGAGCGCGGCTATATCTCGCATCACATGGTCACGGATCGCGAGAATA
>JAFIEM010000090.1 GCA_020832555.1 Natronohydrobacter sp. | reverse complement strand
TCGTCATCGGGATTTTCGGGATTTTCCTGAACCGCAAGAATATCATCGTGATCCTGATGTCGATCGAACTGATGCTCTTGTCGGTGAATATCAATCTGGTGGCCTTCTCCAGCTTCCTGAACGATCTGGTGGGGCAGGTCTTCACCATGTTCGTATTGACCGTCGCCGCAGCAGAGGCCGCCATCGGTCTGGCAATCCTTGTCTGCTTCTTCCGCAATCGTGGCACGATTGACGTCGAAGATGTCAATGTGATGAAAGGCTGAGACCATGGCAGTCACTGTTCTTCTGGCCCCGCTGCTGGGCGCGATTATCGCAGGGCTGTTCTGGCGCGTGATCGGCGAGAAGCCCGCGCAGATCGTGGCAACGGGCCTGTTGTTCCTCTCGGCCTTTCTGTCCTGGGTGATCTTTCTGACGCATGATGGTTCCGTCCAGCAGATCACGCTTCTGCGCTGGATCGACAGCGGAACGCTGGTCGGCGACTGGGCGATCCGTCTGGACCGGCTGACCGCTGTCATGCTGATCGTGATCACCACGGTTTCGGCGCTCGTGCATCTCTATAGCTTCGGCTACATGGCGCATGACGATAATTTCGCCGAGAACGAAAGCTACCGCCCTCGTTTCTTTGCCTATCTGTCGCTCTTTACCTTCGCGATGCTGATGCTGGTCACAGCGGATAACCTCGTGCAGCTTTTCTTCGGCTGGGAAGGTGTGGGTCTGGCCTCATACCTGCTGATCGGTTTCTATTTCCGTAAACAGTCCGCAGGTGCGGCTGCAATGAAGGCGTTCATCGTCAACCGTGTTGGCGATATGGGGCTGATCCTCGCGATCATGGCGATTTATTTCATCGTGGACTCGATCCAGTATGATGACCTCTTTGCAGCCGCCCCGATGCTGGCGGAAACCACTGTCAGCTTCCTCTGGACCGACTGGAATGCCGCCAATCTGATCGCGTTCCTGCTGTTCGTGGGCGCGATGGGCAAATCGGCGCAGTTGTTCCTGCACACATGGTTGCCTGACGCGATGGAAGGCCCGACGCCGGTATCTGCGCTGATCCACGCCGCAACGATGGTCACGGCGGGGGTGTTCCTGGTCGCGCGCATGTCGCCGCTGATGGAATATACGCCGCAAGTCATGAGTTTCGTGGTGTTCATTGGTGCCATGACCGCGCTCTTCGCGGCGACTGTGGGGCTGGTGCAGAATGACATCAAACGTGTGATCGCCTATTCGACCTGTTCGCAGCTGGGCTTCATGTTCGTCGCGGCTGGTGTCGGTGTTTATTCCGTCGCCATGTTCCACCTGCTGACGCATGCCTTCTTCAAGGCCATGCTGTTCCTTGGTGCGGGTTCGGTCATTCACGGAATGCATCATGAGCAGGACATGCGGAACTATGGCGGTCTGAAAGACAAGCTGCCAATGACCTTCTGGGCCATGCTGATCGGCACGCTGGCGATTACCGGGGTGGGTGTTCCGCTGACGATGATCGGTTTCGCGGGCTTTGTGTCCAAGGATGCGATCATTGAATCGGTCTTTGCGTCCGGCACGACCTACGCTTTCGCGATCCTGGTCTTTGCTGCGGGCATGACCAGCTTCTATAGCTGGCGGTTGATGTTCCTGACCTTCTGGGGCACACCGCGCGGGGACAAGCATACGCATGAACATGCGCATGAAAGCCCGATGGTCATGCTGATCCCGCTGGCCATTCTGGCGGTGGGGTCTGTTCTGGCGGGGATGGTTTTCTATGGGCCGTTCTTCGGCTCGACCTCTCAGGTGCGCGAGTATTTCGGCGCAGCGATCTTCATGGCCGAGGGCAACAACCTTGTCTCGGAAGCGCATTATGTGCCGGCCTGGGTCAAGGTCTCTCCCTTCATCGCCATGCTGATCGGACTGGGGCTGGCCTACCTGTTCTACATCCGCGACACCTCACTGCCCAAGCGACTGGCCGAGACCTTCCCCGGTGCCTATCAGTTCATCCTGAATAAATGGTATTTCGACGAGATCTACGATTTCCTTTTCGTGCGTCCGTCCAAGGCCATCGGGCATTTCCTGTGGAAAAAGGGCGACGGGGCCACGATTGACGGCGGCATCAATGGGCTTGCCATGGGGATCATTCCGTTCTTCACCAAGCTTGCTGGCCGTGTGCAGTCGGGCTTTGTCTATCACTACGCGTTTGCAATGGTTCTGGGGATTGTCGTGATCGTCACCTATGTCACGCTCGCCGGAGGGTCGAACTGATGCTGAACCTTCTGTCGATCATTACCTTTACCCCGGCGATTGCCGCGGCGATCCTCGCGATCTTCCTGCGCGGCGATGATGAAGCCGCACAGATGAATGCGAAATGGGTGGCGCTGGTGGCGACGCTCGCGACATTCGCGGCCTCGCTGATCCTGCTCGTGGGCTTTGACCCGCAAGATACCGGCTTTCAGTTCGTTGAAGAACATGACTGGATCATGGGCTTCACCTACAAGATGGGGGTGGATGGTATCTCGATCCTGTTCGTGATGCTGACGACCGCGCTGATGCCGATCACGATTGGCGCGTGCTGGAACGTCACGCATCGCGTCAAGGATTACATGATTGCCTTCCTGCTTTTGGAAACGCTGATGATCGGCGTGTTCACCGCGCTTGATCTGGTGCTCTTCTACCTGTTCTTCGAGGCGGGTCTGATCCCGATGTTCCTGATCATCGGCATCTGGGGCGGCAAGGACCGGATCTACGCGGCTTTCAAGTTCTTCCTCTATACCTTCCTCGGCTCGGTGCTGATGCTGGTCGCGATGATTGCGATGTATGTGGATGCAGGCACCACCGATATTCCGACGCTGCTGACGCATCAGTTCGACACCGGCACGTTCAGCCTGATGGGCTGGCAGGTCGTAGGCGGCATGCAGACGCTGCTATGGCTGGCCTTCTTCGCCAGCTTCGCGGTGAAAATGCCGATGTGGCCGGTGCATACCTGGCTGCCTGACGCGCATGTTCAGGCCCCGACGGCAGGCTCGGTCATTCTGGCGGCGGTGCTCTTGAAGATGGGCGGCTATGGCTTCCTGCGCTTCTCGCTGCCGATGTTTCCGGTGGCCAGCGACATCTTCGCACCGCTGGTGCTGTGGCTGTCGGCCATCGCCATTGTCTATACCTCGCTGGTGGCACTCATGCAGGAGGATATGAAGAAGCTGATCGCCTATTCCTCTGTCGCGCATATGGGGTTCGTGACGATGGGGATTTTCGCGGCGAACCAGCAGGGGCTGGACGGGGCGATTTTCCAGATGATCAGCCACGGCTTCATCTCGGGCGCGCTTTTCCTTGCGGTCGGTGTGATCTATGACCGGATGCACACGCGCGAGATCGCGGCCTATGGAGGGTTGATCAACCGGATGCCGGTCTATGCAGCGGTGTTCCTTCTCTTCACCATGGCTAATGTCGGCCTGCCTGGCACATCGGGTTTTGTGGGGGAATTCCTGACCTTCATGGCCGTGTTTCAGGTCAATACCTGGGTCGCCTTCTTCGCCGCAACAGGCGTGATCCTGTCGGCGGGCTATGCGCTCTGGCTCTTCCGCCGCGTGGTGATGGGAGAGCTGATCAAGGAGGCGCTCAAGTCGATCAAGGACATGGATCGCCGCGAGAAGCTGTTGATCGCCCCGCTTGCAGTGATGACCTTGCTGCTCGGCGTCTATCCCGCGCTCGTTACTGATATCATTGGCCCCTCGGTCGCCGCATTGGTGCAGGGGCATGAACTGGCGTTGCAGGCCCATGAGGCCGCATCCCAGTTGGCACAGAACTGAAAGGTCCAGCGATGATCGGAGCTGATCTATATACGGCCCTGCCCGAAATCGTCCTTGCACTGTTTGCAATGGCTGCGCTCATGGTGGGGGTCTATGGCGGCAAGGACAAGTTGGCCGAGCCGATCCTTTATGCGACTGCGGCGCTGATGGTGCTGCTTGCGCTCTTCGTGGGGTCAAAAGGGCTGGAGGAGCAGACCGCCTTCAATGGCATGTATCTGGCCGATGCTTTCGCGCATTTCTCGAAAATGGTCATTCTGATCTCTGCCGCTGTCGTGCTGGTCATGGGGCAGGGCTATATGGCCGCGCGGGGCCTGTTGAAATTCGAATACCCGATCCTGATCGCGCTTTCGGTTGTCGGTATGATGCTGATGGTCTCAAGCGGTGATCTGATCGCGCTCTATATGGGCTTGGAACTGCAATCGCTGGCGCTTTATGTCGTGGCGACCATGAACCGCGATTCCGCGCGCTCGACTGAAGCCGGGCTGAAATACTTCATCCTTGGCGCGCTGGCATCCGGTCTTCTGCTGTATGGTGCGTCTCTGACCTATGGATATGCTGGCACGACCTTGTTTGCGGGCATCATCTCGACAATTTCCGAAGATGGCATGTCGGTGGGCTTGCTGATGGGGCTCGCGTTCATGCTGGCGGGGCTGGCCTTCAAGGTCTCTGCCGTGCCGTTCCATATGTGGACGCCCGATGTCTATGAGGGCGCGCCGACCCCGGTCACGGCCTTCTTCGCCACAGCCCCCAAAGTCGCAGCGATGGCACTCATCGCGCGCGTCGTGCATGAGGCTTTCGGCGCAGTCCCCGGCGACTGGTCGCAGATCATCGCTTTCCTCGCGGCGGCGTCCATGTTCGTTGGGGCCATTGCCGCCATTGGCCAGCGCAATATCAAGCGTCTGATGGCCTATTCCTCGATCAGCCATATGGGCTTTGCGCTGGTGGGTCTGGCCGCAGGCACGGCGCAGGGCGTGCAGGGGATGCTGGTCTATATGGCGATTTATGTCACCATGAATATCGGCGTCTTTGCTTTCATCCTGATGATGGAGCGCGATGGCAAGGCTGTGGTCGATATTGACAGCCTGCGCCAGTATTCCAAGGCTGAGCCGCTGCGCGCGCTGGCGCTTCTGGTGCTGATGTTCAGTCTGGCTGGTGTGCCGCCGCTGGTCGGGTTCTTCGGCAAGTTCTACGTCCTCTGGGCAGCGGTCGAGGCCGGTATGACATGGCTTGCGGTGGCCGGTGTGATCGCGTCGGTAATCGGCGCATTCTATTATCTCCGCATCGTCTATTACATGTATTTCGGCGCGGATACCGACCCGCTGGATCAGGTGCGCGCGCCGGTGCAGTCGACGCTTCTGGTTGCATCTGCCGCGATCATGGTGCTGGGTGTCGTGAACCTGTTCGGGGTCGAAGGTATTGCCGAACTGGCTGCAAGTGCCCTTGTCAAGTAACTGGCCCGCAGGTGTCGGGCGGGTTATCCTGCCCGAGATTGACAGCACCAATGCCGAAGCCGCCCGGATGGCGCCGGGCCTGAGCGGTCCGACATGGATCCTCGCGCTGCGCCAGACACGTGGGCGCGGGCGTCGCGGGCGTGACTGGCGCGACCCGGAAGGCAATTTCGCTGCGAGCTATGTCACGCGCCCCGGTGGTCCGCCTGATCAGGTGGCCCTTCGGTCCTTTGTCGCCGCTCTTGCGTTGCATGACGCCCTGATCACGGTCACGGGCCGCCCCGAGGCTTTCGCACTGAAATGGCCCAATGATGTGCTGCTGAATGGTGGCAAACTGGCGGGCATCCTGCTTGAAAGCATCGGCCATGGTACGCAGGTCGGACATCTTGTCATCGGGATCGGGGTAAATCTGCGCATGGCCCCTGTCGCCGAAGAAGGGGCAGTGCCGCCGGTCAGCCTGATGGGCGAGACAGGAGCCAGTGTTGCGCCGGAAGAGTTCCTAGACCTGCTCGCGCCGGCTTTCGCGCGATGGGAGGACCAGCTTGTCACCTATGGTTTCGCGCCGATCCGCCGCGCCTGGCTCGACCGCGCCGCGCGGCTGGGGCAGGTGATCACGGCGCGCACTGTGACCGAGAGCCATACAGGCACATTCGAGGGCATTGACGCCACGGGGGCTTTGCAATTGCGCGACGCGCGTGGACTGCGCTCGATCCCTGCGGCAGATGTCTATTTCGCGTGAAAGGCAGACAGGATGCTTCTGACCATTGACTGCGGCAATACCAACACTGTGTTTTCCGTCTGGGACGGGACGCAATTCATCGCCACATGGCGCACCTCGACCGATGTGACGCGCACGGCGGATCAGTATTTTGTCTGGCTGAACAGTCTGATGAACCTGACCGGGCTTTATGCGGACATTACGGATGTGGTGATTTCCTCGACCGTGCCGCGCGTGGTGTTCAATCTGCGGGTCCTCTGTGACCGGTATTTCAACACGCGGCCTCTGGTCGTGGGCAAGCCCGAATGTCTGCTGCCCGTCGCCCCGCGCGTCGATGCCGGTGTGCGCCCCGGCCCGGACCGGCTGGCCAATGCGGCAGGGGCGTTTGACCGTCACGGCGGCAATGTCGTTGTCGTTGATTTCGGCACGGCCACGAATTTCGATGTGGTGGCCGAGGACGGGGCCTATGTCGGGGGGGTGATCGCGCCAGGGGTGAACCTGTCGTTGCAGGCACTGCATCAGGGCGCAGCGGCGCTTCCCCATGTCGATATTTCCCAGCCGGAAAAGGTGATCGGCACCAATACGGTCGAATGCATCCAGTCCGGCGTGTTCTGGGGCTATATCGGGCTGATCGAGGGAATGATCGTCCGCATCAAGGCCGAATATGGCCGCCCGATGACCGTGATCGGCACTGGCGGGCTTGCGCCTTTGTTCGCGCAGGCCGAGAACCTGTTTGACAGGGTCGAGGATGATCTGACATTGCATGGCCTTCGCGTGATCCACGACTATAACAAGACGAACGGCACCAAGGAGCAGGCATGAGCAAGGACAGGCTGATCTATCTTCCCCTAGGTGGGGCGGGCGAAGTGGGCATGAATGCCTATGTCTTCGGCTATGGACCCAAGGGGCGCGAACGGCTGATCCTTGTCGATCTGGGCGTGACATTTTCAGATATGGACAGCTCGCCCGGTGTCGATCTGATCCTGCCGGATACAGCCTGGCTGGAAGAACGCCGCGAGAGGCTGGAAGCGATCCTCATCACCCATGCGCATGAGGATCATGTGGGCGCCGTGGGCCAACTCTGGGACCGGTTGCGCGCGCCCGTCTATGCCCGCGATTTCACCGCCCGCATTGCGCGGCTGAAAATGCAGGATGCGGGCCATGATCCGCAGATCGTCAAGACCGTGGGCAAAGTGCCCGAAGCGCTGGAGCTTGGCCCCTTCCGGGTCCAGTTTTTCCCGGTGGCCCACTCGCTGCCCGAAGCCTCCGGCCTGATCATCGACACGCCTGCGGGGCGGATCGTGCATACGGGGGATTTCAAATCGGACCTGACACCGGGTGTGGGCGAGCCGCATGATCCCGCGCTGCTTGAAGCCATCGGCGGCACAGGCGTCAAGGCGATGATCTGCGACAGTACCAATGTCATGAACACGCATGCAGGGCGGTCCGAGGCGACCCTGATCGAACCGATTACTGAATTGATGCGCAACGCGAAGGGCATGGTGGTCGCAACGACTTTTGCTTCGAATGTCGCGCGGCTGAAAACGCTGGCGGTGGCTGCGCAGGAAGCCGGTCGCTCGGTCTGCCTGATGGGGCGCGCGATGCTGCGCATGACGCAGGTCGCGACCGAGGCAGGGATCCTGCGCGAAATGCCACCCACGATCAGCCCGGAAGCGGCCAAGGATATCCCGCGTGAAAACCTGCTCCTGATCGTGACCGGTTCACAGGGCGAACGGCGCGCGGCTTCGGCACAGCTTGCACGCGGCAATTACATGGGCATGAGCATGAAGGAAGGGGATACCTTCCTCTTCTCCTCAATGACCATTCCGGGCAACGAGCGCGATGTGGGGCGGATCGTGAATGGCCTGTCCGAGATGGGGGTTGATGTGCTCGATAACAGCCAGCGGCTTTATCACGTCTCGGGCCATGCGAACCGTCCTGATCTGGAAGAGATGCAGCGCCTGATCAACCCGGCCATCGTGATCCCGATGCATGGCGAACACCGGATGCTGCGCGAACATGCGAAACTGGCGCTGGCCAATGGACGGCGGGCGCTTGTCGTCGCAAACGGGTCGATCTGCGATCTGACCGGTGATGTGCCTGTGCTGGTCGATGAGGTCGAGACCGGTCGCATGTATCTGGACGGATCGCGCCTGATCGGGGCGATGGACGGGGTGATCCGCGACCGGATCCGCATGGCGCTTGGCGGGCATGTTTTTGTGACCCTTATTCTGGACGAAGAGAATGAAGCGCTTGGTGCGCCCTGGGCCGAAATCGCAGGATTGAAACCTGAGGGGCGCGGCGGCGCGGCGCTCAATGAGATCATCGAGGGGGAGCTTGAAGAATTCCTCGCGCGCGCGGGTCACAAAGTGCTGGCGGATGATGACAAGCTCAATGACGGGATGCGCCGGGTGGTGCGGCAGGTTGTGATGGAAGAGCTTGGCAAGAAGCCGGAAGTGACGATCGTGGTCAGCCGCTTGATGGGGGATTGAGCCGGAGATCCGGCGGTGGCCTGCGGCCAGGTTTATCTGAAAAGGGGGCTGCCGCCCCCGTCCGGCCTGCGGCCAGACTCCCCCGCGAGTATTTCGGGCAAGATGAAGCGATCAGCGGCGCCATATCTGCGGGTAAGCGGCGAAAAGCCCTTGCAGCTTGGCGAGCGCGCGCAGATGGGGCGGTTTGGGGCTTTGGCCGGACGCGAGACGCTGGACCGCGACTTCGGGCGGGCAGGGGAGGCGCGTGACCGGATCAAGATAGCGCGGATAGGCGATGAGCGTGGCGTGAATGAAGGCGTTCAGGCCGGGGCGCGCGCGACGACGGGCAGGGATTTCGCCCAGATCGCGGGTCAGCCCCCAGCCCGCATAGAAAGGCGCGCCCAGGGTCGTGACCGGCAGTCCTCGCAGCAGGGCTTCAAAGCCAAGGGTTGAGGTCATGGTCCAGACCTCTTGCACATGCTCCAGCAGCAGCACCGGATCAGTTTGCGAAAGCACCGCATCGGCATGGGTCAAGGCCTCAGTTTCCGCGATGGCACCGGGGCGCAGACCGGCTTCGACATCGGGATGGGGCTTGTAGAGGATCACCGCATCAGGGTTATGGGCGCGGGTTTCGCGCAGCAGATCAAGATTGGTACAGATGCGCGAGGTGCCCAAGCGGATTGAGGCGTCATCTTCGACCTGACCGGGCACAAGGATCCGGTGGCCCGGCGGCAACTCGGGCAGGTTGCCACGCAGGTTGTACTTGCTCAGGCGCTGCACGAGGATGTTTGCGCGCAGCGCCTCGGCGCGTTCCGCACCTCCGGGGGGCAGAGGGGCTGCGATCAGGGCCTCCAGCCGCGAGGGGTGTGAGGGGTCGAAGTAGATCCCCAGATCATCCGTGATCAGCGACAGCGGCGGGGTCAGGTCCGCCCCGAGCCCGCGCGAGCGCAGGAAGCCGTCCTCGACGCGGATCACGCGCGGGGTGGCGGGCGCGGGGGACGCCCCCCAGACCAGATTGGGCCGCGCCGGATCAGGGGCATTGGCAAAACGAACCCGCTTCCAGCGCCCGAAAAATCCTTGCAGATGCGCGCGTTTCCAAAGCCGCATGTTCAGCGCGGAAAAGCCGTGGCGATCCTCGCGCCAGGCGCGGCGTAGGGCTTCAAGGTGATCGAGCGCGTCATCGAAAGAACACAGACGATCATGGCAAGGGTCATACCAGTATGGGTAGAGCAGCATTGCGCCAGCAAAAAGCTGCGCGCGGGTCAGCTTGCGGCGGCGGCGCGGATGGGATGTCTGGTCATCGCTCAGACCCCAGCCTGCGTAGAAAGGCAGGCCCCAGACGCGGGGACGATGCCCGGCAAGGATCGCCTCGAAGCCAAGTTGCGAAGATACGGTATAGACAGCAATCGCCCCTTCCAGCAATTCCCAGGGCGAGACCGGGTCGCTCGACAGGGTGATATGCGCACCGGTCACATCGGCCGTCGTGAAATGACCCGCGCGATATCCGCCCATGGTTTCGGGATGTGTCCGCAGGACAATCCGCGCACCCGGAAAATCCAGTTGCGCCTGTACCAGCATCTCTTGGAACAGATGTTCGGACAAGGGCCCGTTCAGCCCGCCACGGGTCAACGACGCATCGCCCCTGACCTGATCGACCACCAGCACATAACCCGGCGGCGGTGGCGCGAGATCGGGGTCATGGGCGGCGTATTTGCTGAACTGGCCGTGTTTAATCCGCGCCATGCCAAGGCGCGCGCGTTCCATCAGCGCATGGTCGTCGAACGGATGCGTCGCAAGCAGCGTTTCCAGATCCGATGGGCGCGACGGGTCGAAATGAAGGCCGCTCTGGTCGATCAGCAGGCCAAGGGGCGGCTCTCCGCCCCGGCCCGGAAAGAGCGAGCGCAGGAAGGCATCTTCCAGTCGGATGAGTTTTGCGCCAGCTTGCCGCGCCACCCATGCGCCCCGTGCAGAATGGGCGGCGTGCCCCCAGACAGCAACAGTTCCCGAACGGCCCGGCCAGCCGGGACGCACGGGAAACCCTGCCAGCGCCATGATCCTGCGGATGCGGCGGGCGGCAGCGGACATGCCCAGAAACCCGCCCGTATAGGCATGGACGGGGCGAGGCTTTGCCTGTCCCATCCGCTTTGCGTCAGTCAGAGCTGTTGAAGTTGCGCACAGTCCGTGCGGCAGTGAGCGACCCGGTCAAGGCGGCAATCTGGCGGGACCAGAGGACAGAGGCCGCTTCGGTCACGAAGATCGTGTCGCCATCACGGATCTTGAAATCGCGCGCATTGAACATTCCGGTCGGTGCCGTCAGATCCAGCACATAGACGAAACGCACATCGGTCACGAATTTGCCGATCCCGAGGATCTCGGTCGCGACTTCAGGCACCTCGTCGCGGAAGATGAACACACCGGTCGGATCAGCGCGCAGCGGGTCCAGCCCGCCCACCATGGCAATGGCATCAATCGCGGAAATCTGGCGTGTGTCAAAGGTGACGCGGTTGGCTGTGCCGGTGGCCCCCAGCACGGAAAAGGCGCGCTGGTCCTGACGCACCAGAATACGGTCGCCGGGGCGCATGGCGATATCCAGCGAGGGGTTGGAGAAGATATCCTGCAACCAGGCGCTATCCTGCCGGTTGCCGCGTGTGACCAGCACCTGTGCGGTTTCCAGCGGAATGGAAATGCCGCCCGCCGTGGCGATCATGGAACTGAGACGGTTCGTGGCGCGCCCCACCGGATAGACGCCCTGCGCTGTCACCCCACCGGTGACAGAGACGGTGGCACCATCGCCCTGCGCGCGGGCCACGACAACCTGTGGGTCAGGCGTCTGTTCGTCCAGCGCGCTTGTCAGGGTGCGGCGCAGCGCATCGGGCGTCTGGCCCGCAGCGCGGATGCGACCGGCATAGGGGACGAAGATGAATCCGGCATCATCGACCTGCAATTCCTCCAGAATGGCATTATTGGCCGTTTCCGGGGCCAGCAAACCTTCGGGGACATTCTCATAGACATTCAGGCTGATCACATCGCCGGGACGGATCGTGTCGCCGCCCATCAGCGCACCGGAGCGCAGCGCATGGCTGAAGCCCAGCGATTCCGGGCGGTTCGCGGCATTGCTGACACGTTTCGTCACCAGCACAATATGCGCATCGCCCGAGCGCATCACCGAGCCCTCGAAGATTTCACGCTTGGTCGGACCGTCTCGGGATACGGCACAGGAAGCAAGCGCCGCAACAGCGGCAAGCAGGGCCATACGGCGGCCCATCAACATGGTTTTCGCGATCACTGCTCGGGCTCCTTTGAAAGGGCATGCCTCTGATTTTTTCCTGACCATACAGCTTTCAGGCGAAAACGCCAAGCGCGGAAATGGTTTAGCGCCTAGCGCACCATGCGCAACTGTTGCCTTGGTGCCGCGTCGCCGCAGATCAGTGCCGTATAGGGATCCTGCGGGGCCAGCATCAGATCCACCACATGTCGCATCAACTGTCTGCGCCCCCCCAAGGAATAGTAGCCGCCGGGGATCTGCGAGGTTTCCAGCAGGAAATGACGGTAATCGCGATAGGCGCGCGCGTCAGGGCGCGTGGGTTTGGCGAAAAAGGCCCCTATGGGTTGGGTCGAGACGAATTCGGGCTTGTCATAGACCGCGCGACCGAAGATCCGCAGCGGCATCCCGCGCCAGAGCACCTGCTGTGCGGCGGTTGAATTGACCGTCACCGCCGAGCGTGCGTGGTTGAGAAGCCGAGCGAGTTTGCCGCCGCGCAGGAAATGCACGCGGCCTTCCAGCTCATGACCTTTGGTCAGGGCGCGGATGGTGGTGCGCAGGGGCGCGCGGCCATCTTCCAGCGGATGCGCCTTGATCACCAGATGATGATGACGCGGTGCACCCTTGGCGAAGCCGTCAAAGACCTGCATCAGGAATTCGGTCTGCGATTTGAACGGGCTATGCGCGCGAAAGCTGGAATCATGTTCAAGCTGCAACAGCACCAGATGATAGGGAAAGCCGCCATTGCGCACGCGCCATGTCTCGATCCGGCGTTCCAGCGAATGCAGCGGCATCAGCCAGAGCCGTTTGAGATAGAGCTTGAATTCCTGCGCCACGCTCAGGTCGCGATGCGGGCGGAAATTGCGATAGCGCCAGTTCAGGGCCATGACACAGAAATGATAGAGCGCGCCGTAAAAGATATGCTGGCGCATATCCCCCCAATGCGCGGGCGGGTCCGGCAGTTCCAGATCGCATTTTTCCAGCGCGCTGCGCATTTCCGGCAGGCCGAGATCCATCAGTTTGGAATTGCCGTTTGACCCGTCGCGTTCATATGTCACCCAATAGGGTCGCAGATAGCCTTCCTCGAAAACATGGATTGTCAGGCCAAGGTCGCGGGCAATCTCGATGGCGCGGGCATGGATCGGGCGCACATCGCCGTAGAGCGCGATATCGGTGATCTGATGTGTGGCGACGATTTCGCGGAACCGCTCTGGCCAGTCGGCCAGCGTTTCAGTGAAGGGAATGTAGCGGGATTTGTCGTGCCAGAAGACCGCATCTCCCTGATTGAAACCCACACGCCAGACCTCTGCACCTGCGGCGCGCAGCCCTTTGGCAAGGCGGTTAAAGAACCAGCCATGCGGCCCTTGCAGGAACAGGAAATGTCTGGTGTCACACTCTATGCGCATCGCTTGCGCCTTGTTACTGGCCCTGATGGTCAGGGGAACTGCTCTGATCATACGATAAATTCACAATAATTCGTGAATGTCAGGAAGATTGCACACGATTTCGGCATCAATGTGGCGCGCTTGCCAAGGCGCATCGCGCAAGGTAGCCCTGTCC
>JAFIEM010000089.1 GCA_020832555.1 Natronohydrobacter sp. | reverse complement strand
ATCTTCTGGGGTATGGGGGGTTTTTCTTGTTGGGGGGGGCTTGCGGGGCTGCCGCCCCTCAAGCCCCCTGCTTCAAGGGGAGCACATCGACATGATCGCGCGGACCGATGGCGCTCTCATGTCGATCACTTGAAAAACCCCGTGGATATTTGGGCAAGACTGAAAATCAGGACCGGTTGAGGCGCCCGGCGCGTCCCCCCCGGCGCTGGGTGAGTTGTGGCGCGCGTTCGGGCAAGCTTGCCATGATTTCGCGCCGCGCGGTGGCACTCATGCGCGACCACTGGGCAATCTCTTCAAGCGTACGCAGGCAGCCGGTGCAAAGCTTTGAGTCGGGATGTATGACGCAGATCTTGACGCAGGGGCTTTCGATCTCGTCGCGTGTCCAGAGTGTGTCAGTCATGAGGCCTGCTCGATTGTCTGCTGCCCAATTAAGCGCAATGGCTGGCTCTGACCAGTGTACAAAGCGACACAGTTACGAATTTTCGCGCCGCAATACCGCCAATCGGTCCAGCGCGCCCTGCAGGATCACCCCTGCCGCCACATGGTCGATCACTTCCGCGCGCTTGCGCCGCGACGTGTCGGCTTCGAGAAGCGCGCGCTCGGCGGCGACCGTCGAAAGGCGTTCGTCCCAGAAGGTGATCGGCAGAACCGTCAGCCCCGCCAGATTGCGGGCGAATGCGCGCGTGGACTGGCAGCGCGGCCCCTCAGAGCCATCCATATTGCGCGGCAGACCCAGCACCAGCCCGCCAATCTCTCGCGCAGCCACAATGTCCAGAAGCGCGGCCGCATCCTGCCCGAATTTCACCCGCTTGATGGTCTGGAGCGGAGAGGCCACGGATAAAAGCCGGTCCGACACGGCGACCCCGATGGTCTTTGTCCCCAGGTCCAGACCGGCCAGACCGCGCGCGGGCGGCAGGGCGGCGGCAAATTCTGCAATATCCTCGATGACGGCCATCAGGGTGCAGGTGTGCTCAGGCCGGTTTCGGCAGCGACCGCGTTGATCAGCGCCAGATCTTCGGGGCGTGCGGCAAAGACCGTGCGCGCTTCCTGCAGGATCTCAAGCGCCTGATCGCGCCGCTCCAGCACGGCAAGGGCGCGCAGCAGTTGAGCCCAGTCCTGCGCCGTGCCGCCATCATTGGCCAGCCGCGCAAGCATACCGTCCACCATGCCCTCTATCATCGCGGCGCGGTCCTCGGGGCTCATCTCCTGTGCGGCCTCGATATCCTCAGCCGTCGGCCCGCGCGCACCCGCAGGGGCCGGACGCGGCGGCAGCGTGTAGCGCGGCTCGCCCGAGATGCGCGACAGTTCCGGCAATGCGCCGCGGATCTCGTCCATCCAGGGATCATCGCCCGCGCTCAGATCATGCAACCTGCGCCAGATACGGAAGGTCAGATCGGGTCGCCCGGTCTGGGCATAAAGCCTGCCGGAGTAATACAGCGCCACCGGATCCTGCGTGTCGCGGCGCAGGATCTGTTCGATCACCGACTCGGCCTCGGGAGAGACAAAACCACCCGTCGCAATCACCATCAGATCAAGCAAATAAGCGAAATCCGACACCGGGGCCTCTTCTCCGCCCCGCAACTCGATCACGCGGATCTGTGCTTCGATGGCGGCGCGGTAATTCCCCAGCCGCGCCTCGTTCTGCGCCAGCAAAGTAAAGCCGGTCACATCAAGCGGGCGATCCACCATTGCGGCGCGCAACTGCTCGACCATCGGCTCCAGTTCGGCACGACCGGGAAAATCCTCTCCCTGCGGGAAACGTGCTGCAAATTCGGCCTCCAGCTCTGCCTGACGCGGACGGTTGGCCCGCGCCTCGGCTGCCTGGGCATGGCGCTCGACCAGCGGCATGTCGGGATAGCCCGGTGCGCCAACATTCAGATAGAGCGCCCCGCTGCCGAGAATCGCGACAAGCAAGGCCGACAGCGCGACCCAGCGCATCGCCTCGGGTGCAGGGCCGCCCACCCGGCGCGCGCCGGCCCCACGGTCCAGATCAAGGATGCGGCGCGAAATCTCCAGCCGCAGCCGCTCTGCCTCTTCCGCACCCAGCGTGCCACGCGCCAGATCGCGCTCCACCTCGGCCAACTGATCGCGATAGACCGACATGGCGCGTTCGGCCCCGTCTGCGGCCGCGACGCGCCGTGCGCGCAGCAGCGCCCGCACCAGCACCACCGCAACCATCATGGCGATGATGAAAAAACCTGCGATTTCGATCCAGCCTGACATGGCGCCTCCAACTGTCGCGCCATGGTCTAGCGTGAATGACGCGCAACAAAAAGCGCAAAACCCGGACCGGGCGTCACAATCGCGCAAACCGCGACGGCCTGTCACACCCGGTGCCGATTTCGGTTTTTAGCGCGCATATGCCGTTTCTGGCAAACCCGCGCGGCCCAGGGTAAGCGAGACAGCAGTCAAGCTTTAGCCCAAGGAGTCGTCCTGCCTATGAAACGCTATTCCGCTTTTGCCATCGCGCGTGAAGCTTTCCGCCAGCACAAGGGCTGGGGCGAGGCATGGAAAAGCCCCGAGCCACGCGCCGCCTATGACGTGGTGATCGTGGGCGCAGGCGGGCATGGGCTGGCCACGGCCTATTATCTGGGCAAGCGCTATGGCATCACCAATGTCGCGATCATCGAAAAGGGCTGGCTGGGTGGCGGCAATACCGGGCGCAACACGACCATCATCCGCTCGAATTACCTGCAAGACCCCTCTGCCGCGATCTACGAGAAATCGCGCGCGCTGTATGAGACGCTGTCGCAGGATCTGAATTACAACATCATGTTCTCGCCGCGCGGCGTGATGATGCTGGCACAGACAGAGCATGAAAAGCGCGGCTATCTGCGCACCGAACGCGCCAATGCCCTGCAAGGGGTCGAGACGCGCTTTATTGAGCCCGCAGAGGTGAAGCGACTGGTGCCGATCATCAATCTGGCTGGCCCGCGCTATCCGGTGCTAGGCGCGCTCTGGCAACCGCGCGGCGGCACCGCTCGCCATGATGCGGTCGCCTGGGGCTATGCGCGGGCCTGTTCCGACATGAGGATGCATGTGATCGAGCAATGCGCGGTTACGGGCGTGGAATCCGCAGGCGGGCAGGTTACTGCGGTCAACACGACCAAGGGGACGATCGGCTGCAAGAAGCTGGGGATCGTCGTTGCAGGCCATTCCGGCGCGCTTGCCGATATGGCGGGGTTCCGGCTGCCTGTCGAATCGGTGGCGCTGCAAGCGCTGGTGTCGGAACCGATCAAGCCCTGCATGGATGTCGTCGTCATGGCCAACACCGTGCATGGTTACATGTCGCAATCCGACAAGGGCGAGATGGTCATCGGCGGCGGGGCCGACCAGTTCAACAACTACACCCAGCGCGGGTCCTGGCACCATATCGAGGAAACCGTGCGCGCCCTGATCGAGACCTTCCCGATGGTCTCGCGCCTGAAGATGCTGCGCCAATGGGGGGGCATCGTGGACATGACCGGCGACCGCTCGCCCATTATCTCGAAAACACCTCTGGGCAACTGCTTCATCAATTGCGGCTGGGGCACGGGCGGGTTCAAGGCGATCCCCGGATCAGGCTGGGCCATGGCGGAACTGATCGCCAAGGGCGAGCCGGGTCCATTGGCCGCCGAGTTTTCCATGACCCGTTTCCGCGAGGGACGCTTCATCGATGAAAGCGTGGCGGCAGGAGTGGCGCATTGATGCAAATTCTCGCCGAGATCGCTGTCGGGCGCCCGCTTCCGAGGATGACTTTCATCGCGAAGGTCATAGATATCCCGTCACGACCTGACGAGGAGAAATCATGCACTTACCCCGCTTCGCCCGCTGCAGACATGCCATCACCCATCTGCGGTCCCATCCTCAACAGCCGCTGGGCTTTGTTTTCGGTGCAGCCCTGCCGCTTGTCCTCATCGCCCTGTCTTGGGCACATACGACAGGCGGTCTGGCCGGTCCGACGCCCGACCCGCGCCCTGCGGCATTCACCGTCCAGACGGATTGAACCGCCGCGCCATCGCCCCGCGCAAACATCCTCTTTTCATTCTTGTTCAAATATCCCGGGGGCTCGCCATTTGTGCGCCACCGGTACAAGCACCGATGGCGAGGAGCAGCGCCCCCGCGCTTTCGGTCAGGAGTGCCCATGCTGATCCTCACCTGCCCCTGCTGCGGCGTCACCGCAGAAGAAACCGAATTCCATGCAGGCGGCGAGGCGCATCTCAAGCGCTTCGGTCCCGGCTCGGCGGACGCGGAGTATGAAGCCTATATGTTCAACCGCAAAAACCCGCGCGGTGTGCATTTCGAGCGCTGGCGCCATGTCTATGGCTGCGGCAAATGGTTCCTCGCGGCGCGTTGCACGATGGCACTGGAAGTCTTCGGAACCTATCCGGCCCAGACCCATGAGCCACCCGCCGAGATTGTCGCGAAAATCAAATCGAAACGCCCGGAATGGGAGGGCTTCGCATGAGCCACCGTCTGCCCAATGGCGGCCGCCTGATCCAGCGCGGCACGCCCCGGAAATTCACCTTCAACGGCAAGCCGATGAGCGGTTTTGCAGGCGATACGCTTGCGGCAGCACTTCTGGCCAATGATCAGATGCTGCTGGGCCGGTCCTTCAAATATCACCGTCCGCGCGGTGTCGTGGCCTCGGGCGCGGAAGAGCCGAATGCGCTGGTCGAGCTTGGCACGGGCGACCGTTTCGAGCCGAACCAGCGCGCGACCACCACGGAGCTTTTCGACGGCCTGACAGCGGCCAGCCAGAACCACTGGCCGTCCCTGAACTTCGACCTTCTGTCCCTGAACAGTCTGGTGCCGCAATTCCTGACTGCTGGGTTCTATTACAAGACCTTCATCCAGCCGCGCGCCTTCTGGAAGCATGTCTACGAGCCGATCATCCGCCGCTCGGCCGGTCTGGGCAAGGCCCCGTCCGACAAGGCGAGAGACCCCGACCGTTATGAACAGATCTATGCCTTCTGCGATGTGCTGGTGATCGGCGGCGGGATTGCCGGGCTTCAGGCCGCGCTTTCTGCGGCGCAATCGGGCGTGAAAGTGGTGCTCTGGGAACAGACCGCGCATTGGGGCGGTCGTGCACCGGTCGACGGGGTCGAGATTGACGGCAACCCCGCCGAGGACTGGATCAAGACCACGCTTCAAACTCTTGATTCAATGCCGAATGTTCAGATCCGCACCCGCTGCATGGGCGCTGGTGTCTATGATCACGGCTATGTGCTGGGCTATGAGCGGATCACCGATCACGCGCCGCAACTTGATGCACCGCGCCACCGTCTGTGGCGGATGCGCGCGGGCAAGATCATCACCGCCACCGGCGCGATCGAGCGCCCGCTGTCTTTCGCGGGTAATGATGTGCCGGGGGTCATGCTGGCCTCTGCCATGCGCGACTATCTCGTGAATTACGCCATCGCACCGGGCGCGCAGATCGTGGTCGTGACCAATAACGATGACGCCTACCGCACGGCAATCGCCGCGCGCAAGGCGGGCATCGGGGTTGCCGCTGTGGTCGATGCGCGCGCAGAGGCCAATGGCGCGCTGCCCGCGCAAGCCCGCGAGCTGGGAATCCGGGTGCTGACCGGAAAGGGCGTGCGCAAGGTCAAGGGCGGCAAGCGCGTCACTGGTGTCGAACTCTGCCGGATCGAGAGCAAGGGCAATGCCCATAGCGAAGTGCTCGATTGCGACGCCATTGCCATGTCGGGCGGCTGGTCGCCGGTCGTGCATCTGTGGTCGCATTGCGGCGGCAAGCTGATCTGGGACGAGAGCGGCCATTTCTTCCGCCCCGATCCCGCGCGCGCGCCGCTTGGCGCGGATGGCGCAGGCTTTGTGCTGACCTGCGGCGCGGCGCATGGCGATTTGGTGGCGGTTCTGGCCGGGGCGCATGCTGCGGGTCAAAGTGCTGGTAACGCGACTGCCACACCGGCGCCTGCAACTGACAGCCTGCCGGAAGAGGCCGCACTGGAACCCGTCTGGATCATGCCCCGCGCCGCAGACTACGATTTGCGCATGAAAATGTGGCTCGATTTCCAGAATGATGTGAAAGTCTCGGATGTGCAATTGGCTGCGCGCGAGGGGTATCATTCAGTCGAGCATACCAAACGCTACACCACGCTCGGCATGGCGACAGATCAAGGTAAGCTGAGCAATATCAATGGTCTGGCTGTTCTTTCTGATGCGTTGGGTCAACCAATCCCGGCCACGGGAACGACCACCTTCCGCCCGCCCTACACGCCCATTTCACTGGGCGCGATTGCAGGCGAGGCACGCGGCGCGGCGTTTCAGCCGCTGCGCAAATCCCCGATCCATGACTGGCACGACGCCAACGGCGCGGATTGGGAGCCGGTCGGCCAGTGGCGCAGACCCTATACCTATCTGCGCGCAGGCGAAAAGCGCGACGACGCGGTGAACCGCGAAGTGAAGAACGCGCGCGAGAATGTGGCGCTGCTGGATGCCTCGACCTTGGGCAAGATCCTCGTGTCCGGGCCGGATGCGGGCCGTTTCCTCGATATGCTCTACACCAACATGATGAGCAGCCTGAAACCCGGCAAATGCCGCTACGGGCTGATGTGCAACGAAAACGGCTTCCTGATGGATGACGGTGTCGTGGCGCGGATCGACGAGCAGTCCTTCCTAGTCCACACCACATCCGGCGGCGCGGATCGCATCCATGCCTGGATGGAAGACTGGCTGCAATGCGAATGGTGGGACTGGAAAGTTCACACGGTCAATCTGACCGAACAATTCGCGCAAGTGGCCGTCGTTGGCCCAAAAGCGCGGCAACTGCTGGAACGCCTTGGTGGCATGGGCCTGTCGCGCGAAACCCTGCCCTTCATGGAATGGGCAGAGGGCAAGCTGGGCGAGTTTGACGCGCGGGTGTTCCGCATCAGCTTTTCGGGTGAATTGAGCTTCGAGATTGCCGTGCCCGCAAGCCAAGGCCGCGCCTTCTGGGACAAGCTGATGACCGAAGGCGCAGATATGGGCATCATGCCCTATGGCACTGAAGCCCTGCATATCCTGCGCGCCGAAAAGGGCTTCATCATGATCGGGGATGAAACTGACGGCACAGTGATCCCGCAGGATCTGGGCCTCAACTGGGCGATCAGCAAGAAGAAGGACGATTTCCTCGGCAAGCGCGGGATGGAACGCGAGGCGATTGTTAATCCTGCACGCTGGAAGCTTGTGGGGCTGGAGACACTGGATGGCTCGGTCCTGCCACATGGCGCGCTGGCTGTGGTTCCGGGTCTGAACGCGAACAAGCAGGCCCGGACCGAGGGGCGCGTGACCTCGACCTATTATTCTGCGACGCTGGGGCGCGGGATTGCCATGGGGCTGGTCGAACGCGGCCCCGAGAGGATGGGCGAGGAAATCACCTTTGCGGGCAAGGGCGACAAACGCATCAAGGCGCGGATCGTGGACCCGGTATTCTATGACAAGGAAGGGGCAAAGCAGAATGTCTGATCTGGCCATCAGCGCCCTGCCCGGCGCGGAATTCGAGGGCTTTGCGACCGTCGCAGAAGCGGGCCTGCAAGGCATGATCACCCTGCGCGGTGATCTGGGCGCAGTCGCGAAAGCCCTGTCCGATGTGACAGGTTGCAATGTCCCCGCGACCCGCAAGATCACGCAGTCTGGTGCAAACGCGGTCGCATGGATGTCACCCGATGAGGTGCTGATCCTGTGTCCGCATGACGCGGCCCCGGCGATGGAAACACGCCTACGCGAGGCGCTGGCGGGCGCGTTTGCCACAGTCGCCACTGTCTCGGACGCCCGCGCGGTGTTTACGGTGACGGGGCCTGCATGGCGCGATGCATTGGCCAAGCTCTGCCCGGTTGATTTCAGCACACTGGGCGCAGGTGATATCCGGCGCACCCGCGCGGCACAGGTGGCCGCCGCCATCCTTGTGACCGGGCCAGACGAGGTGCGCCTGATCTGCTTCCGCTCGGTCGCGCAATATATGTTCGACATCCTGTCAAGCGCCGCTTCAACAGGGTCCGAACCTGCGCTCTATCCATAAGTTATTTCGCCCCGCCCCTTGACCTTTGGCGGGCGGGGTCTCTTATTCAGGGCAGTCAAACCATAACGACAGACGAGGAAAACATGGCTTTCACCCTTCCTGACCTGCCCTATTCGCATGATGCCCTTGCCGACCTTGGCATGAGCCGCGAGACGCTGGAATTCCATCATGACATTCACCACAAGGCCTATGTGGACAATGGCAACAAGCTGATTGCCGGGACCGAATGGGAAGGCAAATCGCTGGAAGAGATCATCACCGGCACTTATCAGTCGGGCGCCGTGGCGCAGTCGGGGATTTTCAACAATGCCAGCCAGCACTGGAACCACAACCAGTTCTGGGAAATGATGGGTCCGGGCACGGGCGGCATGCCTGGCGAGCTGGAGAGTGCGCTGACCGAAAGCTTTGGCTCGGTGGACAAGTTCAAGGAAGAGTTCTCGGCTGCAGGTGCAGGCCAGTTCGGGTCTGGCTGGTGCTGGCTGGTCAAGGACAAGGACGGGTCGCTGAAAGTGACCAAGACCGAGAATGGCGTGAACCCGCTCTGCTTTGGTCAGACAGCCCTTCTGGGCTGCGATGTCTGGGAGCACAGCTACTATATCGACTTCCGCAACAAGCGCCCGGCTTACCTGACCAACTTCCTTGAGAAGCTGGTCAACTGGGAAAATGTCGCGTCGCGCATGTGATCTGACAAAGGCGCCCTGCGGGGCGCCTTTGCTTTTGAGCGCGTCACATTGCGCGGAAGTCTCTCAAATCCGGGAAGTGTTGGATTTTTCGCCAGCGCGGTTCGTTTGCCGAGGGATTTTCTGACAGCAACGCAACCGAGTGTCATCGGCGCCGTTATTTTCCTGAAAGTCTTATCTGCAGAGGTCCGCACTTCATGCGTCTGAACATCGACGTCGTCATGGATTATCAGCTTGACGGCCCAAGCCCGGTCTTGCTGGCCGTCGAAGTTGCGGCCCTGTCCGGACAACAGATTGAGCACAGTACGCTTGAGATCCTCAACGCGACCTATCGGCACGTTCCGGGCGATGCAGGGCTGGGGCAGCGCATCTGGGCCAATGTCGCCAATGACAGGCTGAGCCTGCGCTATGTCGCAGAGGTCGAGATCACGCGCGAGAACATCCCGCTGGAAACACTTGCGCAATCCGAATGGCAAGACCTGCCCAGCGATGTGCTTCCCTATCTGCGCCCGTCGCGCTTCTGCCCGTCGGACCGGTTCATACCCTATGTTACCAAAAGCTTTGGCCATCTGGACGCAGGCGCAAAGGTGGCAGCAATGCGTGACTGGGTCGCGGCTTCGATCACCTATAGCTCTGGCAGTTCAGACGCTGCAACTTGCGCCAATGACACATTTGTAACACGCGAAGGCGTATGCCGGGATTTCGCGCATCTGCTTTGCACGATGGCGCGCGCCGGGCGCATTCCCGCGCGTTACGCATCGGGTTATGGCCCGGGTGTCACACCGCCGGATTTTCACGCCGTGGCCGAGGTGTGGCTGGATGGCGCGTGGCATATCGTGGATGCCACGGGCATGAGCACGGCCTCCGATCTGGCTGTCATCGCCTCTGGCCGTGATGCCGGTGACGTGGCCTTCATGGAAACACAGGCTCCGGCCCATCCGGTCTTTCAGAACCTGATCATTCGGGAAATGTAAGGTGCGTGGGTCTCGCACGCACCCTACGGCAAATCCTTCAGACGCGCTCAAGCGAGAGCGCGATCCCCTGACCACCGCCAATACACATCGTCACCAGCGCACGCTTACCGCCGGTTCGCGCAAGTTCATAGAGCGCTTTCACCGTGATGATGGCACCCGTGGCCCCCACCGGATGCCCCAGCGCAATTGCGCCGCCATTCGGATTGACCTTTGCTGGATCAAGCCCCAATTCCTGACTCACGGCCAGCGCCTGAGCGGCAAAAGCCTCGTTTGATTCGATCACATCGAAATCCCCGACCGACAACCCGGTGCGCGCGCAAAGCGCCTGCACCGCTGGCACCGGGCCGATCCCCATCACTTCCGGTCGCACCCCCGCATGGGCATAGCCCGTGATCCGCGCCAAGGGAGTGAGCCCCGCTTTCTCGGCAGCACTCGCCCGCGCCAGCACCAGCGCCGCTGCGCCATCATTGATGCCGCTCGCATTACCTGCCGTGACCGACCCATCCTTGCGGAACGCAGTGCGCAGCCCTGCCAGCCCCTCAAGGCTGGTGGCTTTCGGGTGTTCATCCACCTCAAACATGACCTCGCCTTTGCGCGTTTTCACAGGCACCGGCACGATCTGATCGACAAACCACCCCTCGGCAATCGCGCGTGCTGCACGGGTCTGGCTTTCCAGCGCGAAAGCATCCTGCGCGTCGCGCGTTATCCCATGCTCTGCCGCGACATTCTCGGCGGTGATGCCCATATGCCCCGTCCCGAAGGGACAGGTGAGCGCGCCGACCATCATATCGACCGCGCCCGTATCGCCCATCTTCTGGCCAAAGCGCGCGGCAGGCAGGATATAGGGCGCGCGGCTCATGCTTTCAGCGCCGCCCACTAGCGCGAAATCCGCATCCCCCAGCGCCAAAGCCTGCACGCCAGAGACAATCGCCTGCACCCCCGACCCGCAGAGCCGGTTGACGTTCATCGCAGGCACTGTGTCAGGCACGCCAGCCCCCATCGACGCGCGGCGCGACAGATACATGTCCGCCGGTTCTGTCGCCAGCACTGTGCCGAACACCACAGTGCCGATCTGATTCGGTGCCACGCCCGCGCGCGACAGTGCGGCCTCGGACACGATCCGCCCCAGATCAATGGGCGAGATCCCCGCCAGCGATCCGCCAAACCCGCCAATGGCGGTGCGCGCACCGCCAAGGATCACGATATCTTCCATCAAAGCCCCCTCTGCCTAACTGAGAACAGTCTAGGCGTACGCGCGGGGCCAATCCAGCAAAACGCAGCGTCCCTAGCGTTTGCGTTTCAGCTTCTTCTTTGCCTTGGCGTTAGCAGCGCGCGATTTCCCGACCGAACGCCGCACCGGCCCCTTGCGCCCACGCCGCAGCCCGCTGCGCTGCGGGGCTTCGCCCTCGACCTCTAGCAGTTCCAGCGCGATCCCGCCTGTGACCGGTTCGGCCTCGGCCAATTTCACCTTCACCCGCTGCCCCAGCCCGATCCGAAAGCCGGTCTTTTCGCCCTCCAGGGTCTGCGCTTCCGGGTCATGGCGGAAATATTCATCGCCAATCGCGCGGATCGGTACCAACCCGTCTGCCCCGGTTTCATCCAGCTTCACGAACACCCCGAACCGCGCCACACCAGACACGCGGCCCGTGAACTCTGCCCCCACGCGGTCTGCCAGATAGGCCGCCAGATAGCGGTCCGCCGTGTCACGTTCTGCGGCCATTGAACGGCGCTCTGCCTCGGAAATCGCCTTGGCAGTTTCTTCCAGATGCTCGATATCCCAAGGGCTTAGCCCGTCATCACCCCATTTATGCGCCGCAATCAGCCCGCGATGCACGATCAGATCAGCGTAGCGCCGGATCGGCGAGGTGAAATGCGCATATTCCCGCAAGGCCAGACCGAAATGCCCGAAATTCTGCGGCGCGTAATAGGCCTGCGTCATCGAGCGCAGCGTCGCCATGTTGATCAGCTCGTCAAATTCAGTGCCTTCGGCCTGACGCAAAAGCTGGTTGAAATGCCGCGTCATCAGCACCTGGCCCTTGGCAAGGTTGAAACCCGATTCGCGCGCAAGTTCCCGCAGCGCGTCCATCTTCTCGGGGCTGGGTTCCTCATGCACGCGGTAAAGCAGCGCCGATCCCTTCTCGCGCAGCGTCTCAGCGGCGGCGACATTGGCGAGCACCATGAATTCCTCGACCAGCCTGTGCGCGTCGAAGCGCTCCTTGAAGGCGACCGAGGTCACGCGACCCTCATCCGACAGGACGATCTGCCGCTCTGGCAGGTCCAGATCCAGCGGCTGACGACGCGCGCGCGCCTTGGTCAGTGCACGGTAGGCAGCAAACAGGTCGGCAAGCGCCTGCGCAAGCGGGGTTGTGGTGTCATCCAGCTTGCCCTCATCCGCCGCCTGCGCCTGCTCATAGGTCAACGAGGCTTTGGAATTCATCATCGCCCGCATGAAGTCATGGCTGCGCTTGGTGCCATCCTCCGCAATCACCATACGCAGCGCGATGCAGGGCCGGTCCACCCCTTCATGCAGCGAGCACAAATCACCCGACAGGATATCGGGCAGCATTGGCACCACGCGGTCGGGGAAATATGTGGAATTGCCGCGCCTGCGCGCTTCGCGGTCAAGTTCGGAATTTGGGCGCACATAGGCCGCCACATCGGCAATCGCCACCCAGAGGATGAAACCACCGGGGTTTTCGGGGTCCGGGTCCGCCTCGGCATAGATCGCGTCATCATGGTCGCGCGCATCCCAGGGGTCGATGGTCATCAGGGGCAATGGGCGCAGGTCGCGGCGGCCTTTCTCTAGCACAGGCCCGGCCTTGTCAGCTTCGGCGATCACCGCATCAGGAAATTCGTCGCGGATGCCATGCTGGTGAATGGCGATCAGTGACACGGCCTTGGGCGCGGTCGGATCGCCCAGCCGCTCGATGACTTTCGCGCGCAGGGGGCCGAAACGGGATTTGCCGACAGGTTCGGCATGAACCAACTCGCCGTCCTGCGCGTCACCCGTATCGGCGACCTGCCAGAATTTGTCTGCGCCCTTGTCGATGGGCACGATCCGCCCGCCCTGCGCTTCCTTGCGGAAGATGCCCAGAATGCGCGAGGGGTTTGCGCCCAGCTTGCGGATGATCCGCGCCTGATAGTCGTAATCGGGGCCACGAATGGCGTCGAGTTTCGCGAGAATACGGTCGCCCTGTCCCAGTGCCGGGTCGCCCGCCTGGGTGACGATCAATACCACCGGGGCCGCACCATCACCGCGCCATTCGACCGGGCGCGCGAACAGATCGCCTTCGTCATCGGGGGCGAGCACATCAAGCACAGTGACAGGGGGCAATTTGCCGCCCGAACTGCTGCGCCGGGGTTTCAGAGTGCCATCCGCTTCCAGATCACGCAGCATCGCTTTCAGGTCGATTTTCAGACTGCCCTTGATCCCGAACGCCTTGGCGATGTCGCGTCGGGTGGCGCCGGGATTGTCCGCGATCCAGTCGCGCAACTCATCAATCGAGGGAAGTTGTTTCATCGCCCCATGCCCTACACAAAGCCCGCCCCCGGCCGCGGGGGGGGGGGGGGGGGGCGGGGGGCGGCGGGGGGGGGGGGGGGGGGGGGGGGGGGGGGGGGGGG
>JAFIEM010000088.1 GCA_020832555.1 Natronohydrobacter sp. | reverse complement strand
GTGCATAGAGCACCAGCGCCGCGCGCGCCGAGCCCCAAGGATCTGTCGCGCGGGTTCGCATGCCATAGGCAAGGATCACCTCATCAATGAATCCCACCGCCACGCGCAGAAAGGCGCGCAGGATGGTGACAAGCTGACGCACGCCGGGAATGGGCAGCACCGTGAACACCCCGCGGATCAGCCCGGTGATCGCCCGCAAGACACCCTTGATGAGCTGATCAATGGCGAACAGGACGCTGGCCTCGCCAAAGCGTTCACGCACCATTGCCTGTGCATGACCGATCTGGCTACGCCCGCCCGGCATGGGCCGGTTGTCGATCAATTCCACCATGACAGCGATGTGGCCTGCCTTGACCATGTAAAGGATGTATTCGCGCAGCCAGTACATCACGATCAGCACGATCCCGAAGCCTGACAGCCCGCCAAAGAACGTGGCAGAAGCGCGAAAGCCCTCATCCCCCAGCGCGCCGATCCCCCAGCCTATGCCCGCGCCGGTGCCAGTCACCAGAACATAGGCCAGTGCTGCGCCGAAATAGACGGCCATGCGCAACACTACGAATGGCATGGTTTGCATCATCAAACCAAGGCCACGCCTGAATGAAAAGTCCCACATTGATTATGTCCTTCGTATTGGATCTGGCTGCGTGCGCTGGACCTGCCTCAGCGCAGCTTGCCACTGATCTCGCGCTGCCAACCCATGACAGAGCGTTGCGGCGCACCGGTCACGCGCGCGATCACGGCCGCATCGGCGGCGATGAAATCACCAATCGTCCGGATGCCCTGCCTTTCCAGCATCGCTTGTTGCCGGGGCGTGAAATGGGACCCCGGAAAGGCGCGCGAGAAATGGGAGCCGGGGAACAGGGTATTGCCCGGGAACTGGGTGTCACCGCTGCGCGATTGGCGCCCTTGAAAGAGATCAAGATCGTGATCGGGCTCGATCGTGACCTGACCGGCTTGCGCCAGAACGCCTTGGGGGCCAGGGCCCAACAGCATGCACCCCATAAGCGCGACGGCTATCGTTCTGGATGAAATCGTATTTTGCATTTTGTACCCCTTGCTTTTGGCAGAGCGCCCCTGCGGCGTCACTGCGGAACGCGCCGGAACACTCTAGCGGGTGGCATAACCGCGCGCCCCGTCTGAACAGCGGGGATCAGGACGGGCCGCGCAGCGGCAAGGACAACAACAGCGCCACGAGGTCTGCCTGCCTGTGGGTGCCTGTCTTGGAAAACACATTGCGCAAATGAAACGCGATTGTAGTCGCGGCCACGCCCAGTTCCTGCGCAATCTCATCAGGACGCAGGCCCGATGCCAGATGGCGTGCCACGCGCACCTCGGTAGGCGTCAGGTCGAACATGGCGGTCAGGGCAGCAGGAGACAAGGGCCTTTGCGAGCCCTGATTTGTCAAAAAGACCATCACCATCGCGGGCGTGCCCGAGAGCGGCTCTGGCGGGCAGGCATGGAGTTGCGCAATGCAGGCGGTGGTTTCGTCCAGCAGTAGCGACATGCTGTCTTCTTTGCCTGCGCGTGCTTGCGCGCCCAGCATGCGCACTGGCTCGCTCAGCGCCGCGCGGATTTCAGCGCCTTTCTCCGTGAGTATCAGGTCCGCAACCGCATTTGCCTTTATCAGCGCGACCTCTGGGGTATAGATCAGCACTCCCACGGTCAGAGTTTCAAGCAAATGCTGACCAAACCCCGCAACATGCGAAATTCCCGCCCGCGCCTGAGTGCTTTGGCGCAGACGCGCCTCAATCGTGGACAGAAGCATTTCGTAATTTATAGGCTTTGTCAGATAGTCATCCGCCCCGGCGCGTTTACCCCTGATGACCGCTTCGGTCATTGACAGCGCAGACAGGAACACCAGCGGCACATGCGCCAGATGCGGGTGATCGCGGCGCAGCCGTTCCAGAACGCCGTAGCCATCCAGCCCCGGCATCATGATGTCACAAAGCAGCAGATCCGGGGTGCAATCCTGCAGCAACGCAATCAGCTCTGTCCCGTTGCTGGCGGCGGCCACGCGATAACCTGCGGCTTGCAGCTCGTCGCAGATGTCGCGCAAAAGCTCGGGCTCGTCCTCGCAACACAAGATCAGGGGGGCACCCGTCAATTGTCTGACCTCTGGCTTCTGCTGCCTGATGGTGCGGCATCCAGCCACAAGGTGAAGACCGATCCTTTTCCCGGCCATGTTTCCAAATTGATATGGCCGCCCTGCAACCTGGCCAGGGATTGCGCCAGCGCTAGGCCAAGCCCGACGCCCTCGACATAGGGCTGGCCGCGATAGTAGCGGTCAAAGACATAGGGCTGATCCACTTCGGTGATACCGGGGCCCTGATCAGAGACAGCGCAGGCGATCTGTTGGCCCTGCGCGAAAACGCGCATCTCGACAGGCTTGTCGGGGGCACTGAATTTGAGTGCATTGGACAGCAGGTTGTCAATGATATGACCCACCAGATCGCCGTCTCCCCAGGCGACAAGCGGCCCTTCGGCGCAGGACAGGTCAATTCGGCGCACGTGGTGTTGGGCTTGCGCCTCGGCCACAAGGGTGCGGGCGATGTCGGCCATGTGCAAAGGTTCGAACCGGACCCCAATTTGCGAATTGTCAATCCTTGCCAAGAGTAGCACTGTATCGCTGAGCCGGACAAGCCGCCCGATCGCGCCAGAGACTACGGCCCGCCTGCGGGATACCTCTGACGCCGAGACATCATCTCCCAGACGCTCCAGACGGTGCATGGCACTGTCGATCAGGGTCAGCGGCGTGCGCAACTGATGCGAGACGATCGCCGCGAAATCACGGTAGGTCGATGCCGTGTCTTGCTCTTGCTTTAACAGGCGGCTTGCGCGCAGGGTCTGCACTTCGGCATGAAACAGCTGGCGCTGCTTGCTCAGCAGCAACCACGTGATCGCCAACGCCGCCAGCAACGAAAATGTCACCGACACCATGACCAACCGCTGCGTATCGCGGTAAGTGTCCAGGCGCGCAGCCGCTTTGTCCCAATCAGCGATCATCACATCATTGGCGATGCGGTTGATCTGGGGGTGCAAATCCGCGCACAGATCAGCCAGGGCGTCATGTAGCCGCGCGGTATGGCCGCGGCGCTGCGGATCCAGATCCAGCAGCGCGGCTGTCATGCGTTCGATGCCATCCAGATGGCCCAGCGTTTCCAGATACCGTGCTTGCGGGCCTTGCTGAATCAAATTCAACCGCGAAATGGCCAGATCATAGCGGCGCGCGATCGCATCTTCGTCGCGGTCGGGCGCCGACACGGAAAGGGCCAGGGCATAGATTTCCATTTGTGTCTGACTGACCACCCAGAGCATGTTTTGCGTGGCCGCGATGCGCATATCGCGCTCCAGCGTCGAAGACTGCGCCAATGCAAAAATGAGCGCCCCCAAAAAAATCGCGAGCACTGGGACATATAATGCATAAGACAGCCAGTCTGACCGCCACAGGCCCTTTGTCTGGCCAAGGCTCATTGCACATGCAGCGATACAAGCTGCCAGACCCAACGCGTGTCGTAGCGGATGTCCTGCAATTCAGGATGGTCGTCGCGCGGATAGACTATCCAGATCGGTCCCTTGTCGCGGGAACTGAGCGGGACACCCTCCATCGACAATGCGCCAACAACATCAAAGCGTTCAAAATCAGAGATCGGGATCTCGATCTGGTAGTCATTCAGGGCGCGCGCTACGACAACGTCCCCCTCAGCGTCCAAATCCTGAAGCAGGTCGCGGATCAGGAACCCCTCAAAGGTCTGCGGGCCATCGGTAACGCTGGTTGTGGTAACGATCTGGTGCTGCGGGAACTCCAGAACATCGGCGCGGGTCAGCGCGACTTTGCCGCCTGCAATCGCGCCACCAAGCGTGAGGATACGATCTTCGGAGGCTTGTATCGCCGGATTTGCAAAGACGACAGTGGCCAGAACCACAAGCGGGATCGAAATCGTCGGAAGCTTCATGTTCAAACGTCCTTCACACTGTTCAGCTTTCCAGACTCGCACAAATCATCAGATATGCAAACCTGAGCGTATAATGTCTCGAAATTCATATTGTCGTTGTTCAGCTCATTCTGAGTGGTGTCGTTTAGCCCAGTATCTTTAGATGTCTGGGACAAAACACTCCAGACCCGCCGGGTCACGCTGCGCTGCGCCTCAACGGCGGCTTCGGCGAACTTATTTTGAGAGGTGGACCGGCAGCTTTGGGCCGACACCGCTGTCAACGATGCGCCAGATAGTCCGCCGAAACATAACCCGAGACACTGGGCGTGTCCGTAAGGAACACCCGGCACCAGACCCTACCATCAGTTGTCACACAGTTCTGACGGGTGAGGCGCGTTCCGTCAGGCAGTCCGACTATGATCCTTTGATCGAGCCCCGGGCCTTCACGAAGCTTCAGAAGATCATCTGGCCCGGCACCTTTGACCACCGCACCCGAACCGACCGTGCATCCGGTAGCGATCATGAGAGAGAGGAGAACAGCAAGATGGGTTCGCATTGTCAGTCCTGAATCGTTTCGCCATCATTACGACACTCTCTCGTTCATTGACAACCAGCATGAAACGAACGGACAGGCATCAAGCGATGCATCAGACCAGCCATTGACGACAGTTGTCTGCGAATGGAGCAACGATCCTCATCAGAATTTCGCGTGGCACCTGTCGAGCGACGGCTTCGGAAGATACAGCAACACAGAGTAGGATCAACTCGTCCGGCGACTCTGGGCCGGGCACGCTTACAGGTCGATCCCTTCCGACAAGGACAGCGCATCATCCAGATCAACGCCCAAATAGCGCACAGTGCTGTCCATCTTCGTGTGGCCAAGCAGCAGTTGCACCGCGCGCAGGTTGCCGGTCTTCTTGTAAATCTGGGCAACCTTGGTGCGCCGCATCGAATGGGTGCCGTAAGCGCTTGCTTCCAGCCCGATCGAGAGAACCCAATCGCGCATGATCCTGGCATATTGCCGCGTGGACAGGTGCGGGCTGGCATGGAGACGGCTGGGCCAGAGATACTCACAACCGATCATTTCAGGATCCTTGATCCATCGTTCCAGGGACACGCGGGTCGTATCGGTGATCTCGAACCGCACAGGTTTGCGCGTCTTGCTCTGCGTGACCGAAGCACGTTCCTTGACACGGCCTGCGGCGTAAATGTCGTTCACCTTCAGGCAGACCAGATCGCAACCCCGGAGTTTGGCTCGCGACAGCCATGTTAAACAGCGCAAGATCGCGCCTGTTGTCAGCCATTTCCAGCCGGACACGGATGGACCAGACATGCTTGGGAAGAAGTGGCCGCTTCTGGCCAATGATGCGGCCTTTGTTCCAAGGGGCACGGGTGGGGCGAAGGGCAGGTAAAGTTTCGATGGACATGGCTTCTCTCCTGTCCGCCAAACCCGCCACGTCCTCGGCCATGCCGACAGCACAGCCTAACACTAACCGCCGTTCAAGATCTGATAATCGCATCGGGCGGACAGCCGACTGTGACCTTGCAGCAATGCATGTGCGGCAAATGACTAAAGCGGCCAGTCGCCTTGTCGGCCTTCAACGGCCGCAGTTGGCAGATTTCGTGTCATCCTGACGATGATTCAATGGTTACCACTGAGAACTGAAGGGAAGGATTGCCTACGGTAGCGGAGAGCAGTTTGAAAGTTGACAGTAATGAAAATTTCTATTAATTATTAATCAGAAAGGAAAACTACGATGGCGTCTGACATTTTTTCACGCGTTGGCGCAGTCGGCGAAAAGCTCAACGAAGCAGAGCATCGCTTGATCAATTCGTTACTGGAGCGCAGGGACGAGCTGGCCTTGCTGTCGGGGCCAAAGCTCGCAGAACGGCTTGATGTTCATGGTGCTGCTCCGACGCGCTTGGCCCAGAAACTGGGTTACAAGGGCTACCCGGAACTGCGCCGCGCGCTTCAGCAGGATATGCTCAAGGCGCATGATGCCGCCCAACGCATGCGCCGTTCAGTCGAGTTGGTAGCCGAGGGAAACTTCCTCGCTGATCTGGTCGGCTCTGAGATTGCTGCGCTACAAGGCTTGCTTGATGCAGTGTCGCAGGCTAGCATCAACGATGCCGCCGACGCTATATTCGCCGGGCGAAAGGTCTTCGTTTTTGCTCAGGGACACGCGCAAGCCGTTGCACATTTTCTGATACGGCGCCTCAATCGTTTCGGTATGACTACAATTGCGCTGAGTGGCCGCAATCGCGATATCGCCGAAAGGCTGGTCGGCATGAGTTCAGAGGATGTCGTTTTGTCGCTGGCATTTCGGCGACAGCCTGCAGCCTATTCTGCCATCATGTCGCATGTTCGCAAAACCGGGGCATCGTCGATCCTGATTTCCGACCTTGCCGGTCTATTTATGACCCCGAGCGCGGAGATAATTCTGGCCGCGCCGCGGGGACGGTCGCAAAGCGAGTTTCAAACTCCGACAGTGCCCCTCGCTATCGTCAGCACAATTCTACTCACACTCGCGGCGCGTCATGAAGCTGCGACTATCGGCTCGTTGGAACGACTCTCTGAGTTGTTTGCAGAATTCGAGGACCACAAAGGAGGAGGAAACCAATGAAACACCATCTAAAGATGACACTGTCAGGTGTCTTGCTCGGGGCGGCGGCCCTAGTGGCCGCGCCGACGCAGGCACAGGATTTCGACACGATGACGGCAGAGGAATTGCTGCCCTATGCCTTGGAGGAAGGCAAGGTAACGATCCTGTCCCTTTCAAGTCGGATTGCGCAGATCAAGACTAGTTTCGAAGAGAAGTATCCTGGAATCGAGGTCGAAGCCGTTCACCTGAATTCCACGCGTCAAATTGCCCGACTTCAGGCCGAGCAGCGTGCGGGAATATATGCTGTAGATGTTCTTTATTTGTCCGAAACGCCGGTTGTGTATCGTGATCTGTTGCCCGCAGGCATGGTGGAAGCCTACATACCCGAGCGGGTGAAGGCAGACGTACCCGAAGCGCTGCGCGAGAATCTTCTGACACATCGGCTGTCTACCAGAGCTCTGATGTACAATGAAGCGGCTCACCCGGATGGCTCGCCGATCTCAAATCTGTGGCAGTTGACGATGCCGGAATGGCGCAGCCGCGTTCTGATTGATGATCCAACTCAACGCGGTGAGACACTGGACCTGCTGGTGGAAATCGCGCTTCAGGCTGATGCCATGGCAGAAGCCTACGAGGCGCAGTTTGGCAAAGCCATTGAAGTTGACAGAGACCTAGAAGGCGCAGGAGAGCAATTCATCCGTGATTTGTTCAACAATGACGTCGTTATGATAAATGACACGCAAACGCTTCGATCCGCCGTCGGCATAATTTCCGAAGGGTCCAAGCCAGTCGGATTCATGACTTATTCATCCTCACGCAACAATGAACGTGACGGAATGGCACTGCAGATCTCGAATGAAACTGTTCCGGGGGCCGGAATCCTCTTTCCAACTGTGCTTGCACTCAGCAAGAATGCCCCGCATCCTGCTGCAGCGCGCCTGATGATCGACTATCTGATGGGCGACGACAGTCCTACCGGCGGGACAGGGTTTGAGCCCTTTGCGGTTCAGGGGGATTACGCCGCCCGCCGCACGATTGTGGATCATCCTGATGCGATCCCTTTCGAAGATCTCAATCTTTGGCTCATTGACCCTGAGCGCACGGGTCAAGCGCGCCAGCGTATCCTCGATCTGGTGATCACGCTTCAGTGACCCATCCTGTCGGGGCCCGGCTTCCCGGGCCCTGACTTGAACCGGAGGATTTCCCATGAATCTGCTTACTGCTCGCGTGCCTTGGCTGGCGCGTGCCGTCCAGTCACGTGATTTTGTCCCATTGATCATGCTCGCATTCACTGCGCTGCTTGTGGTTGCGCCGCTGATGATGATCCTGCTTGCCACGCTCACGCCCGATGGGCAGGCGGCATGGCAGGCCGTCACCAATAGCCCGCTATCGCGAAACCTGTGGTGGCGACCACTTGGCAACACCGTGATTCTTGGTCTTGGGGTGACCATTGGCTCGGTCCTGTTGGGCGGCTTTCTGGCATGGCTGATCGTGCTGACCGATGTGCCAATGCGGCGATTTCTTGCGGTCATGTCGATCCTCCCATTCATGACTCCCAGCTTTGCATCCGCATTGGCGTGGGCGACATTGTTCCGCAACGAAAGGATCGGTGGACAGGCGGGATATTTGGCTTCTAACGGGATTCCGGTCCCGGATTGGCTGGCGTGGGGTCTTGTTCCGACGCTGATTGTGCTAATCGCACAGTTCTATTCTTTGGCTTACACGCTGATCGCGGCATCGCTGAGTTCAGTCAGTGGGGATCTTGTGGAATCCGCCGAGATGGCCGGGGCGAAGCGCGGACGTATTCTGTTCGGGATTGTCTTGCCGATCGTCACACCTGCGTTGATTTCGGGCGGAATGCTGGCGTTTGCAGGTGCTGTATCGAACTTTGCAGCACCCGCGCTACTGGGTGCGCCTGTACGGATGCAAACACTGTCGACCCGGATATACGGGATGGTCCAAACAGGAAATATCGAGCGCGGCTACGTCCTGGCGCTTTTGCTGATGATCGCGGCAGCCGCACTGTTGTATTTCAGTGACCGCTTCGTTTCGGGACGGAGAGCTTTTGTCACGGTCACCGGCAAAGGTACGCGGACAAAGCGCTTCACTTTGGGCCGATGGCGCTGGCCGCTCTTTGCTTTCGCCACTGCCATTGGTGTAATCACCACGATCGTTCCGATTGTTGTGCTCTTCGCATCCAGCATGGCACCTCGTCCAGGTGTGCTGTTTTCGAACTGGACGCTGCATTACTGGATCGGACAGGGCGGCACGCAGATCGCTGAAGGTCAGGCGGGCATCTTTCGCAACCCCCATCTGATCGACGGAATATTCACCACGATTCGGCTTGGGCTGACGGTGGCTGGATGCGCGATGCTTGTTGGTCTCATGATCGCCTACACTATTGTTCGTTATAAAGCCTCGCCCTACACACGGGTCCTCAGCCAGCTGTCATTCGTCCCGCTGTTCATCCCCTCGATCGCGATGGCCGCGGCTTATATCGCGATGTATGGTACATCATTTGGGCCAATCCCCGCACTGTACGGCACGTTTATCCTGATCGCCATGGCCGCAACGGCAAACCTCATGCCCTATGCCGTGCAATCAGGCAGGGGGGTGCTGAGTCAGTTATCCGCCGATCTTGAGGAGAGCGCGCGGCTGACGGGTGCAGGGCCAATGCGTCGGATGATGGAGATTATCGTTCCGCTAGCTATCCGTGGGATCATGGCGGGCGGACTGTTGGTCTTCGTCAAGATTGTACGCGACCTGTCGCTGGTTGTGCTGCTGTTCAGCGCGTCGACCCCGCTGTTGAGCATGATCGCGTTTCAATATGCGAGCCAAGGCTTCATGCAATTCGCAAATGCAGTCACGCTGTTGATCCTCGTGCTTTGTCTTTTGGCGTCGTTCCTTGCCCACCTCCTGCAGAATAGGGTGCAAAAATGGAAAAAAACCTGAAATCCGTCGAGCGCATGACAGACTCGACCGAACCGGCCATTGCAATTCGGAATCTGCATAAGCGGTTCGACGATGTATCTGCCGTGTCGGATATCAATATCTCGGTTCCGACTGGTGCCTTCCTGGTATTGGTAGGGCCGTCCGGCTGTGGAAAATCCACCCTTCTTCGGATGCTGGCCGGGCTTGAGCCGCCAAGTGACGGTGAAATCGCCTTTGGGGGCAAGGTTGTCTCCAATGGCAAAGCGGGGGTTATACATAGCGCCGCCTCCCGAGACGCAGGGATGGTGTTCCAGAGCTATGCCCTTTGGCCCCACAAGACAGTGGAGGGTAACATTGACTGGCCGCTCAAGGTTGCGGGCTGGAGTCGCAAGGACCGAGCCCGCCGTATCGAAGAGGTATTGAAGTTTCTTGATATTTCGGCACTGCGTACGCGCTATCCGGCCGAAATGTCGGGAGGGCAGCAGCAGCGCGTCGCGATTGCGCGGACCATTGGTCCCCAGCCTAAGATTCTGCTGCTCGATGAACCGCTGTCAAATCTTGACGCAAAACTCCGCGTCGATATGCGCAGCGAATTGATGCGTATCCACCGCGCTACCAAGGCAACTTCGGTATATGTTACCCATGATCAGGTTGAGGCCATGACCATGGCCACCCATGTTGCTGTGCTGCGCGGCGGTCGGGTTGAGCAGTTCGGTTCACCCGACGAACTCTTGATGAAACCGCAAACCACCTTTGTCGCAACCTTTCTCGGAACTCCGGCGGGAAATGTCATTCCGGTGCAAGCTGTTGGCGACCAGCTTTGTCATGGCGACACAGCACTTGCTCCCGCATCGATGGCGAAAGGGGATGGCAAGGCGCAACTTCTGTATCGAGCGCAGGATATAACTGTCGGCAGACATGATGGTGTTCCGGTGATGCAGGCCACATATGCAGAGTCGTCTCCTATTGCAGGGCAAACCATGATTACATGTATGGTCGGTGATCTGCGAATTACAGCCATGGTGGATGGGTTCTTTCGAGCTATTGCTGGCGAAACAATAGAGATCAGCTTCTTGCGGGCGCCAGATGCGGTATTTAACGAAAACGGGGACAGGATTTCGAAATGAGGCTGATACTTGTTCGTCATGGTGAGACGCTTTGGAATATAGAACAGCGGCTCCAGGGACATGCCGACGCGCCGCTTTCGCCGCGTGGTGTTCAACAGGCTGTATCCTTCATTCATTTCGCGCGAGCGCTGGCACCTAAGGGAGTAGTCTCTTCCGATCTTGGTCGCTGTCGCGAAACTGCACGCATCATGGGGTTCGAAGACGCGCCTGCCGATGCTCGGCTACGCGAGTTGAACATGGGCGATTGGACCGGTCGCACGAAGCCTGAATTGATCGCGACGCAGCCGGAAGAATACTGGGCTTGGCGCGCCGGTCGCTACTACCCGGAAAATGGAGAAACCCTTGAGAGTTTTCGCGAGAGAGTCGCTGAAGGACTGCGTGACTGGTTGCGCCGAACTGACGGCGATTTGCTGGCAATAGTGCATAGCGGGGTTGTGCGTGCAGCACTGTCTGCGTTCTTGGGACTTGATCAGGAAAAGCTGGTGCCGGTTACGCCCGGGACCGGCACCATTCTGAATTTCGCCGATGCGTCGTCAGACGATGTGCGGCTCGAAGGATTCAATCTCGGGCTGTTCGCTCCACAAGAGGAGGCAACGCTGTCCGACTAGAGGGTGTCGCGCTCATTGCATTCGCGCTGCGCCCTCTCTCCTTTTTGACGTCGAATGCTTGAGGAACGCAAACCGGGAACCGCTTTTCAGCAACATGCCCCAAGAGGCTCGGTCAACCCGGCTCATGACCGAATGCCAAAGGAACTGCAATCATGTCCGCCTCGTTGATCCTCATCGAAATGGCAGGTGCCGTTGCACTTCTGCTCTGGGCAACCCGCCTGGTTCAGAACGGCGTGCAGCGGGCCTTTGGCCACGTCCTCAAGGATGTCTTGCGAAAAGCTCTGGGATCCCCCATCGGGGCCGCCGCTGCAGGTGCTGGACTTGCAATGGCGCTGCAAAGTGCAACGGCAGTTGCTGTGATCGTAACGGGGTTTGTCGGAGCGGGCTTCGTGTCGGTAGTGCGTGGGATAACTGCACTGCTCGGTGCGGATCTCGGATCGGCAGTTGTAGCATTGGTGTTGCGCCTTGACCTGTCGCTGTTGATGCCGGTTCTGCTTTTGGTCGGCCTGATCTTGTATCGGCACGCGACTGGCGGCCAAGGTACGGCGCGCGGCAAAGAGATTGCCAAGATCCTGCTCGGTGTCGGCTTGATCCTTCTGTCATTGCGGTTGATCGGCAACGCAGCAGCTCCACTGCGTGACAGCGCTCTTCTGCCTACGGCGCTCGGATTTCTGGCTGATGATTGGCTCTCTGCGTTTCTGTTGGCTGCCCTATTCACAATTCTGTTGCATTCATCAATTGCAGCCGTGCTGGTGCTGGCTGCGATGGCGCAGCAAGGCTTGATGCCGGCAGCGCTGATTCTGCCCTTGGTTCTGGGAGTGAATGCGGGCGCGTCGATCATCCCTTGGTATCTGATGCGCGGACAGGATTTCCTCGCCAGACAGGTGCCATTGGCTAATCTTGTGCTGCGCGGTGGCGGCGCAGTCCTAGGTCTGATCGTTCTTTTGACGCTACATCCTAGTCCGGATGAACTGGGTTTCCTGATCGGTCAGGAGACAGACGGCGCAACATTTGTCGTCACACATGTAGCACTGAACGGTGCGTTGCTCTTGGTAGGGATGGTTCTGGCGACGCCGCTTGCGCGCGGTCTGAAGCTGGTTCTGCGCCAAAGCGAGGCATCCGACAGCGCAGCGCTGGAGAAACGCCGTAGTTCCTTGAATGATACTGATCTTGGCATGCCATCGGTTGCTTTGGCGAATGCGCAGCGCGAAATGACGGTGATATACGGGCTGATCGAATCCATGCTCGGGCACCTGCCCAACCTATATAACACACCGAAGCCGGAGGTGTTGACTGCGCTTCGCGAACTTGATGATGAGGTCGACGCACTTCATACGAAAATTAAATTATATGTCGCTCGTATTCCGTCGGATGTCATGGATATCTCGGAAGCGGCCAGAGCAGATGAAATATTGAGCGCCACAATAAAACTTGAACAGATTTCCGACATTATCACACGCAACCTTCTTACGAAGGCCGAAAAGAAGTTCGAGAGGGGAGTTCATTTTTCTGATGAAGGCTGGGCCGAAATCACAGCTGTTCATGCCGAAGTAGTGACCAATGCACGCAGAGCTTACGCCGCCTTGTTTTCCGGCGATGTTGAGATGGCGCGACTTCTTGTTCGCAGCAAACAGCGTTTGCGGGGTCTCGAACAGCAGAGTGAAGCAAACCACTTAAGCCGGCTCCGTGCCGGCGACATCCAGGCACGCGAAACCAGCACTATGCATGTAGATACGATACGCGACCTCAAAGAAATCAATTCGCTCTTTGTCGCGGTCACCTATCCAATGCTGGAGCGCGAGGGATTGCTCAGTTCGAGTCGGCTGGTAGAATAACGTATCAGCACTCTTGTCCCACGCAAGCGCGCTCGAGCGTTGAAAACACTCACGGCGCAGGGTAATGCGCACCATCTTGAAGGACATGACCCAAAGCCGCCCGGACGCATAACTGGGTGAAGCCGCGACGGTCCAGCACCATCTCCTACTACCGGGTAGACGTAAAAATCTGCGGCCTGCCGCATGGTTCGGAAGCCGGGTAAGCTACACCCGATGCATCCTGATGAAGCCGCCTCGGACAGGAACGGCAGCTTCCGGCTGCAGCCCACAAAGGACCGACTGGCGGCAATGGGCCGAGCACGTCGATCCTGTCGTCAACTTCGCAAGGGGCGGCAAACTGCCGTTCGCTGCAAACGCGGTTGATCGGGCCCGGCCAATGGTAGCGGACATTCAGTCCGTGCAAAACCTCTGAAAGCTGGATCAACCAGTTGGAAGGCTGGCTTGGACAACCTGCCCGCATGGGCAAGTGGCGGCGAATGAGATGGTCACCGCGGGCCGCGCACTGGGTTGCCGTCACTCGGTACGCTGTCCCTTAGGTGTTCAGTCCCGGCATTTGGTGGATCGGATTTAGGATGAATTGATCTGGC
>JAFIEM010000087.1 GCA_020832555.1 Natronohydrobacter sp. | reverse complement strand
TGCGCGCGCTTGATGGCGCGCGCTTTGATCTGCGCGCCGGCGAAGTGCATGCCTTCATGGGTGAAAATGGCGCGGGCAAGTCCACGATGATGAAAATCGCCGCAGGTCTGTTTGAGCCCGATAGCGGCACGATCCAGCTTGACGGCCAGACTGTCCGCTTTGGCCGCCCATCCGACGCCAAGGCGGCTGGTATTCACACGGTTTTTCAGGAACTGACGGTGCTGGAAAATCTGGATGTCGCGCAAAACCTGCTGATCGGGCGGGAACCAGCGCGCTTTGGTGGTGCATGGCTGGACAAGGCTGCGCTCTACCAACAGGCCGAAACGATCCTGCGCGACCTTGCCATCCCGCTTGACCCGCGCCGTCTGGCGCGCAGCCTCTCAACCGGTCAGCGCCAGATTGTCGAGATTGCCCGCGCCGTGGCCCAGAAACCGCGTGTGCTGATCCTTGACGAGCCCACATCTTCGCTCGGGCGCAATGAAGAGGAACTGCTGTTCGCGCTGGTCGCCCGGCTCAAGGCTGCTGGAACCGGGATCGTCTATATCACGCACCGCATGTCCGAAGTCTTTGCCCTGGCGGGCCGGATCACGGTTTTGCGCGACGGACGCCATATTTTGACCGATGATGCGGCCAGGCTGGACCGCGCGGCGCTGATCCGTGCCATGGTTGGACGTGACGTGTCCGAGGCACAACACGAAGGCAAGGCGCGTAGCGCCGAGATTGCTTTGCGGGTCCAAGGCCTGCGCCGTGGTCAGGCGGTGCGTGGCGCTGATCTGACCCTGCATCAGGGCGAAGTGTTGGGTCTTGCGGGGTTGATGGGGGCCGGCCGGACGGAATTCGCGCGTCTGATCGCAGGCATCGACCGCGCTGATGCCGGCGAGATGCAGCTGTTCGGAAAGCCCTTCACGCCGCTGTCCGTGCGCCATTCGATGCAGTCGGGGATTGCCTATGTCTCGGAGGATCGCAAGGGACTGGGCGTGGTGCTGCCTTTGTCAGTGGGTCGCAACATCGCCTTGCCCAGCCTGCCACGGCTGTCGCGGCGCGGTTGGATGTCGCCCGCCACTCTCCGCGATTTCGCGCGGGACTGGATGGCACGACTTGGCGTCAAGGCGACAGGGCCGGAAACCGTGGTTGGCACGCTCTCTGGTGGCAATCAGCAGAAGGTTGCCCTGGCGAAATGGCTGGCCACTGAACCGCGCGTCATCTTGCTGGATGAACCCACACGCGGGGTCGACATCGGCGCGAAGGCTGAGATCTACAACCTGATCCGGCAGCTTGCCGAACAGGGGGCGTCTGTGCTGGTGATCTCCTCGGAATTGCCGGAATTGCTACAGCTTTGCGACCGCATTGCCGTCATGGCGCAGGGGCGCATTGCAGGGGAACTGCCCGCAGTGGATGCGACCGAGGAAGCGCTGCTTGAGCTGGCGTTTGATGAAAAGGTGCCCGCAGCATGACAGCATCGCCCATGTCAGCAACCCCGACCATGACACGCGCCCGCCGTATTGCCGCGATCTTGCGCGATCTGCTTCCCTATGCCGGGCTGGTTCTTGTCGTGGTCTATTTTGCCTATGCCAGCGAGTTTTTCCTGAACACCCGAAATTTCGAGCGGCTGGTGACGGATTCCGCTACCTTGATGCTGGTGGCCTTCGGGATGACGATGGTGATCCTGCTGGGCGAGATTGACCTGAGTGTCGGCGCTGTCGTAGCGCTGTTGTCGGTGATTCTGGCACAGCTCATGGCCGCGGGTATGGGGTGGCCTCTGGCCGTGCTATTGGTGCTGCTGATCGGTATGGGTATCGGCGGGCTGAACGGGGTGATCACGGTCATCGGCGATATTCCCTCTTTCATAACAACCCTTGGCATGATGGCCATCGCGACGGGGCTGGCCTTTGTCTTTACGGGCTCGGTATCGGTGGCGATCATGAACGACCAGTTCCTTGATCTTTTCTATGATGACCGCCTTCTCGGTCTGCCGGTGCCGCTCTGGATCGTGGCGGGGGCGTATCTCGCCTGTGTGCTCTATCTCAACCGCACTGTCGCGGGGTATGAACTGTTTGCGCTGGGTGCCAACCCGGCAGCCGCAGCGCTGTCCGGCGTGCCGGTGACGCGGCGCAAGATCATGGTCTTTGTCATCATGGGCGCGCTGGTCGCGATTGCTGCCTGCCTGAGTGCTGCGCGCTTGGGCAGTGGTGCGCCGGGTTCAGTGCCTGCGTTGACGCTCGATGCGATTGCGGCTGTCATCATCGGCGGTGCCAGCCTGTTCGGTGGTCGTGCCTTTGTCGGACGCACATTGATGGGTGCGGCACTGATTGCGGTGCTCAATAACGGGATGGTGCTTCTGAACGTCAATATTGACGCGCAATATATCATCAAGGGACTGATCATTCTTCTGGCCGTGGTGCTGGAACGTGTGGCAGCAGGTGGCAAATGACTGCGCGCTCGTCGGTGAGTCTGTCGGAACGCATGGCCGATCTGGGTCTTGCCTTCGCAATCGTGGCGATTGTCGCCGCACTTCTGATCCTCAGCCCTGCGTTTCGTGACCCTGCCAATCTGTTGGGAATAGGGCGTCAGGTCGCAATCCTCGGGATTGCGGCTGCGGCGATGACCTTCGTCATACTTATGGGCGAGATAGACCTGAGCGTGGGGGCTGTTGCATCCGCCGCCGCTGTCGTGACCGCGCTTGCGCTGGCGCAGGGTTGGGGTATCTGGGCCATCCCGATTGCGGTTCTTGTCGGGACGGTGTTTGGCCTGCTCAATGGCGTGCTGGTGGTGGCGCTTGGGGTGCCTGCGTTTATCGCGACTTTGGTCAGTTTCTTTCTGGCCCAGGGTGTGGCGCTTACGCTGACTGGCGGGCAGACGATCCTCTTCGCTGCTGACTGGTTCCGGTCGCTCTTCGCCACGGGCAGTTTTCTGGGTCAACGCGCGGCATTCTGGTGGCTGGTCGCAGTCTTTGTGCTGATGGGCTGGCTGCTTGCGCGCACGCGGTTCGGCGCGCAGATCCGCGCCGTGGGGGGCGATGCGGAAGCCAGCGCGATGCTGGGTCTGCCGGTTGAGCGCGTCAAGCTTCTGGTCTTCACGCTGACGGGTGCACTGATGGGTCTGGTCGGCATGATCCTGATCGCGCGCATTGGTAACGCCCGTGCAGACGGGGCCATCGGCCTGGAATTTGACGCGATCGCGGCGGCGGTGATCGGAGGCACGCGGCTGGGCGGGGGGTATGGTTCGATCCCGCGCACGGCACTCGGGGTGCTGTTGATCGGGGTCTTGAACAATGGGCTGGCGATTCTGAATGTAGATTTCAACACCCAACAGGTGATCAAGGGCGCGCTTGTCGTGGGCGTGGTGCTGATCGACCGCTGGGCGCGGGGCAAGGGAGGAACGATATGAATGATCTGATCGATGGCACGCTGGAACATCTTTCCGGCGAGATGAGCTTCACTGAAGGGCCAGTCTGGATTGCGGAAGCGAACTGCCTGCTGTTTACCGACATTCCCGGCAATGCGATCATGCGCTGGAGCGACGGCGAGGGGCTGTCGGTCTGGTGCGACAATTCCCATTTCGCCATCGGGCTGACGCGTGACCGAGCGGGCCGGGTCATCGCCTGCGAACATTCGACCAGGACGCTTTCCGCTCTGACGCTCTCGGACGCGAGCACGCTCGCAGGTCGCGAGGTTCTGGCGCGCGCGCATCAGGGGCGGGTTCTCAATTCCACCAATGACGTGATCTGCGCGCAGGATGGAACGATTCTGTTCACCGATCCGCCCTTTGGCGTGCGCAATCTGGAGGGGGGCTTGCATGGCTACCAGCAGGCGCAGGAATTGCCCGGATCATGGGTCTTTGCGGTCGGGCCGGATGCAGACACGCCGCGCCCTGTTTGCACGGAGATTTACCGCCCCAACGGGCTATGCCTGTCCCCGGATGAGAAGACTCTTTATGTCTCGGATTCCTCGGAAACACATCACAAGATCGTCGCGCTGGATGCTGGTCCTGGCTGGCTGCTTTCGAACTTGCGCGATCTGGCCGTGATGCCCGTAGGCGTGCCCGACGGAATGCGCGTCGATCAAGACGGCAATCTCTGGGTTGCGGGGGGCGACGGGGTTTATATCTTTGCCCCTGACGGTGCGCAGATCGGGCATGTCACTGTCCCCGAAATGGTCACCAATGTCGAATGGGGCGGGGCGGATTTGTCGCAGCTTTACATCACCGCGACGAAATCGCTTTACCGTGTACAGACGCGCACCCGTTCGGGGCGCGCCGGGTAGGGTTCAGGCAAAGGCTGGCATTTCCACACCCGCGCGGATCATCACCGGGATACGGTCCAGCGGGCAGGGCAGCGTGACCCATTGCCCGCCCTGATGCGCAGTGCTGTCCCATGCACAACGCCAGTCCGTGCCTTCGGGCAGCCAGAGCTTGCGAGTCGTGGCGCTTGCCTCCAACACTGGCGCGACCAGCAGATCAGGCCCAAGCATATAGGCGTCCTGTATGTCCGCTGCCTGTGGATCCTCCGGGAAATCCACCATCAGTGGGCGCATGAGCGGCAGGCCGGTTTGCGCGGCCTCGACCATCAGGCGGTGCAGATAAGGGCGCAGGCGCTCGCGCAGATGCAGGTAGCGGGTCAGAATCGGTTCCACCTCTGGTCCAAAGCTCCAGACCTCATTATCTGCGCCACCGAAGCTGAATTCATGCCCGAAACGCGGATCGCGCGCAGCGTCCTGCCGGAAACCATGGAGACGGAACACAGGGCAGAACGCGCCCCATTGGAACCAGCGCACCAGAAGTTCGCGAAACGCCGGATCGCCGATATCGCCCCCCTTGAAGCCGCCGATATCGGTCGTCCACCAGCTGATCCCCGACAGCGCCATGTTCAGCCCCGCTGTCAACTGACGCCTCAGATCGGGAAAGGTGGATTTCACATCCCCCGACCACAGCACCACCGGAAAGCGCTGCGACCCTGCCCAGCCAGAGCGCGACAACAGGATGCCATCGGTGATCTCGTCTTGTGCGAAAGCATCTGCATAGCCTTGATGGTGCAGGAACGGATAGGCATTGGCCACATCGCGCCCGTCGCCCGCATGAAAGCGCAGATTGTCAGGGTGGAAAGGATACATTTCAGGCTCATTCGCATCCAGCCAGAAAGCATGGATGCCGTGGCGCGCATACCCGTCGCGCACGCGGTCCCAATGAAAGGCGCGGGCGTCCGGATTGGTGGCGTCATAGAAGCGTAGCGGGTTCATGCCATCAGGCTCACGGTCATAGAAGATCGAGCCGTCCATCGCCCCGCGCGCGCTATCCACAAGCCAGCCATTCCGAACCAATGTGCCATAGGTTTCGGCATTGGCATTCACTGTGGGCCAGACGGACACCATGGGTGTAATACCCAACGCCCGTAACTCGGCCACCATCGCAGAGGGGTCGGGGAATTCCTCTTCGCGGAATTTCCACTCGCCCATTTTGGTCCAGTGAAAGAAATCAATCACCAACACATCCAGCGGCAGCCCGCGCGCCTTGTGTTCGCGCGCGACGCGCAGCACTTCGGCTTGGGTTTCATAGCGCAGCTTGCACTGCCAGAAGCCCAGCGTGTAATCGGGCATTTCCGGTGGGCGGCCTGTCAGTGCCGTGTAGTCGCGCAGGATATCGCGCGGGCTTTCGCCTGCAATGACGACATAATCCAGTTGTGTGATCGCCTCGGCCTGCCAGAGCGTGCGGTTTTCTGCCAGTTCCACGCGCCCCACACCGGGCGTGTTCCATAGCAGCCCATAGCCTTCGGATGATAAGAGGAACGGGATGCTGATTTCGGTATTCTTCTGATGCAGGTCGATCACGCAGCCTTTCAGGTCGAACTGGCCATGCTGATGCTGGCCCATGCCGAAAAACCGTTCGCCCTTGCGCGCTTGAAAGCGGTTTTCCAGAGACCAGAGCGCACCGCCTTGCGATTTCCAGTGCCGTGTGCCGGGCCAGAGGATATGGGGCATTTCTTCGACCAGCAGTTCTCGTCCGGTGGCCGCATCGGTAAAGCGCAGTTCCAGCGCGGGCCCCATTCCGCGGGTAACCAGACGAAGCTCTGCGCATGTATGACCATTGGTCAATCTTGCTTGATTGTCGTCTTTCTCAACCTTTGGCGCGCCGTCCGGCAGGTCGGGCAACAGGGCGCTGGGTCGATCACTTTCCAGCCGGGCATTGCGCGTGATCCGCACGCGGCAGCCGTTTTCGCCAACGGCTTCTATCAGCAGAGTCTCGCCATTGAGCTGTGCGCTCATGCTTGTAGCGGTCGTTTTGAACATGGTCTGCCCCGTTTCGATTACCCTGTCGTTCGATACATCCATACATGCGCCCGACATAAAATACAAACGTTTGTATTGACGGCGTGTGGCTGATCATGCAAGAATTTCGCATGTAACATGAGGTGGCGCATGTATCTGGGACTTGACCTTGGAACATCCGGCTTGAAGGGTGTCATTGTCGATGATGCTCAATGCCTGGTGGCCGAGGCGACAGTACCCCTGCAGGTATCGCGTCCACTTCCAGGTTGGAGCGAGCAAAACCCACATGACTGGATTGCTGCGGCCAAGGCGGTTCTGGAAGTTCTCCGAACAAAGGCGGATTTCAAAAGGATTGCGGGGATCGGGCTGTCTGGCCAGATGCACGGGGCGACCTTACTGGACGCCGCTGATACTGTGTTGCGTCCTTCTATCTTATGGAATGACACGCGCGCATCGAGCGAGGCTGCTGACCTAGATGCCGATCCGCGTTTCCGCGAGATAACTGGGAATATCGTGTTTGCTGGCTTTACCGCACCCAAGCTCGTCTGGGTGTCGCGTCATGAGCCCGAGACGTTTTATCGCCTGGCAAAAGTCTTGTTGCCCAAGGACTATCTGCGGCTCTGGCTGACGGGTGAGCATGTCGCCGAAATGTCGGATGCTGCCGGAACAAGTTGGCTCGATACTGGCGCGCGGAACTGGTCCGATGCGTTATTGGACGCAACAGAAATGACCCGTGCGCATATGCCTCGTCTTGTCGAGGGATCAGAGATCTCCGGCTATTTGCGCGCAGGTCTTGCCGATGAGTTGGGCTTGCCGCGCAATCTGCCCATCGCCGGTGGCGGCGGCGACAATGCGGCTACGGCAATTGGCATGGGTGTAGTGCGTGCTGGCGATGCCTTTGTCTCTCTCGGGACTTCTGGCGTCCTTTTTGCCGCTTGTGACAGCTATGCTCCTGCGCCGCAAACGGCGGTTCACACATTCGCCCATGCTCTTGCGGGGTGCTGGCACCAGATGGGGGTGATTTTGGCCGCCACGGATGCGCTGAACTGGTTTGGGCGTCTGGCCGGGCAAAGCGCGAGTGCGCTCGCCGAGGCTTTGGGCCCATTGCAGGCACCCGGCAAGACCTGTTTCCTGCCTTATCTGGGGGGCGAGCGGACGCCACTGAATGATACCGCGATACGTGGCGCGTTCGTTGGGCTTGAACATGCCACAGACAAGGAAGCTGCAACCCGCGCAGTGCTGGAGGGCGTCACATTCGCCCTGCGTGACTGCCGTGACGCATTGGCCGCGACTGGCACAGAGCCTGGCAGCCTGATCGCAAGCGGTGGGGGTGCGCGGTCAGCTTATTGGCTGGAAGCCATCGCCACGGCGTTGAATACCCCTGTTCATGTCCCGCAATCAGGTGATTTCGGCGCGGCCTTTGGCGCTGCTCGGCTTGGCCTGATGGCTGCGACGGGCGCAGGTGCAGAACTGGTCGGCAAGCCCCCGATGGAACGAGAGATACATCCCAACCCGGCGCTGAGTGCGGCATTTGATGAGGGCTTCGACCACTTCAAGGCTACTCAGGCTGCCATAAGAGGACTGACATGACTGTCTATTTTCACGATATCCCCGCAATCAACTACCAGGGCCCATCGGCGACAACCGATTTCGCCTATCGCCACTACGACCCGGAGCGTGTGATCTTGGGCAAAAGGCTGGAGGATCATCTGCGCTTTGCGGTGGCGTGGTGGCACGGCTTTGCCTGGCCTGGCGGCGACCCTTTCGGCGGTCAGACATTTCAGCGCCCGTGGTTTGGCGACACCATGGATCATGCGCGGTTGAAAGCGGATGCGGCTTTCGAACTCTTCGGGGTTCTGGGGCAACCCTTCTTCTGCTTTCATGACGCCGACATCCGCCCCGAGGGTGAGGATTTCGCGGAAAACACCGCGCGACTGGATGAAATCACCGATTATATCGGCACCAAAATGGAGACCACGGGCACAAAGCTGCTATGGGGCACGGCCAATCTGTTCAGCCATCGCCGCTACATGGCGGGCGCCGCCACCAACCCTGACCCGGATGTGTTCGCTTTCGCGGCAGCGACAGTCAAGACCTGCCTTGATGCGACCAAGAAGCTGAGTGGCGAAAACTATGTGCTCTGGGGCGGGCGCGAGGGCTACGAGACGCTGCTCAATACCGACTTGCGACGCGAACGCCAGCAGGCGGGTCGGTTCCTGCAGATCGCTGTCGACTATGCGCACAAGATCGGTTTCAAGGGCACGATCCTGATCGAGCCAAAGCCACAAGAGCCGACCAAGCATCAGTATGATTTCGACGTGGCGACCGTCTACGGTTTTCTTAAGGATTTTGGCCTTGAGAAAGAGGTCAAGGTCAATATCGAGCAGGGCCACGCCATTTTGGCAGGGCATAGTTTCGAACATGAAATCGCCTTGGCGGCCGCCTTGGGGATCTTCGGCTCGATTGATATGAACCGCAATGACTATCAATCGGGTTGGGACACCGATCAGTTTCCGAACAACGTGCCCGAAGTCGCGCTGGCCTATCTGGAAATCCTGCGGGCGGGCGGGTTCACCACCGGGGGCACGAATTTCGATGCCAAATTGCGCCGCCAATCGCTGGACCCGGAAGATCTGGTGCTGGCGCATGTGGGGGCAATGGATATCTGTGCGCGCGGCCTGATCGCGGCGGCAGAGATACTCGAGGATGGTGGATTGGACGCGTCACGCAACGCGCGCTATGATACCTGGGATCAGTCCGATCTGCTGGGGCTGGATCTGGAGAGCATCGCAGCAAGGGTGCGGGCAGATGGCATAAACCCAAGCCCACGCTCTGGACAGCAGGAGCGTCTGGAGAATCTGGTCAACCGCTTTGTTTGACTGGGATAAAGGCTTCATTCTGCGCCAGTTTATGTGACTGGCGCAGCAATACTGTGGGCAATACCGTATGCGTCTCAAAAGGACCGGTTGCGCTCTGTGCCAGTCGCCGCAGCATGACCTGACTTAGCAGGTCGGCGATGCGGTGATCCTCCGTCGAGAATGTGGAGAGCGGTGGCGAGGTATGCTCGGAGCCCGGAAAGTTCTGCCCGCCGAAAACCGTAAGATCTCGCCCAACGACAGCGCCTGCCGCTGTTGCAGCGCGAAACACGCCAAACGCAAGGGAATCCTGTATGCAGGCAAATGCAGGGACAGAGCCGGTCTGCCCCAGTATCTCACCCGCGATGCGCGCACCTTCGGCTTCGGTCATTTCGACCCGCCAGAGCCTTGGCTTGGGAAGCCCCAGAACTGCGGCTTCTTTCAGGGCGCCTGCGACGTAGTAATCTGCGAAGTTCAGGCCTTCGGGCGCCGCTACAATGTGAAGCTCGCCCTTCAGGTCGTCGAACAGGGCACGCACGGCAAGGCGTCCGGCCTCGCTGTAGTCGATTTCGACCCAAGGGTGTGCATTGGGCCAGTCAGTACGCCCAAGTGTAACGAATGGCACCCCTCGGTTCAGCAGGAAGCTGATGCGCGGATCGTTCTTGCGGGTGCGACCCAATACGATTCCGTCTGCCAGCCCCTCATCGATGATCTGGCGAACAAGTTCCGCCTCTTCATCACGGGTGCGCGCCGCGAACACTGCCAGATTGCGCCCGGTTTCTCGCAGGTGCTGGTCAAGTGTGGACAGAAGCTCGAGAAAGATCGGGCTGGCAAAGCGCTGTTGAGGGGGCGAGAGAAGCACCGCAATCCGTCCGCTTTGCCCGGCTTTCAGGGCGCGCGCAGCTGCATTCGGTCGGTAATCCAATCGGCGCGCAAGCGCCTGCACCATATCGCGTGTCTCGGGTTTCACGCGCGGGTCATCGCGCAGGGCCCGCGACACGGTCGAGACGTCGACCTTCAGCTTCTCGGCCAGCATTTTCAGACTGACGCGCTTCTGCATTTTGTCCCCTAGATTTGCGCTCTGAAACCGTAACATAGATGAAAAGACTTGGCCAAGCGATAAATACAAACGTTTGTATTGACGATGGCGGATTTTCTGTCCATCATTCAGTTCGGGAGGTTGAGCATGATAAAACTTGTCGCACTTGTCCGGCGCAGACCGGATCTCGATCTTTACGCGTTCCGCGATTATTGGCTGAACACCCACGCTCCCTTGGCCGCAGCCATCCCTGGCATGCGTGGCTATCGGATCAATATTGCGGGAGATCCCGGCGCGCAGCCGGCTGCGCCTTATGATGGTTCGGCTGAAATCTGGTTTGATGACAGCGCCGCTATGGAGGCGGGGCTCGGCTCGGAGCAGGGCCGCATTGCAGGTGAAGATACAACGCATTTTGCAGAATCTCTCGAGTTTCTGGTGACCGAAGAGCATGTCATCCTTGGGGGCGGGGCATGAGCGCGCGATACTTTCCCGTGCCTGATCGGCACAAGGGCCGCGTCTACGTTATTACCGGCGGGGCGCAGGGCATTGGTCGCGCCTGCGCAGAACGCTTTGCCTCCGAAGGTGCGCAGGTCATGATCGCGGATATCGACCCGAGCGGCGCCGATCTGGCGCAATCGATCGGCGGAGCGTTTCAGCAGACCGACATGAGGGACCCGGATCAAGTGCGCGCTTTGGCGGACGCGACGGTAGAACGGTTCGGGCGAATTGACATCTGGCACAACAATGCCTTCGCGGCCGTATTCAAACCCATCCATGAACAGACACTGGAAGAGTTCGACCAGATCACAGGTGTCGGTATTCGGGGCTATTGGATGGGGGCAAAAGCTGCGGTCGAGCAGATGCGCGCCCAAGGTGGCAAAGGTGTCATCATCAACACGGCCAGTGTGCAGAGCTTTGTCGGCGAGAAAGGGTTTTCCGCCTATCAGGCGACAAAGGGCGCTGTGCTGGCCATGACCCGCTCGCTCGCGTTGGATCATGCGCCCGATATCCGCGCTGTGGCCATAGCGCCTGGATTGATTGCGACCGAGGCGGTCAAGGGCATCCCCGAGGATGTGATGGCAGAGGTCATTGCAGGCATCCCCGCTGGCCGTGCCGCTGACCCCAGAGAGGTCGCGGCGCTCGCTGCTTTCATCGCCTCGGAAGAGGCCGATTACATGTCTGGCACGGCAGTCATCCTTGACGGTGCCTATCTGGCGATAGGGTAGGAAATGATCGTTTTTTCGCAAAAGGATGGCGCACTCTTTTGCCGGTTTCAGGGCGAAGTGCTGTGTATCCGGCCTTGGGGTGAAAACGCGCTGCGCGTGCAGGCGCGACCGGGTGCCGGTCCGCAGGCGGATGCTGGTGCCTTGGCTGTCGATGCGCTTTTGCCCTGTGATCCGCCGCCCGCGCAAATAGAGATTGCTGCGCGTGGCGCCAGTATCACGGCCGGCAATCTGCGTGCCGAGATCACGCTAAAGGAACGTTATGGCGCCGATGTGCGCCATGAACCCCTGATCCGCTTTGTCAGGGCGGACACCGGTGCAGAAGTGCTGGCCGAAGCGCGGTCGCATTTCGCAGGGCCAAGGACGCGCAATTTCAAGGCGCTGGCGTCTGGGTCTTGGCGGCTGGAGCAACAGTTTCGTGCTTATGAGGACGAGGCGATCTGGGGGCTTGGCCAGCCGCAGCATGGTCAGATGAACCTCAAGGGCGTTTCCACCACGTTATTGCAGCAGAACGCGCATGCGGTGATCCCCTTCGTGATCTCGTCTCGCGGATATGGGTTCTTGTGGAACAATCCCGCTGTTGGGCGCGCCGAATTCGCGACCAACATCACGCGCTGGACAGCCGAGGCGACAGGGGGCCTCGACTATTGGGTCGCACTGGGCGACACACCGCGCGACATCTTGCGCGCCTATGCGCAGGCCACGGGCAAATCGCCCGACGTGCCGGACTGGGTGACAGGCTTCTGGCAGTGCAAGCTGCGCTACCGCACGCAGGATGAATTGCTGGGCGTTGCGCGCGAATACCGCAGGCGGGGCTTGCCGCTTTCTTGCATTGTGATCGACTTTTTCCACTGGACACGGCAGGGCGAGTGGAAATTCGACCCGAATGACTGGCCAGATGTCGAGGCTATGGTCGCCGAGTTGCGCGAGATGGAGATCGAAGTGATGGTCTCGATCTGGCCGACCGTTTCGGCAAGTTCCGAACATTACCGCCGCATGACTGAAGCAGGCCATCTGCTGACCACTGAACGCGGAGTGCCTGTGGTCATTCCCTTCCCGGATAAGGATCCGTTTGGCGCGGGGTTCTTCACCTATTATGACGCGTTCAACCCAGATGCTCGCGCGTTTCACTGGGAGACGGTTAAGCGCAATTACCTTGACCGCGGCATCCGGCATTTCTGGCTGGACGCCTGCGAGCCGGAAATGCGCCCGGCGCACCCCGAGAATGTCCGCACCAGCCTTGGCAACGGGGCAGAAATGCTGTGTGCTTATCCGCTTGTCCACGCGCAGGGTTACCGCGAAGGCCTGAATGCCGCCGGCGCAGGGGATGGAGTGCTGTTGTGCCGTTCGGCCTGGGCGGGTGCGCAGAAGCACGGTGTTATCCTGTGGTCCGGCGATGTCTGGTCCGATTGGGACTGGTTCCGCGCCCAGATACCGGCAGGGCTGCATGCAGGTCTGTCGGGGCTTGGCTGGTGGACAACGGATATTGGCGGCTTCTATGACGGGCATGGCGGCTCAGATGATTTCCGCGACCTGCTGGTGCGCTGGTTCGAATTCGGCGTGCTTTCACCCATTTGCCGGTTGCACGGTTTCCGTGTGCCTGAGGGCGTCCCCGCGCCAGAACCCGGTCAGCCGGTCAGCTACGGGCAGGATACATTCAATATTTTCACCAATACTGGCGGGCCGAATGAGGTCTGGTCCTATGGGCCACAGGTCGAAGCAGTTCTGGTGGCGCTGCTTGCGTTGCGCGAACGGCTGCGCCCCTATGTCACGCAGGCCTTTGCGCATCATGCCCAGACCGGCGATCCCGTGATGGCACCGCTGTTCTACCACTTCCCCGACCAGCCCGATCTGCACGGACGGGGGGATGCCTATATGCTGGGGCCTGACATGCTGGTGGCCCCAGTGCTTCAGCCGGGCGCCACATCGCGCAGTGTGCAGCTTCCTGACGGGGCAGACTGGATCCACACATGGAGCGGGATTGCTTATTCTGGTGGCGCGCTTGCGACAATTGATGCCCCCTGGGGCCAACCGCCTGTGTTTTTGCGTGCAACGGCCCGTGATAGACTATCACATCTGTTCCAACCCCAATGACCCGGCCGTCCAATGCCGGGCCCAAAACAACTACGGAGGTATCTGAAATGACCCGACTATTGACGACCAGCGCGATTGCGTTTGGCCTTGCCGCCGGCGCTGTGCACGCGCAGGTCACCCTGACCATGTGGACCGAAAGCGCCTCTGCGCCGGAGAGCGTTTTCGCGCAGGAATTCTCGGCCATGGATAACGGCATCACGATCGAGGTGCGCGAAATCCGCTTTGATGATCTTGTGGCCGATACACTGCGCGCCTTTGCCA